>CAYMVE010000038.1:1974-15190 GCA_964393715.1 uncultured Bacteroidales bacterium | reverse complement strand
ATAATATTTTTGTACTCCTTCTCTTTTGCCGTTTTCATTATAATTCCAATCGTAAGCAAGTTTGCCGTTTTTATGGTAATACTTATATTTTCCCACCCACTTGTTTCCTTTCCAGATACCTTCTTCCGACACCTTACCGTTTTCATAGTATATTCTCACAAAACCGTTTGGGCGATTGTTTTTGTAAGTTATTTCCTGTTTTATATTACCGGAAGGATAATAAAACTTCCACAGGCCTTCTTTTTTCCCGTTTATATATTTTCCTTCTTCTTTTTTTACCGTGTTTCCGGGATAATACACTACCCAATATCCTTGCTTCAGACCGTTGGCGTCGGTCTGATTTATCGTATCTTGTTGTGCCAAAACTTGTTTCAATCCCGTCAAAAAAAACAAACTTAAAACTAAAACGGCGTATTTCATTCTTTCATACAGTTTTCTTAGAAGTGCGAAGTTAAACAATTTTTTTGGTTGTAAAACAAATCCCTACAAAAAAGTTGTTGACAAGCAAGGCAATAAAAAAAACGCCTGTTAAAACAACAGGCGTTTGTACAAAAAGTAAGAAAGGTCCCCGGTCCATTAGACCAAGAGATAACTTTTTTATTGTTTTTCCACTTTATCCAGTGTAATTTCAAAAATAAGCGTACTGTAAGGTTTTATAGGTGAATTCGGCACTCCATATTCTCCGTATGCCAACTTATACGGAATATAGATTTTCCATTTGTCTCCTTCTTTCATCATAGACAAGGCTTCCTTCATACCGGGAATAATCTTATTCATTTGCAACGGTACGCTTTCGGCGGTATCGGCTACGGCATCAAACACCGTTCCGTCAATTAAAGATCCTTTGTAATGGATATAAACCAAATCGTTTGTATCGGGCGATATACCGTTTCCACTCTCCAATACTTCGTATTGCAAACCATCTTCGGTAGTTTTCACTCCGTTTTTTTGAGCATTCTTAACTAAAAATTCTTCGTTTTTTTGTTTTTCGGTTTCCATTTCTGCCAAAGTCTTGTCTGCACTAAATTTCCTTAAGAAATTTTCTGCTTCTTCTGCACTGATTTTTTGATGACCGTCAAAAAATTCTTTAAATCCGGCAATGAATTTCCCGTAATCAATGGAATCGTAATACTTGTCTTGTTTCAAACTTTTTGCCATCAAGACTCCTAAACTGTAACTTACGGTATCAATTTTTGTTTTAAGTTCGGAATTTTCTTTAACCGATACTCCCTCCCCTCCTTTGTTGCAAGAGGATAGAACCGCCATAATTACAAGCAATAAGAATAAAATGTTTTTCATAGATATATAAAATTAAAAATCAGGCTGCCAAAGGTACACAATTTTACCTAATTAAGCACGTCCCTTGAAAAATCTTTTTTTCTTTTTGAAGTTTGCCATGTTTCCATACCCGTATCCATATCCGTACACATAACCGCTTCCGTATCCGTAGGAATAGCCGTAGCCGGTACTCTTTACACGAATGCTATTAAACACCAGAGCAAGATGCTCCATATTCATATCATACCGCAAATAGTTTATGTTGTTTATAAATGTCTTGTGCGAAAATTCCGAACGCAACACATACAACTGAATATCCGCCTTTTTGTAAACAGGAAATGCATCTATCACCAATCCTACCGGAGGGGTATCCATTATTACCACATCATATTTCGATTCAAGATATTCCAACAATTCATTCATTTCGTTTTTTGATACTAACTCTGCCGGATTGGGTGGTTCTTTACCGGCAGGAATAAAATCAAACCCACCTTCTACATTGTTGTTGATGCATTCTTCAATAGAATGTTTGCCCACTAAAATTGTACTAACTCCTTTGTTGTTTTCCACATTAAACCCTTTATGCAATCTGGGGCGACGCAAGTCCAAATCAAGTAATATCACTTTTTTACCAAGACCGGCAATGATACCAGCCAAATTAATGGAAACAAAAGTTTTTCCTTCTCCGCTAACTGTAGAAGTTACGGCTATTACTTTTTTGTCTTTTGAAAAACCGTAAAATTCCAAATTGGTTCTTAATTGGCGGAATGCTTCCGTAATAGCCGTAGCACTTTTGGCATCTACTACCAAAGAAGAATACTTATTATTACCACTATGTTTGGGAATCATACCAATAATGGGCACATCGGTATAATCCGACACATCTTGGGTCGTAAGCAAGGTGGTATAAAACAAATATTTGATAATTACAAATACCAAACTGACTACCAAAGCCAGTACCAAGACGGAAATAACGACCACATTCTTTCTTGGCAATACCGGAATTGTCGGAACTGTCGCTTTTTCCAAAATCGTATTGTTGGATACATATCCGGCTTGATAGATTAGATATTCGGCTTTTTTCTCCAAGAGATTGTTGTAATATTCTTCGTTTACTTTGTACAAACGCATCAAACGGGATTTTTCCACCTCGTCCACTTGCTTAATGTCCAACTTGGAACGGTACTGACTTATCTTGTTTTCAATTTTTGTAATATCATCATTGATCCTTCTCATTACTGAAGTGATAAGTGTCGAAAACAGGAGTTTTTGTTTTTCTATTTGTTGGTCTATTTGTTTAATTTTAAAATTATCGGGTTGTAATTCCGAGAGTAAATTTTCCCGTTTATCCATAAGTTGTTGCAAGTTATTCAAAGCGGATATAAGGGATTGCTCAACATCCAAACCGGACAATAGGCCAACAATTTCGTATATATTTATCTCTTTTTTGGTATTTAAAAGGCTCTGAATAGTCTTTAAAGTGGACAATTCGTAATTAAGTTCCATTTTTTTCTCTTCCAGTTCATTCAATTTCTCTACATACACAGAAGAAAGGTTGGCATCTTGCAGATAATAATCATACCTTTTGCCGAATTTTCTCAGTTTCCGGTCCAGATAATTTAGTTTTTCGTACACAATAGCACTCTGTTTTTCAATAAATTCAAGAATTTTTTTCGTGCTTTCCTTCTTGGTTTCGACATCATACTTTAAAAATTCTTCCGCTATGGTATTGACCATATCGGTTACTTTGTTGGGATTATTATCGGCAAACTGTATCCGGATTGTTTTTGCCAAACGGTTTTCTATAAAAATCTGTAATTTGGAAAAATTTTGTTTAAACAATGTCCTGTCGTCATATACAATAAACAAGTATTCGTTCGATTTGAGTTTTTTATAGTTTTCCTGAATTTGCCGGAAATTATCAATGATAATCTTGAATTCCAGCCCATCATCAATTTTTTGCCATTTACCAATTTGAATATGCTTGGTCACTTCCTTCCCACCTTCCGTATAAAGCAAATCTGCCTCATGTTTATCACGGAAATTTACATAAAAAGGAAGATTATAAAATCCCGTATTTTCTATGCGAAACTGCACATGAAAAGGGGTGGTCTTGTATATCTCTTCTCTCAAAAAAGTTCCTTCCCTGAAATACCCCACTTTTAACGGCAAACGTCCGAAAACCCTTTTGAGAAATTCCTTAGACCTCAATAATTCTACGGTATGTGGCAAATCTCCATCATTTTCTTTTGTCAAATCGCCGGTAACATTCAGTAGTTGGGAAGTTGCCTCATCTTTGTTAATCTGGATGATCGAATAAGCTTCATACAAAGGTGGCGTATATCTGAGATACAAAAAACCTCCCAAGATGCTCACAAAAAATATAAGGAAAATAACAGGAATAGATTCTCGTAATACTTTCAAAAATTTAGGAAGTGAGAACCTGTCGTTATAGGGTAAAACTTTTTTATACTTTTTCCCGCTCATTCGCTGTAATTATTTGTATAATAAACCGTACAAAAACAAAATCGATGTTAACAAACTGATATAAGGAGATAATTCCCCAAGTAAACGCGAAGCATATTTCGGTCTGGCTTCTACATAAATAATGTCGTTAGATTGCAAAACAAAATTGGCTCGCTTCATGTTCTTTAACGAACGGACATCAAAAATATACACTTGCGGATGATTCAAATCTCCTCGAATCAACTTTATTTTGTAAGCTTTTGAAAATGAAGATATACCGCCAACCTTGGCAAGTGCTTCAATCAAAGTAAAATTATCGTTGTCCATATAAACGACATCTCCTTTTTCGGCTCCGGCCGAAAAAACAAAAACACGCCTGTTAGTCACATTTATCAACACAAAAGGATTTTTCATGTATTGAGCATATTCGTTTTCGAGAAACTTTTCCGCTTGCTCAATGGTTTTTCCGGCAATATGGACATGCCCTACCACCGGAAGTTTAATATTTCCTTCTTTGTCCACCCTATATTCGGGAATGTTTATATTAGTAGGCATTTTACTTTCCATATCCACCAACACATATCCTCCGTTGGTATAAACCCTGACTTGCAACTTGTCAAACGGCCTTATTACATACTCTTTAACACCGGTAGTATCAAAATTGTTGTACGAAAAATCGCTTCCCGTCTTAAACATCTGGCTAGGATAAAATCCCCTGCAACCACTCAACAAAACGCTTAAAACGACTACTGTAAACAAAATATGGGAAATCCGTTTTTTCATAATTCTTTTCTTAATCTGGAATCGGGAATATCCATTTGTTCCCGGTATTTTGCCACTGTTCTACGGGCTATTTTATAGCCTTTGTTTTTCAAGATTTTCGCTATTTTATCGTCCGAATAGGGCTTTTTCTTATCTTCACTGTCGATTATTTCCTTTATAATTTCCTTGATCACCTTTGTAGAAACTTCTTCTCCCGAACTGGTCTGTAATTTATCGCTAAATAAGGATTTGAGCGAAATAATACCAAAAGGGGTCTGTACATATTTATTACTCACCACTCTGGAAACTGTCGATACATCAAATCCTGTGATTTCCGCAATATCTTTCAAAATCATCGGCTTTATCTTCTTTTCGTCTTGCGTACGAAAATAATCTCTTTGATACTCGGCTATGGCCCGCATGATTTTCATCATGGTATTCTGGCGTTGTGCCAAAGCACTGATAAAGACTTCCGCATCGTTCTTTTTCTGCTTCATAAATTTCACCAACTCTCTCTCTTCCTTACTTTTATTTTCCTTTCGCTCCACTTCGTCAAGCACTTCAAGATAAGAAGGACTAATCCTCAATACAGGAGCATTTTTATCATTCAGAGTAATGATAAATTCACCGCTTTCATCTATGTCAAGAATAAAATCTGGTGTTATGGTGTTATAATTCTTAGCAACCGTTTCATTCAAATCAAGACCGGGTTTGGGGTTCAATTTTCGGATTTCTTCAAGTATTTTTTCCAATTCTTCCTCTGAGAATCCCGCTTTTGATATGATTTTTTCATAATGCTTCTTACCCAGTTCGTCAAAATAATGCTCCAGTATGTCGTAAGCCACTTTCAGCATAACATTGTCCGGATCTTTATCTATCTTTCTTTCCAATTGCAAAAGCAAACATTCTTTCAGATCTCTTGCCGCAATTCCTGCCGGCTCAAGTCTTTGAACAATTTTAAGGACTTCTTCTACTTCTTCATCCCCAACATCCATATTGCTTTTGAAGGCAATATCATCGGCAATAGAACTCAAATCCCGTCTTAAATAACCGTCATCATCCAAATTTCCCAAAATATATTGAGCAATTACCTTCTGACGCGGTGTCAAATCAAAATTCAGTTCCAGTTGTTTCTCCATATCTTCCTTAAAAGACGCATACGAAGCATAAGGTAGTTGCCGCTCTTCTCCTTTATTTGGGTCGGAAGGTAAATACAATTTGTATTCGGGAAATTCATCCGGATCATTCATAAAATCTTCGGGGGCAAATCCTCCTTCTTCATTATTTTTATCCTCCTGTTTATCAGAGCCTCCACTTTCCAGAATTTCTCCTTCCGCACTATTGGCATATTCCAAATCGCCATCCAAACCGTTTTCATGTACTTCCGGCTTTTCTTCAATCGTTTCTTCCACACCTTCCTCCAACAACGGATTTTTTTCCAACTCTTCTTCTATCCTCTTTTCCAATTCAATGGCAGGCACTTCCAACAATTTAATCGCCATTATTTGTTGAGGAGTAAGTTTTTGTTGTTGTTTCAGTACTTGTTTTTGTACGCTTTTCGCCATTTTAATTCATTCAATTTTTTGCAAAAATAATCAAGTTTATGAACAATTCCCAACTTACAGGGAAAGAAAATAAAAAATGCTCCCTGTCCGGCTACATCTCTCCTTTCCAAATAAATCCGTTTATCCCCTTAAAAACATTAGTATCCGGATTAGCATCACGGTCAAACAATCCATACACAGCACTACCGCTTCCTGTCATAGAAGCATAAAGAGCTCCGTTTTCGTACATCTTATCCTTAATTTGTTTGACAACCTGAAATTTAGAAAAAACATAATTTTCAAAGTCATTGGTTACCTTTTCACGCCATACGGAAAAATCTTTTTGGCACACAGTATCTTTCAAAGAATATCCCCGTTTCAAAGGTTTTATGTTTAAATAAGCTTCTGCCGTAACTACCGATACATCAGGTTTTACAACCACAATCGCATATCCACTCAAATCCAAATCCAAAGGCTCCATAACCTCACCTCTTCCGGTAGCCCAAACCGGTTTGTTCTCTATAAAAAACGGACAATCGCTGCCAAATTTCAGCACCAACGCCTCCAACTCTTTTTCTTTCAACCCTATTCCAAAATATTCATTAAGCCCTTTGGCGAAAAAAGCCGCATCGGACGAACCTCCTCCCATCCCGGCACCCGACGGAATACGCTTAATCATAAAAACTTCTACCGGCGGAATATCAAACTTATCTTTGAATACCTTGTACACCTTGTACACCAAATTATCTCTGTAACCAATATCCAAAACAATACCCTCCGTTCTTAAACGAAAAGCATCCGATTCTCTAAATTCTATAATATCATACAATGGCACCGGATAAAACACCGTCTCAATATCATGATACCCGTCTTCCCGCTTACGGGTTACGAACAATCCCAAATTTATTTTGGCGTTGGCATACACAATCATAACACTATTTGCTTTATTTGAAGTTGCAAAGAAACACTACCTTTATACTCGTTTTTCTCCAACCTGAAACACAATCCGAAATTTCGCCCTTTCATCTTTTCGTACATTTCGGCCTGACCGAAAGCAATAGCTCCCATACGGTTGTTATTTCTGTCGGCTAAAAACAATTTCAAATGAGTACCGTCCGCCCCTACAGGACGCGAATATTGCTCAAACATAGTTACCCCGTCAATAAAAAACAATGGCTTATGATTACCGGGACCAAACGGTGCAAACTCCTTTATGATATGATACAGCCTAAAATCCAACTCCGAAAAATCAACCACTTCCTTATCATAAGCCAATACCGGCAAAGGCTTTTCTCCGTCAAACGCTTCCTCCGCCACTTTTTCAAAACATTCCGCAAACTCATCGAAGCATCCTACCTTGAGTGTCAGACCAACCGCAAAATCATGTCCTCCGAATTTTTCCAAACAATGGGCACATTTCTTTACGGCTTCAAAAATATTAAATCCCGAGATAGTCCTTCCGGAACCGGACAGCATTCCCTCCTCTTCGGTAAAAATAATAGTCGGACGGTAAAACCGCTCCACTACCTTGGAGGCAACAATACCGATAACCCCTTTGTGCCAGCCTTTTCCGGACACTACCACCGAGTTGAAATCGTCATCTCTTTTTTCATATTCCTCCACTATATCCCTTACTATCTCCGCTTCTATATTTTTTCTCTCCTCATTAAGCTTATTCAATTTGGCGGCATATTCCCCTTTGCCCGTAACAAGCAATTTTAATGAAATTTCGGCATGATTCAATCTGCCGGACGAATTTAAACGAGGACCAAGACCAAACACAATATTTTCCACCGTAATCTCTTTACCTGTCAATTGCGACAAACGGATAAGTTCTTTTAGTCCGTTATTCGGATTATGATTCAACTTATCCAAACCGAATTGACACAAAATCCTGTTCTCACCCGTTATCGGCACTATATCAGAAGCAATGCTTACCGCCACCAAGTCAATATACCGATACAAATTACTAAACCCGATATTGGCTCTGTGACAATATGCCTGCAACAACTTAAAACCTACGGCACACCCGGAAAGGTCTTTATAGGGATAAGAGTCATCCGGCTTTTTAGGATCTATAACGGCAACCGCATCCGGAACAGCATCCTGCGGATTGTGATGATCGGTAATGATCACATCTATTCCTTTTGCTTTGGCATATTCCACCTGTTCAACGGCATTGATACCGCAATCAAATGTAATAATCAGACAGTATCCATGTTCGTATGCGTAATCGATTCCTTTTTTCGAAACGCCGTATCCTTCCCCATAGCGATCGGGAATATACCAACCGAATCCGTCTTTACCGTAAATGTCGGAAAAAAAACTATAAGCCATAGCAACCGAGGTAACCCCATCCACATCATAATCTCCGTAAAAAAGTACTTTTTCCTTATTCAAAACAACCGCCTCATAAAGCCTATTTACCGCCATTGTCATACCCGAAAGCAAAAAAGGATTGTGCAAATCGTCAACCAGAGGCCGGAAAAACAACCTTATCTTTTCGGGCGTATCAATACCTCGCTGCAACAACAAAGTAGCAATAAAGGGAGACAAGCGTTCTTTCCCGTAATAAGACATCAACCTGTTCACCGCCTCCTCAGCCGGCAATTCTTTTTTCTTAAGCACAAAGTCTCCCATACCTTTTTATAATTTAACTCGTGTAATGCCGTTCGGCAACTCCTTATCATTTATCAAAGCATAAAAAAACTCCAACGATTCGTCCGTAGTAAGTTCACGCCCGGCTACATCTGCAATAACAACAGGAAAATCCTTAACCGTCTTCAAATAAGCCATATACGATTTCTCAATACTTCTCAGATAATCTTCCGTAATATGTTTTTCGTACGCTCGCCCTCTTTTTTTGATGGCTTTCATCAGTTCTTCTACCGGACGACGCAAATAAATATAAAGCGACGGTAGCGGCAATTTGCCGTACAAAATGTTATATATTTTTCGAAACAATACATATTGGTGCGAAGCAAGATTATTGGCAGAAAAAATCATAGTTTTATTCAAATAAAAATCCGCTACACTAAATTCATAAAAAAGCGCCGGTTGTAAAAACTCTTTCACCTGCTCATAACGCGAAATCAAAAAATTCACTTCCACCAAAAAAGCATATTGCTCCGGATGTTCATAGAACTTTTCCAAAAAAGGATTGTCCTCAAACCTTTCCAATATGACTTTGGCATTGTATCTTGTCCCCAAAGCATGGACCAGTGTGGTTTTACCAACACCTATATTCCCCTCAACAACAACAGTTTTGTACGATTTCATAAAACAACATTATGAAATACAAAAGTAAATGTTTTTTCCACTTTAACACCTCTTGTCGCCCAATTCACTATCCAACCAACGACAATATTAGGTCTGTTTCCCCGTCAATGCAAAAGTTTTCAACAGCAACCACAGAACGGTATGTTCAAAAAAATTATGAAAAACATCATGGCTACGAAATAAAAAATCTATATTTGCAAACTAATTTTTCAAGAAAATCTTTTTCGAAAAAGTCAAATTATTAACAAATAAAAACTTGAAACAATGCAAAATAGAGGATTTGTTTTAACATTTGCAGTATTGTTTTTTCTGGTAAGCATCTACCAACTGTCATTTACATGGGTAGCAAGTAATGTAAGAAAAGAAGCCAAGGAATTTGCTCAAGGCAATCCTAAAAAAGAAAGACAATATTTGGATTCAATAGCTGGAAAACCCGTTTATAACTTTTTGGGTATCAAAAAGTTTACATACCGAGAAGTAAAGGAAAGAGAACTGAATCTCGGATTGGACCTTAAAGGCGGTATGGAAGTGATTTTGGAAGTTTCGGTAGAAGATGTTATACGCTCACTTGCCAACTATAGCACCGATACTACCTTCAACAAGGCTTTGAAGCTCGCCAAAGAAATGCAAAAAAACAGCCAAGAAGATTTCGTAACACTTTTCGGCAAAGCATTCCAACAAATTGACCCCAATGGAAGGCTGGCTGCCATATTTAACACATTAGACCTTAAAGATAAAATCAACTACAACTCAACTAACGAAGAAGTTTTGAAAGTTATAAGAAAAGAAGTGCAAAGCGCCATTGACAATTCATTTAATGTACTCCGTACCCGTATCGACCGATTCGGTGTAACACAACCCAATATACAAAGACTGGAAACTGCCGGTAGAATATTAATCGAATTGCCGGGTGTAAAAGACCCCGAAAGAGTAAGAAGATTACTACAAAGTACAGCAAGACTGGAATTCTGGGAAACTTATGACAACAGAGAGATATACCAGTACCTGCTGAAAGCAAACGATGTTATCAGAGAAATCAACCAACTCAAAGAAGAAAAACAAAAAACATCGAAAGATACATCGGTTGCAGCCACAACCCAAGATACCACAATCACTGCACAAACCGACTCGACAACGGCAGATACCACAAAAGAAAATTCATTGCTTTCCAAACTCGACTCGCTTAAAACCGCTTCTCCGACCGATTCGTTGTCACAAGCCGACCAATTCATGAAACAATATCCGCTTTTTGCGGTTTTACACCCCAACATCTCACGCGACGGAAAAGAAGTAATGGAAGGTGCCGCAGTAGGAATGGCTTATGCCAAAGACACCGGAAAAGTAAATTACTATTTGAATCTTCCTCAAGTTAAAGCCGTCTTGCCTCCGAATGTAAAATTTGCATGGACTGTTAAACCGCTAAAAGGAACCGAAGATGTTTTCCAATTGGTAGCCTTAAAGGTAACCACAAGAGACGGAAGACCTCCTCTTACAGGAGATGTAATTGTGGATGCAAGACCCGAATTCGGTAATAACAGAGCCACCGCAGAAGTATCTATGACCATGAACGCCGAAGGTGCCAAAATATGGGCAAGACTTACCAAAGAAAATATCGGCAAGCAAATTGCCATCGTCCTCGACGGGTATGTTTATTCATTCCCCGTAGTTCAAAACGAAATCAAAGGAGGACGTTCTTCCATAACCGGAAACTTTACCGTACAAGAAGCCCAAGACTTAGCTAATGTACTCAAGTCAGGAAAATTGCCGGCACCGGCAAAAATCATAGAAGAAGCCGTAGTAGGGCCCTCACTGGGTAAAGAAGCCATTAGAGCCGGTCTCATATCATTTGTTATTGCATTTGTAATTATACTGCTCTACATGTTTTTCTACTACTCTACATCCGGACTCATTGCCGATGTAGCACTATTATTGAACATGGTATTTATTTTCGGAATTTTGGCCTCACTCGGAGCAGTACTAACCTTGCCGGGGATCGCCGGTATCGTATTAACTATCGGTATGTCGGTAGATGCCAATGTGCTGATTTTTGAAAGAATCCGGGAAGAAATCAGAGCAGGAAAAGGAGTAAAATTAGCCATAACCGACGGATACAGCCGAGCATACAGTTCCATACTTGATGCCAACATCACCACCTTGCTAACCGGTATTATTTTGTATGTATTCGGAACAGGGCCTATCCAAGGTTTTGCTACAACTTTAATTATAGGTATCTTGACATCATTGTTCTCGGCCATTTTTATAACAAGACTCATCTATGCTTGGTGGCTGGACAAAGGATGGAAAGTCAAGTTCTCCACTAAACTGACCGAAAATATATTGGTCAATGCAAAATTCCCGTTCATCGAAAAAAGAAAAATCTTTTATGCAATATCCGGCACTTTGGTTGGCATATCATTCCTGGGACTGATCGTTTCCGGACTCAATTTAGGAATAGATTTCGTTGGCGGAAGAACCTATGTAGTAAGATTTGACCAACCTGTATCTACCGTAACAGTAGCCAATGAGTTGGGAAAAGTATTCGGAGAAATGCCGGAAGTTAAAACCTACGGTTCCAGCAATCAAGTAAGAATAGCCACTAAATACCTGATTAACAGCACCGATCCCAATGCCGACAACATGGTAGAACAAAAATTATATGAGGGACTCAAAAGCTTGCTGGGAAATAAGGTAGATTACAAAACCTTTACCGGTAAATACCTTATGAGTTCACAAAAAGTAGGACCTACCATTGCGGATGACATTAAGGTGGCTGCTTTCTGGGCCGTATTTTTTTCACTTATCGTGATATTCTTGTATATCCTGGTAAGGTTCCGCAATTGGCAATTCGGACTCGGCGGTGTTACAGCACTTGTTCACGATACCTCCATCGTACTCGGAACTTTTGCCATATTCAAAAACATAATGCCTTTCTCCATGGAAATTGACCAATCGTTTATCGCGGCAATCTTGACAGTGGTAGGTTACTCAATTAACGACACCGTGGTTATTTACGACCGTATCCGCGAATATTTCAAACTGCATCCCAAAATGGACAGAAAAGAACTCTTCAACCAAGCTATGAACAGCACCTTGACAAGAACCATCAATACATCTATGACCACATTCGTAGTATTGCTGGTTATCTTCCTGTTCGGTGGCGAAGTAATCAGAGGATTTGTATTTGCCATTATGGTAGGTATCGTGGTAGGTACTTATTCATCATTGTTTATTGCATCGCCAATTACTTACGATACCATGCAAAAACAAGATAAAAAGAAAAGTAAAAAATAAGCAATCGTGGAATAATAAACCATAAAGCCTTGCTCGATTCGGGTAAGGCTTTTTTTTTGAAAAACAAAATTTTATGATACTAGATATCTTTTATTTAACCGGCGGTTTAATGCTACTTTTTGCCGGAGGCAATTATCTGGTAAAAAGCAGTGTTTCCTTAGCCAAACATTTTAAGGTGTCCGATTTTCTCATCGCCGTTGTTATTGTATCTTTCGGCACCTCTTTCCCCGAATTGATAGTCAGCGTAAAAGCCGCTTTAAGCCACCACCCGGACATATCAATGGGCAATGTAGTAGGCTCCAACATAGCCAATATTGCATTAGGCATAGGCATTGCATCTTTGATCTTTCCCGTAGTCGTCAAAAAGAAAAACATATACTTGGATTGGATGGTGATGTTCGTAGCCACCCTAACCTTAATCATATTAACCATGGATCGCACACTCGGAAGAATCGACGGTGCCGTATTCCTCGTGCTATTCATACTCTATATAAGAATGTCTATCAGAAACGACCGAAAAAATAACGAAGAAATAAATGAGATAAAAATACAAAAACCCGAATACGGAAAATTACTGTCTTTTATTTTGGTAGGAC
>CAYMVE010000038.1:0-1964 GCA_964393715.1 uncultured Bacteroidales bacterium | reverse complement strand
TCCGTTTTTGCACTATGGTTAGGAGCGGAAGGAATCATAAAGGGCGGCAGTAATGTTGCCAAAGCATTAGGCATCAGCGAACGCATCATCTCTCTCACCGTCATAGCCTTCGGAACCAGTCTGCCCGAAATTGCTACTTCCGTTATAGCCTTTTACAAGAAAAAGCCCGAAATAACTTTAGGAAACATCATCGGTAGCAACATTTTTAACATCCTGTTAATCTTAGGGCTAACAGCCTCAATACACCCCATAACCATCAATGAAAAAACACTGCATTTTGACTATTATTGGATGGTGGGAACCGTACTACTTATCTTCCCGTTCATCAATATAGTATCCAATAAACCTATTATGAGAATCTTTGCCATATTTATCCTGATAACTTACATGGTTTATATAAGGCTGCTGTTCTTCTAAAAGAAAAAGGCAGGCTACCCATGCCTACCTTTCCACAATGATACTCACTTTATCAATTTTCCCGCCTAAAGGAGGATTGATTTTTGATAATTTGAGATGTACTTTTATGATACGATACCCTAATTCTTCGTACAAAGCATCCAATATTCTTTCCGCAATGTTCTCAATCAAATAAGACTTTACGGACATTTGCTCCTTTATAATTCGGTAAACCTTCTGATAATCTAAAGCATCGTCCAAATTATCGGTCTTTGCCGCTTCGGACACTTCCGTTTCAATAGCAACCGTCACCAAAAACTTATTCCCAACGACTTGCTCCTCCTTAAAATGCCCGTGAAAGGCATAAAATTCCATGTTTTCTATCTCTATAATTCCTTTCATATCAACGATATGGCTTTTTCCACTCTTTTTATAGCCTCCTCAACTCCAATAATATCTATAATATCAAACAAAGAAGGTCCCTTTGACACGCCGGTCAAAGCCAGTCGCAAAGCATTCAGTACCTTACCGAAAGCCAATCCGTTAGAAGTAATATATTCCTTAATTTCTTTTTCTATTTTTTCAATATTTCCATCCTTGTTACTTCTCAAAATCTCCCAAATATGTTTCAGATGCTTTTTCCCCTCTTCCGTCCAAAACTTTCTACGACTCTTTTCATCGTATGCCGAGGGTGCTTCAAAAAAGTAATAAGCATGTTCCCAAAATTCCGTTATAAAATGTGCCCGCTCTTTTACAAAACCGCTTATTCTGGACAATTTGTCCATATCAATATCGGTATATCCTCTTTTTTCCAATTCGGGCCTAAAAAGCTCCGCCAGTTCTTCATTGTCTTTCCTCATCAAATACTGGTGATTGAACCATCTGGCTTTATCCACATCAAATTTTGCTCCGGCTTTCCCCACTCTTTCCAACGAAAATTCTTCAATCAGTTCTTCCATAGTAAAAAATTCCTTATCGTTGCCGGGACTCCAGCCAAGAAAAGCAAGAATGTTTATAAAAGCCTCCGGGAAATAACCGGATTCTCTATACCCCATATACACTTCACCCGTTTTCGGGTCTTTCCATTCCAGAGGATAGACAGGAAATCCCAACAAATCACCGTCCCGCTTACTTAGTTTTCCATTCCCATTGGGTCTAAGAATCAGCGGTAAGTGAGCAAATTCGGGCATTTCGTCTTCCCAGCCCAAATATTTGTATAACAACACATGCAGCGGAGTAGATGGCAACCATTCTTCTCCTCTTATCACATGCGAAATTTTCATCAAGTGGTCATCCACTACATTGGCCAAATGATAGGTAGGCATCCCATCTGCCTTCAACAGTATTTTATCGTCTATTTTAGAGGAATTTACCACTACCCAATTCCTTATTATGTCATAAATCTTTATTTCCTCGTTTCTAGGGACTTTTAACCTTATCACATAAGGTTCTCCACTTTCTATGCGAGCTCTTACCTCCTCCTTGGGAAGCGTCAAAGAATTCTTCATGTAAGTCCGGGTAACGGAATTGTACTGGGGTGCAGCTACACCGCTTTTTTTCAATCGTTC
>CAYMVE010000037.1:0-16474 GCA_964393715.1 uncultured Bacteroidales bacterium | reverse complement strand
TCCGTTGTACCATTCTTTGACTTTTTCCATATCCGCCCCTTTGAGATGCTCGGCAGATACCGTTTCGAGGTCGGTCTGGGTATATCCGCAAATATTGTCAAACCGGCGGGGACGGGAAAGGAATGCATAAGTGTAGTGGTAATCAGTTGGTAGGCTTCTTGGGTCGTCTTGTCTGCGTAAACATATCCGTCTTCTATTAGTTCCTTCTCTGTATGCCTATTGGGAGTTTTTTCATATTGGTAACAATTTTATTGCTCAAAAATAGTGAAATTAAAAATACCGTTTCCGAATTTTTCGAATTGAATACCCTTTCACACACAAAAAAAATATACATTTGCCTTCGACAAACCCAAAATCGAATAGCAATGGCAGAGGTTTATTACATAACAGACACTTTGACGCTTGATAATATAAACGAAATTATAACAGGAAGCAAAAAAATCGCCCTCTCGAAAGAAACTGAAGCCAAAATCATAAAATCGAGAACTTACCTTGAGCAAAAATTGGCAAAAGAAGAAAAGCCTATTTATGGAATAAATACCGGTTTCGGCGCATTATACAACCAATCCATTTCAAAAACCGAGCTGGGCACGCTACAAGAAAACCTTATCAAGTCGCATGCTTGCGGCACAGGCGAAGAAGTGCCGGACGAAATTGTCAGATTAATGATACTACTCAAAATCCAATCGCTTGGTTATGGTTATTCCGGGGTACGATTGGAAACCGTAGAACGCTTAATCTTGTTTTTTAACAATAATGTCTTACCGGTAGTCTATACACAAGGATCTCTGGGAGCATCCGGAGATTTAGCTCCCCTTGCCCATTTGTCCTTACCCCTCATTGGATTAGGAGAAGGTAAATTCAATGGTGAAAGGCTATCCGGCAAAGAAATCAACCAACGATTAGGCATACAACCGCTGAAACTCGCCTCCAAAGAAGGTTTGGCACTGCTCAATGGTACGCAATTCATGCTGGCTTATTCCGTTTACAATTTGATACATGCCCGCAAGCTACTGAATGCCGCCGATGTCATAGCCACCATCTCATTAGAAGCATTCGACGGAAGAATAGAACCGTTTTTAGAACCGATTCACCATGCCCGTCCGCATAACGGACAAAAGACAGTAGCCGCCCATTTCCGCAACCTCCTGGAAGGGAGCGACTTAATAAAACGCCCCAAAGTACATGTTCAAGATCCTTATTCGTTCCGTACCGTCCCCCAAGTACACGGAGCATCCAGAGATGCCATGGAATATGTATCCGGAGTAGTTACCACGGAAATGAACTCCGCAACAGATAATCCCATGGTATTTCCGGACGATGATTTAATAGTGTCCGGAGGTAACTTTCACGGACAACCGCTGGCACTTGCTGCCGACATGTTATCAATAGCCCTATCGGAAATCGCCAATATATCCGAACGCAGAACTTACCAATTGATCTCCGGCAAACGGGAACTTCCCTCTTTCCTTGTTGCTAATCCCGGTCTCAACTCCGGTTTTATGATAGCCCAATACACAGCCGCGTCCATAGTAAGTCAAAACAAACAATTGGCCGTACCGGCATCTACCGACTCCATAGAATCTTCGCAGGGTCAAGAAGACCATGTAAGCATGGGAGCCAACGCCGTAACCAAAGCTTACAAAATCGTTGACAATGTTTATACCGTATTAGGTATTGAACTGCTTACAGCCGTACAAGCCATCGCATTTCGAAACGAAAAAACCTCTCCGGTCCTGCAAAGTATCATCGAAGCATTCAGAAAACAGGTACCGTTTGTCGAAAACGATACCGTAATGTATCCCCTTATTGCACAATCCAAACTCTTTGTAAAAAATTTCAACTGGGAATCCGTCCTACAATGAAAGCATTTTTGAATCACGATATAGTTTTCGGTCCCGTAAAAAGTCGCAGACTAGGCAACTCTCTCGGAATCAACCTTTTGCCAAAAGAATATAAACTGTGTAACTTCAATTGCATTTATTGCGAATGCGGTTGGACCTACAAAAATGAAATCAAACATATCAAAAATAAATTCAGATCTGTGGAAGAAGTTTCCAAAGCATTGGCACGCAGACTGGAAGAATTGAAAAAACAAAAACTCCCCGTCGATTCAATCACCTTTGCCGGATGCGGAGAACCTACTATACACCCCGATTTCCACAAAATAATCGAGATGACTATCACCCTCAGAAATCAACACTATCCCGAAGCCCAAATAAGCGTATTATCCAATGCCACCATGTTGCACAACCCCAAAGTTTTTCGGGCATTGCTCAAAGTGGACCGGAACATTCAAAAACTGGATAGTGCCATTACCGAAACATTCCTCACCATAAACAAACCGCTAAAAAAACTCACTCCGGGAACGGTTATAGAAAACTTGAAAAAATTCCATGGAAAAGTAATGATACAAACACTTTTCCTGCGGGGACATTACCAATCGACATATATAGACAACACTACAAATCGTGAATTGGATGCATGGCTCCATGCACTCGAACAAATTAAACCGCAACAAGTAATGGTATATACCATAGCCAGACGCACTCCAGCTGAAAATCTAAAAAAAATTCCGCCGGCAGAACTCTATTCTATAGCCGAACAAGTAAAAAAACTGGGTATAGATGTTATCGTTGCCCCGTAAAATAGAAGGTAAAACAATAATCATATCTCCGCTCAACTGGGGACTGGGACATGCATCCCGTATAGTCCCGCTGATTGAATGGCTGCACAAACGCAACACCCTAATAATAGCGGGAGAACAACCGTCACTTTCATTTTTGCAAAGCAGATTCCCCCAAATTAAACATGTAGAAACCGGTAAAACG
Source organism: uncultured Bacteroidales bacterium (assembly GCA_964393715.1). Classification (GTDB taxonomy): domain Bacteria; phylum Bacteroidota; class Bacteroidia; order Bacteroidales; family JALTDM01; genus JALTDM01. The sequence goes on along the minus strand of CAYMVE010000037.1, from coordinate 13,643 downwards.
AACTTTCATTTTTCCCCCGATTTTTTCAGTATCAAAAATCTCATCAAATTTTATGGACACCTAAGACAAACCATTGAAACGGACAAAATTTTAGCAGATAAATTGGCAGGAGAACATGCTGCGGATATAATCATTTCGGATAATCGTTACGGATTCCGGTCGCACAAAACCCTAAATATCCTCATTACCCACCAACTCACACTAAAAACCCCGTGGGGCAAGCTTTTCGACCCTCTAACAAGACTTATGGTATTTTCATTGGTAAAACCTTTCGACGAAATTTGGATACCGGACAGCCCCCAGTTACACCTTTCCGGCAGACTCGGCAAAAATTATCTCGGCCCAAAAGCCAAATACATAGGTTTGCTGTCACGCTTTTGCAAAACCAGCCCCCTTAAGCAAACCGCCTATAAATACGATTTTTGCGTAATCATATCAGGTCCGGAGCCTTCCAGAAGCATAGTGGAGAAACAAATAATAAACTTTTTGGAAAGAAAAAATGCTCGAAGCATCATTCTGGCAGGCAACACGACTTCCTCCATATCCTTTGACACCCATAACATAGAATATCGGTCAATGGCCGACGACGCTACATTACTCCAAGTCATACAAAATTCCGAAACTATAATAACCACGGCAGGATACTCCACCATAATGGATATGTATTGCCTGCATAAAAAAGTAGTACTCATCCCCACCCCACATCAAACCGAACAAGAATATTTAGCCCATTACCTTTCCCGAAAATACCCGGAAAGATATTCTTACTTCTCTATTTCCGAATTGACAACAAAAATATGGTAAAAATACTTACACACCAATAGCAGCCACACGCCCCCCCAAAAAAAGTATTAACTTTACCAAGCCGTTTATAATAGTAGTGAGAAAATATTGTTTACCAACAAAGTTGTATTTTGAAAAAATCAAGTTATGAAAAAAACTAAGTTTATCCTAGTTATTATTTTGTTCCCTTTTTTTATCCATCAGGCGTTTTCACAAGAGATAAAAGAAATGCTTTATAATAGTGAAGTAGGCATCTTCTTATTAAACTCAATTGCCCAAAAAGGAGAAATATTTTCTGAAACAAAAATTCGTTTGATAAAACAAGATAAAAATATTTGGCGGGCAGAATATACGGCTAAAGGAAAAAAAATATTGAATGGATTGATGGAAAACGAAAAAAGTATAAATGCGACGGGTGCCATAATTGGAATCTCCTCCGATTGGAAAAACCGGACATCATAAAATCAAAAAAAGATAGCCTAATAAATGGACTTTTATGCAAAAAACTTTACATGGTTGTCGGAAACGATTCTTTGACAATTTGGTATTCCGAAAAATTAAAAAAGTATAACATTTTTTATAATTACATGAGATATGTACCGGGATTGCCGGTTTTGGTACTGACTACTAAAAACCAATATTACTACAAATTGTTATCCGTTTCCTATTCCGAAAATTAAAAGTTAAATAGGAAGCATATACGGAGATTGACAAAACGAACAATAATAAGGTACTGACATTGAGGAGCACTTTAACAATGATGTTTACCACCCAATAGTGTTCCAAATATTTTTCAGCCCCTAATGCCTGTTAAACATACCGAGCAATAATAGAACTTATTCCTCACATTTTGGGAGATACCCGCCAAACGAAATTTTATGCTCACCACCTTACCCGGCAAAGCGGTTTTTAGTTTATCTTTGCACACAATATAATTAAAAAAACACAGAATTATGAAATTTTTTATAGACACCGCCAATTTGGAACAAATAAAAGAAGCCAATGATTTGGGCATACTCGACGGAGTAACCACCAATCCCTCTTTAATGGCCAAAGAAGGCATCAGTGGCAAAGAAAACATCATGCAACACTACAAAACTATTTGTGAAATTGTAGAAGGAGGCGATGTAAGTGCCGAAGTTATTGCCACCGATTTTGAAGGAATGATTCGGGAAGGCGAAGAATTGGCTGCATTACACCAACAAATAGTGGTGAAAATCCCCGCCACCCGGGAAGGTATAAAAGCCATAAAATACCTCTCCGGAAAAGGCATCAAAACCAATTGTACACTGATTTTCAATGTAGGCCAAGCACTATTGGCAGCCAAAGCCGGAGCCACCTATGTATCTCCATTCATCGGCAGATTGGACGACATATCGTCGGACGGACTCCAATTGATAGAAGACATTGTACATGTATTCAATTATTACGGCTACGATACCCAAGTATTGGCCGCTTCTATCCGGCACACCATGCACATTGTGGAATGTATGCGTATAGGCGCCGATGTCGTAACCGCTCCGTTAAATGCCATAATGGGACTACTCAAACATCCGCTTACCGACATCGGATTACAAAAGTTCCTCGAAGATTACAATAAACTGAACCAAAAGTAACATGCTGCTAAAAATACACCCGGACAATCCGGACCCCCGCCGCATACATAGAGTGGTGGAAATCTTACGCAACGGCGGGGTTGTTATCTATCCTACCGATACCGTATATGCCTTGGGATGCGACATTTACAACCACAAGGCCATGGAAAAAATAGCCAGAATCAAAAATATAGACCTAAATAAGGCACATTTATCCTTTGTATGTGAAGACCTGAGCCATCTTTCCGATTTTACCAAACCGCTACACAACAGTATATTCAAACTTATCAAAAGGCACATCCCCGGTCCCTTTACCTTCATACTCGAAGCCAATAACGAAGTACCCAAGCAATTTAGAAAAAACAAAAAGACCGTGGGCATCCGGGTACCGGACAACAAAATAGCCCGCGAAATCGTACATCAGTTAGGCCATCCCATACTCAGCACCTCGCTGGTAACTAACGACGAAGTACAAGAATATCCCACAGACCCCGAGCTTATTTACGAAGACTACCAAAAATTGGTAGATGCCGTAATAGACGGAGGATACGGAGGTATAGAACCCAGTACCGTAGTAGATTTAACCAACGACGAAGTAGAAATTCTAAGAGAAGGTAAAGGAGTACTAATCCTATAAACAACATAATAATAATCAACAATATACAAATGCACATCCATAAAAAAAACGAAAAGTTTTTTACAAATACCTTTTATTAAATCTATTAAATTATTTTTGTGCCGAAATTAAAAATTAAAATCTGAGAATATGAGCACAATTTTCATCCTGATGGCCGTACTTTTCATTTTGGGATATACGGCAATTGCATTGGAACATCCGCTTAAAGTGGACAAAGCGGCAACAGCATTGTTCTTGGGAGCCACTTTGTGGGCAATTTACGCACTTAGCGCCCAAGACATACTGAGTTTGAATTACAGTCGTGCATGGAAAGAATTTATTGAAACACATCCCGACATTGTAATTAATGCGGAAACCATAAAGGAATTCGTAACCCACCACGAAGTATTGGAACATCTGGCTGAAATTGCCACCATCCTATTCTTCCTGCTGGGAGCAATGACTATTGTAGAAATTGTGGACCAACATGAAGGTTTCAAAATCATTACCGACAAAATCAAAACCACCAACAAAGCAAAACTATTGTGGGTAGTTAGTTTCCTAACATTTTTCATGTCTGCCGTACTCGACAACCTTACCACTACTATTGTAATTATAGCATTGTTGCGTAAACTGATTGACGACAAAGAAACCAGATGGTTTTTCGCCAGTATGGTAGTCTTGGCAGCCAATGCCGGTGGCGCATGGTCACCCATAGGAGATGTTACCACTATCATGCTTTGGATAGGCGGACAAGTTACTACCGTAAACATCATCGCAAAACTTATCATTCCGAGTTTGATCACTATGATAATTCCTCTTATTATTCTTTCATTTGTAATGAAAGGCAATGTACAAAGACCGGAAGTGAAAAAAGAAGGCGAAGATTATTTGACCAAAAACCAACAAATGTTGATGCTTATAATGGGTGTTTCGGCGTTGTTGTTCGTTCCTGTATTCAAAACATTTACACATTTACCTCCTTACCTCGGTATGCTTTTCGGCTTGTCTATTTTATGGATTACCACCGAAATCATGCACAAAAGGAAAAAACATGAAAACAACGGTGACTGTAAACTTACCGTAAATAAAATCTTACAACGAGTTGATGTTCCTACCATTTTCTTTTTCTTAGGTATCCTTTCCGCCGTATCGGCCCTTCAATCGGCAGGACACCTCGATCTTTTGGCACAAACCCTAAAAGACCACCATTTGGGCGTTTATTCCGTCAGCTTAATATTGGGATTATTATCCGCCGTAGTGGACAATGTTCCGTTGGTAGCAGCCGCTATGGGGATGTATCCTATCAACGATTTTCATGTACAATTCATGACAGACGGTATCTTCTGGGAACTTATAGCCTACACAGCAGGAACAGGAGGAAGCATCCTCATTATCGGTTCTGCAGCCGGCGTAGCCGCCATGGGACTTGAAAAAATAGACTTTATTTGGTACCTCAAAAAAATATCACTCTTGGCACTTATCGGATATTTTGCCGGAGCAGGCGCCTATTGGTTGCAAGAACAAATATTACCGGATAGCTTGCAAGAAATTGAAGTAGCTAAGGATAAATTACCTGCAAAATCAATAGAATATATTCAAAAGAAATTCAATGGCACGGAAATAAAAAAAGTTGCTTTGTTCATACACAAAAAAGACACCGTAGGCTATCTGGTAGATGTAGAAAAAAACGGAAAAACCGTTGAATTGCATTTTAGAACCAACGGAAAATTTGAAGGCACCGCAGAAGAAGAATAAAATTTATATAAAAACCTTTTGGTTTCATAAATTTATGTATCTTTGCAAGGTGTTATCCTGAACGAAAGGGGGCAATCGCTCCCTTTCTTGTTAGTAAGGAAAATTGAAAATGAAAGAAAAAGACCGGGAAATATTCGAACAGATAGCCAACAAAATCACCAAAGAATACGGATTCTGGTTGGTGGAAACAAAAGCCGATAACAATTACAATTTGAAAGTTTTTATCGATAAACCGGACAATAATATAACCATAAGCGACTGTGTGAAAGTATCGCGACAAATAGAACATGAGTTGGAAACAATTTTTGATAACTTTTCGTTGGAAGTATCGTCTCCCGGGCTCACAGCACCGTTCAAAATCAAAGAACAATACCATAAAAACATAGGAAAAGAAATTGAAGTGCTACAAAATGACGGAAAAAAAGACAAAGGTATATTGGAAAAGGTAACGGAAAACTTTATAACTTTGAAAATCTCACAAAAAAAAGAAGTATTAACCAAAGAAATAAATTTTGAAAATATAAAAAAAGCCAAATTAGTGTTAAAATTCTAAAAACTTTCGGGCTATGATAATGAATTTAAAAGATATTTTTATCGAATTTAAAGATGAAAAAAATGTAGATAGACCAACACTTATCAGTATTTTGGAAGATGTATTTCGAACAGCCATAAAAAAGCAATTCGGCAGTGATGAAAATTTCGATATAATCATAAATCCGGAAACCGGAGACTTGGAAATATGGCGAACCAAAACGGTAGTGGAAGATAAAGATTTTACCGACCCCAATACCCAAATACCTATCTCGGAACTCAAAGCAAAAGGCGAAGATTACGAAATAGGCGAAGAAGTTTACGAAGAAGTAAAATTTGACGACTTTGAAAGAAGAACCATCGTAACATTGAGACAAACACTACTTCAAAGAATTACCGAATACGAAAAAAACAATATATATAAAAAATTCAAATCCCGCATTGGCGATCTTATCACCGGAGAAGTACACCAATCATGGAAAAACGAAGTGCTGGTATTGGACGACGATGGCAACGAATTGCTACTTCCCAGAAGCGAGCAAATCCCTAATGACCGCTATAAAAAAGGAGATACCGTAAGAGCCGTGATAATCAAAGTGGACATCAAAAACGGTAGTCCCATTATTATCATCTCCCGCACCGCTCCCGAGTTCCTTGAAAGACTGTTCGAATTGGAAGTACCGGAAATCGCAGACGGACTGATAACCATCAAAAAGATAGTAAGACAACCCGGCGAAAGAGCCAAAGTAGCCGTAGAATCTTACGACGACAGAATAGACCCCGTAGGAGCATGCGTAGGAATGAAAGGGTCCAGAATACACGGCATCGTACGGGAACTGAGAAACGAAAACATTGATGTAATCAACTACACAAGCAACCCGAAACTGTTTATACAAAGAGCATTAAACCCGGCCCGGATAAATAGAATAGAAATAGACGAAGACGAAAAACGAGCCAGCGTTTATCTCGACCCGGACCAAGTATCATTGGCCATAGGCAAAAAAGGACTTAACATCAAACTGGCAAGTCAGCTCACCGGATATTCAATCGATGTTTATCGGGAAGGCGGTTACGACGAAGACGATATAGAACTCGACGAATTTTCCGACGAAATAGAAGAATGGATGATAGAAGAACTGAAAAGTATCGGACTGGATACAGCCAAAGCCGTCTTGAACACTGCCGATGAAGACTTAGTCAAACGAACGGAACTCGAAGAAGAACATGTATCGGAAATAAAAGAAATATTAAGAGCCGAATTGGAAGAAGAAAACGAAGAAGAATAATATTTTACAACATATAAAAAACTCAACAGAAATTTAAGCTATGGAAGAAAGACTGGCCAAAGTCGCAAAAGAATACAATGTAAGCCCAAAAACCCTCGTAGATTTTCTCAAGGAAAAGGGCTATCAAAACATCCGCCCCAATTCCAAGATTGGGGAAGATGCCATTAAACTTATCAGCGAAAAATTTGCTTCCTCTAAAAAATTGAAAGAAGAAGCCGAAAAAAAATCACAAGAAATCAAAGGCGAAAAACTCAAAAAAATTGACTTGCACGAACAGGAAGCACAACCACAACAACAACCGGAAGAAGAACCGGAAGATATGGAAGAAGATGTAGTATTGGTCAAAGATCCCAATGCCATCACCGACAACGAATCGGTAACCCCCAAGACCGATTCAACCCCCCCCCACGAAAACCAACCACAGGACACCTCAGAAGAAAAAGCCCAAGAAAACCACGAAGAAGAAAAAACAGCCGGCCCCAAAGTATTGGGGAAAATAGACCTTGACAATGTTTCTGGCAAAAAGAAAAAAACCAAGAAAAAACAATCTAAAAAAGAAGCAGCAAAGCAAGAAACATCCCATCTACAAGAAAAAGCCCCCAAAGACGAAGAATCTGTCAAAACAGAACCGATAGATCAAGAAAAAGAAGAAAAGAAAGAGACGCCTATTGCTAAATCAGAGAAAGCCAAAGAAGCAACCAACACCGAATCCCAAACCATTACCCAAGAAGAAACAGTAGAAACACCGGTTGCAGAAACCCAACAAGAAACAACACAGGAAGAAGAGAATTACATAAAAACGGAAAAACCGGTGCTCGAAGGACCTAAAATCCTCGGTAAAATAGAACTCAAAGAAGAACCCCAAAAACCAACAGCTAAAAAAGTAGTATCTTCCGACGAAATCGATTTGAAAAAAAGCAAAAAGAAGAAAAAATTCAAAGACGAAAAGAAAGGAAAAAAAGATAAATTCAAAGAAGGAGATAAAAAAGAAACCAAAGAAAAATTCAGCAAGAAAAAAAAGAAAAAAGACAAAAAGAAAAAAGGTGTCTATCATAAAGAAGTAAACCAGGAAGAAGTTGATAAACAATTAAAAGAAACCTTATCGAAACTTACCGTAAAGCAAAAGAAAAAATCGGTAAAATACAGAAGGGAAAAACGCCAAGCAAAACGCGAACTCCTCGAACAAGAAATACGCGAACAACTAGAAAGCAACAAAATAAAAGTAACCGAATTTATTACGGTTTCCGAACTCGCCGCCCTTATGGATGTATCACCAACCGAAGTAATTAAAGTATGCATGGAACTGGGCATGTTCGTATCTATCAACCAAAGACTGGAAGCCGATATCATCCCTCTTATCGCGGAAAACTTCGGCTACGAAGTGGAATTCAAAACCATAGAAGACGAAATCAAAGAATTTGACGAAATAGAAGAAGATAAAGAAGAAGATTTGGAACCACGACCACCCATAGTAACCATAATGGGGCATGTGGATCATGGTAAAACTAAACTTTTGGACTACATCAGAAATACTAATGTAATAGCAGGCGAAGCAGGCGGTATTACCCAACACATAGGGGCTTACAGCGTGGAAGTAAATAATCAGAAAATCACCTTCATTGACACACCGGGACACGAAGCATTTACGGCAATGCGTGCCAGAGGAGCACAAGTTACCGACATCGCGGTAATAGTAATCGCTGCCGACGACGGCGTGATGCCACAAACGGTAGAAGCTATCAACCACGCACAAGCCGCCGGTGTAGAAATGATTTTTGCCATCAATAAAATAGACAAACCTACCGCCAATCCGGATCGTATCCGCGAACAATTGGCCAATATGAACATACTGGTAGAAGAATGGGGCGGAAAATATATGACACAAGAAATTTCCGCCAAAACAGGACAAGGCGTTGATGAACTCCTTGAAAAAATCCTCACATTGGCCGAACTTATGGAACTCAAAGCCAATCCAAACGCACCGGCAAGCGGAACCGTAATAGAATCCTCATTGGAAAAAGGACGCGGATATGTTGCCACTTTGCTGGTTCAAAGAGGTACCTTGAAAGTACGCGATTTGGTTGTATCCGGTATTTATTACGGACGTGTCAAAGTACTACAAAACGAAAGAGGACAACGAGTAGATAAAGCAGGCCCCTCAACCCCGGTACAAATACTCGGATTGGACGGTGCCCCGGATGCAGGCGACAAATTCAAAGTAATAGAAGACGAAAATCTGGCCAAAGAAATAACCAACAAGCGTAAACAATTACTGCGGGAACAAACCTTGAAAACCCGAAAACATGTTACGCTGGATGAAATTGCAAGAAGATTGCAAATGGGTAATTTCCAAGAACTTAACTTTATAGTCAAAGCCGATGTAGTCGGATCGGTAGAAGCACTTACCGACTCCATATTAAAATTAAGTACGGACGAACTCAACATAAATGTTATTCACAAAGCCGTAGGACAAATCACCGAAAGCGATGTAATGCTGGCAGCCGCCTCCGATGCCGTAATAATTGGATTCAATGTGAGACCTTCGGCAGGTGCCAGAAAACTGGCAGAACAGGAACAAGTGGACATCAGACTGTACTCAATTATCTACGACGCATTGGAAGACATCAAAAAAGCAATGGAAGGCATGCTCTCTCCGGAACTCAAAGAAGAAATTTTGGGTTCGGCAGAAGTACTGGAAGTATTCAAGATATCCAAAGTAGGAAAAGTGGCAGGATGCAAAGTGGTGGACGGAAAAATAAAGAAAGATGCCAAAGTAAGAGTAATCAGAGACGGTATTGTAGTGTACGAAGGCAACATATTGTCTCTCAAACGCTATCAAAATGATGTGGATGTGGTAAATACAGGACAAGAATGCGGAATAGGCATCGAAAACTTTAATGACATCAAAAAAGGCGACTTTATAGAAGCATTTGAAATTATAGAAACCAAAAGAAAATTGTAAAAAAGTTCATTGCAGAATCAAAAAATGAGTGTATATTTGCACTCGCATTTTTGCCCAGGTGGCGGAATTGGTAGACGCGCTGGTCTCAAAAACCAGTGGGCATTTGCCCATGCCGGTTCGACCCCGGCCCTGGGTATTTTTTTATCCCCGATTCTTTACTCTTCGCAAGTAATAATAATTTATCATTTTCAGCTCTTCTACTCTCAAAAAAAAATTATCTTTGCTTCCTAAATAAAAACCATCACGACATGAAAAAAATGTTTTTTATCCTTTGGGTTACCCTAACCCTCGCCTCTCATGCACAAGATGCTTGGAAACTTGAAAAAAACGGAAACGGCATAAAAGTTTATACCAAACCCGTTAAAGGTTACGACATCAAAGAATTCAAAGCCTATACTTACATCAAAGCCTCTCCGGAAAAACTTTTAGCTATCATAAACAATGCCGACAAATTCAACCAATGGATTGACAAGGTAGAAGAATCGAAACTTTTGAAAAAGCCCGCATCCAATGTATTCATTGTTTACCTAACCCTCGGCATGCCCATAGGAGTATCGGATAGAGACATGGTATTGCGTAACGAAGTAAAAAGACTCAAAGGCGGCGGATACAAGATTGATGTAACTTCTGCATGGAATCAATATCCCGAACAAGAAGACTTTGTAAGAATAAAAAAAGCCTACGGATACTGGATAATCAAACCGGAAAAAGGTGCCACCAAAGTAGCATACCGTTTCTTTTCGGACCCGGCAGGAAGTCTGCCGACATGGATAGTAAACATGTTTTTGGTAGATGGCCCATATAAAACTTTGACAAACCTCAAAAAAATGTTTGAATAAACAAAGTATGAAATTCAAAGACATTGCCGGACAAAAAGAAGTAAAACAACACTTGCGCACCATTGTCGATAACGGAAAAATAAGCCATGCACTGATGTTTGCCGGACCGCAAGGTAGCGGCAAACTCCCCATGGCAATCACCTTTGCTCAATATTTAAATTGTAAAAATCCGCAAAACGGAGAACCTTGTGGGCAATGTTCAAGTTGCAAAAAAATCGAATCTTTCAATCACCCCGACCTCATCTTTATTTATCCTACCATCACCAGTAGCAAGCACAAGCACAATTATAGCCTGAACTTCGTATCACAATGGCAAGAAATGCTCAAAAAATCCCCCTATTTCGGATTACAAGAATGGATATCCCACATAGCAGGTGGACAAACCAACAAACAAGCATCCATTTTCAAAGACGACAGCATAGAAATCCTCAGGAGATTATCGGTAAAATCTTTTGAATCGAAAAATCGTATCATCATCATCTGGCAAGCGGAAAAAATGAATCCCGTCGCCGCCAACAAAATACTGAAAATATTGGAAGAACCCCAACCAAATACCTACTTTATACTAACCACCGACCTGCCGGATACCATACTCCCCACCATCATATCACGAACCCAAATGGTCAAATTTGGAAAAGTAAAAACCCCCGATTTGCTGGAATGGGTTAAAAAACACTATCCGAGATTGAGCGAAACACAACTAATTAATGTTTCCCGGCTAGCCGACGGCAATGTAATATATGCCAAACAATTGGCGGAACTATACGAACACAATGAAGCATTCGAAATGCTGGACCTATTCAAAACCATAAGCCGTAACTCATACAAACACAATTTTATAGAAATCAACAACTTAGTAAACCAAATAGATGAAATGTCCAGCGAACAGCAAAAAACACTTATTACCTACATGATACGCATGATTAGAGGAAGTTACCTTATTAATAAATCACTACCGGAATTAACCTTGTTTACCGATGAAGAAAAAGAATTTGCCACAAACTTTTCAAAATTTATTCACGACCACAATATAGAACAGCTTTATAAATTGCTGAATGACACCCACTTCGGCATAACTCGCAATGCCAACAAAAAGATTTTATGGACACATACCATAATCAAAATGGGTAGCCTGCTTAGATTAAAAGCACCGGAAAGATAACAACTATCTGCCGGCACAATATTTATCACTTTTTCTCAAATATCGAGAACAATACACCCCCATAATTTCGCTGCTCTACCCAAAAAGGATGAGAAGAAAAATCATGGCTTTTGTCATGCTCAAGAATCAACCAGCCTTCGTCCGCGAGCATATCAAGGTCAAAAATTAATCCGGGTAAGTCTTTCAAGAACTTGGCGGCAAACGGAGGATCCGCAAAAATCAAATCAAACCGGAAACCTTCTTTTTTCAAATCATAAATCTTCTTCAAGGCGTCTCCCTTTATCAACCGCACTTGTTCTTTTTCGCCCAACATTTTTACATTAGCGGAAATAAATCTGAAATTTTTCACATTCTGTTCTATCACTACAATCTGTTTCACTCCACGCGATAAAAATTCATAAGTGATATTACCCGAACCGCCAAACATATCCAACACCTTTATCTCTTCAAAATAAAAATTGGAATTGAGAATATTAAACAAAGCCTCTTTGGCCCTATCGGTAGTAATGCGACTATTAAATCCTTTCGGGTCTTTTATGACTTGTCCCGCGTATTTACCTCCTATTATCCTCAAAACTCAAAAATTTATAGAACAAATACATTTCGGGTACTTTAAGCGTCGTAAGTTTATAACTTAAAAAATCCTGCGGAATATCACTCAAGCGTACCAGTTTTTTGATGCCGTAAGTCCGCAGTATCGCCTTCAATTCTTCCATATCATACCCGTAATTTTTAATCACAAACATATCGGTTTGTTTCTTGTCCAGCAAATACTTGTCGTAAAGGTTCAGAATATGATACAAAAAATCATTTATACCACTGTATCTAAATGAGTTTGCCACAAATACTTTGCTATCCTGCATCATAAATAAATAAAAAAAACCGTTGAAAATACCGGCCAATACTACGGGATGCTTATTGTCCCGTTTGAACAAGGTAATCACAATATCATAAAACAATGTAAAACACGAACGCACCTTGAAACCGTTTGCCGCAGCAAGTTTTTCCACCCCCTCGTTTATCGGAAAAATATTTACCGCCTTGTCAAACAACATCTCGTCATGCACCAATCTTTCTTCCGGATTCTTTGTAGCAGTGAGACCAAACAATTCTTCTTTTTGCTCCGGCATAAAAAAAGGCGAGGGTACGGTAGCATTCACCTCATTGCAAAGCAATAGGCTCTTTTTGGCCACATGCCGGTTTTCGGAAAGGAAATTGCTTAAAGCATCGGCTTCTTTTTTAAGATAACGAACTATTCGCTTTTGGGACTTATCGTAATAAACGGCAGAAAAAGAAATACCACCCGGCATCACTGCCAAGTGGTATTTATTCGCCTTGTCTTTGTCAAAACGCTTATCGCTCACTAATATTTCATGCATAACCCAATGCTACTCCCAGTTACCGGAAGTGGACACTTCTTCCATAGAGCCTACTTTGAGCACATCACTTGGATCAAACGGCTTGGAATCTACGGCTTCAAATACAGGTTGTTTGGTACCGGAAACTTCTATTTCGCCCGCTTTGAGTGTAAACTCTGCACCGTTGGTATAGGGAACATATCTGATAGAATCAACATCTACACCTTTTAGGATAGAATCCAACACCGGAATATAAACAGTATCACGAACAATAAGTCCTTTCTTTACGGCTTCTTCTTCGGTAAGAGAATCCAGCAAAGAATCGGGTATCATACCGATTTTTTTCACCAAGGGCAACGAATCATGCTTCAGGAAATAAATAAGCGAATCGAAATTGCCGCAGTATTTGCCTTTCACTTCCCGGTAAGTCAATTCCGCCGTCCGGATTTGTTTCAGGCGTTCAATTACCTTGGCGTATCTTTTTTGTTTTTCTTTTTGAAATCTTATCGGTTCGGCAATGGTTTCATAAAGCATATATCCCAATATTACCACCACCACTGCTAATACTCCTGCTATTACGGTTCTTCTTACATCCATGGTAAAATATTTTAATTATTGCAAAGATAATTTATTTTGAAATACGATTGAATGTTTTTGAGTTTTTTTATAATCGTACGGAACGGCATCTAATTACTTTGTGTAAATTCAATTAGTAAATGCAACAATTAAGTTACTTAATTAGCATTTTTATTT
>CAYMVE010000036.1:6827-16501 GCA_964393715.1 uncultured Bacteroidales bacterium | reverse complement strand
TTTCAGCTCACGGTAGTCTTCCAACGATTCGCCGGGATGGCCTACCAACACGGTTGTACGAATTGAAGCCTCCGGAAGCGTTTCCCTGATAGTGTACAGTATTTTTTCCGTTTGTGCCCGGGTGATACCGCGATGCATGATTTTCAACATGTTATCGGTAATATGCTGTATCGGCATGTCAATATAATTGCAGACACTTTCATGCTTCCTTATCACATCCAGCAATTCGGTCGGAAAACCTGCAGGATGCAAGTACTGCAACCTTATCCACTTAAATAAGTTCAACCCGGCCAAGCGGTCAACCAGTTCCGGCAAAAGCGGTTGCTTGGCGGTATCCACACCATAATAGTTCAAATCCTGCGAAATAAGAATTAACTCTTTTATCCCTTTATCCGCCAGATATTTGGCTTCGTCCAAAAGCCTATTCAAAGGCTTGGAACGGTGTTTACCTCTAATGTAAGGAATGGCACAAAAAGAGCAATTCCGGTTACAACCTTCGGCTATTTTCAAATAAGCGGTAACCGGTCCTGTGGTAACTTCCCGTTCTTTGAGATGAGCCGGGGAATAGTTCATTCTCAGAGATTCCAATACCGATTGGTATTCTTCCGTACCAAACACACCGTCCGCATCCGGGTATTCTTCTTTAAGCACCTTCCGGTATCTTTGGGACAAACACCCGAAAATATACACTCTTTTGACTTTACCTTGTTTTTTAAGCCACAAATAATAATTGATGGTATCGAGCGATTCCACCTTGGCGTCTTCAATAAAACTGCAAGTATTGATAATCACATTCTCGGCAAAATCTTCATCTTGCCACACCACCTCCGCCCCATTCAATTCCAACTGCCGGATAAGTACTTCACTATCTACCGTATTTTTAGAGCATCCAAGGGTTACTACTTTAAACAAACTTTTCTTCATCGCCTCATTACTTCTTCCAGTTCAAATCACCAAACTTTTTAATTCCCTTCACGGCATATTGCCATAATATACTGCGCGGATATATTTCTTCGAATTCCCAAACCACCGTTTTTTTCATATTTTCTTTACGATTGCGCCTGTGTTTGTACATACAAACATAAGATTGGCAATGTGCTTTGACAACAGCCAAAAAGTGGCCTAACTTGAATTTGAACAAAAAAGTAAAAGCCAATCCTGTATCTATAAGCAACCGGAGTATCAGAAACGGAAAGACAGTCTTTTTATTTTTGTAAATCATCACGATGCTGTTGCGAAAATTCAGAAAGGTTTTGTAAGGACTGGAAGCATCCAAGGAAGCTCCACCCACATGATATACCACGGAAGCAGGATTAACAAACAGCCGGTAGCCTCTTGCTTTCAGTCTCCATGCCAAATCGATTTCTTCCATGTGGGCAAAAAAATATTCGTCAAAACCTCCTACCTCTTCAAACACTTTTTTATCTATCAAAAAAGCGGCACCGCTTGCCCAAAAAATTTCCCTTTCATCGTTATATTGTCCCTTGTCTTCTTCCAGAGAATCTCCGATACGCCCCCGGCAAAAAACATAATAATGCTTATCGAGAAAACCGCCCGATGCTCCGGCATGTTCAAACTTATTTTTCTCCTTGTACCACAATATTTTAGGTTGCACAGCCACGGCTTTGTCATGCTTTTCCAAGGTTTCGACAAGTGGCTCCAACCATCCTTCGGTCACTTCAATATCGGAATTTATCAAAGCAACATAGCGGGCATCCACACTTTCCAATCCTTTGTTGTACCCTCCGGCATACCCGTAATTTTTATCCAAACGAACGATTTTTACTTGCGGAAACTTTTCTTTAAGCATTTCAACACTGTTATCGGTAGAAGCATTGTCAACCACATAAACATCCGCCAGTTCTTCGGAAGTGTTTTTGAGAACGGAAGGCAAAAATTTTTCCAGCAATTCTTTTCCGTTCCAATTGAGAATTACTACGCCAACTTTCTTCATATCATTTTATTTTTTGCGACCCGTCACAAAATCGGAAAAAGCCGTCAAATAAGGATATATTTCATTATTCGTATAGCCAGCTATATAAGACAAAGCCTTATCTTTATACTCATTCATAACTTTTTCCGCATATTCCAAGCCGTTCCTTTTTCTTACAAAATTAATTATCTGACGGACATCATCATCCGTTTTGTTTTTTTTACGCAAAATACTCAACACCTTCCTCCTATCCCTGCCTTCGCTGTTTTTCAAAGCATATATCAAAGGAAGCGTGATTTTGCGTTCACGAATATCATTCCCAAACAATTTACCGGTCTTCGATCTTTCATCATAATCCAGCAAATCATCTTTTATCTGAAAAGCAATACCCAGGTTTAAACCGAAAAGTTTCAACTGCTCCGCCACCTCCTCGCCGGCAGAAACAGCTACGGCACCGGCCTTAGTACACGCAGCAATCAGCACGGCCGTTTTTTTGGTAATTATTTCAAAATAAGTTTCTTCTTTAATATCCAGTTTTTTTGATTTTTCTATTTGCAACAGCTCCCCCTCACTCATTTCCTTAACCGCTCCGGAAACAATCTCCAACAACTGGTATTGACTATGAGCTACAGCTTCCAATAGTCCGCGTGCCAATAAATAATCTCCCATTAAAACCGCTACTTTCGGTTTCCATATTTTGTGCAATGTCAAAAAACCTCTTCGGTAATCCGCATTATCCACCACATCGTCATGTATCAATGTGGCCGTATGCATCAGCTCAATAAGTGTAGCCGCCACATAAGAGGCTTCCGTAACTTCTCCGCCGGTCAGTTTGGAAGAAAGGAAAACCAACATAGGCCTCATCTGCTTACCTTTCGATTTGAGCAAATACCGAACCATGAGATTCAGCATAAAAACATCGGAAGACATGGCTTTGCGAAAATACTTGTCAAAACGGGAAAGTTCCTCTTTAATTGGCGTTTTTATATAATTCAAATCCTTCATCAAAAAAAATTTCAACCAAAGCAAATTTACATTACAAAAATGAGATTTTGACCACGAAACTTACAAAAAAACAAAAAAATTTTGACATGGACACATCCACAAAACACAACAACATGGAAATCAAATCGTTAAACTAAAACTGAAAATAAATAAAAGGTTGCAAATCACTGGTACGCGTCTGATAAATCAAAAATACCAACACCACCACAGCCAAAGCCTTTACATATACAGGGGAAAGGATAAAGCGTTGTTTGAAATTATCTCTGATTTTTTCGGGCAACCAATGCAACAAATATCCGAAAAGCATAACCGCCAGAACCACTTTAAAGCCTATCACAAACGACGGAAAAATTTCCGGCCTAAAATCATAAACTATTTGTGCTATAACCTGATTGGCCTTTTCCATACTGTCTGCCCTAAACCATGCTCTGGTAAAAGTAATAAACAATAGGGTAATCCCTATGCGCCAAGCATTTACCAAACGATGATTGCTGTTTTCATAAGGACTGATTTGCTTCCACAGCTTATATACCACCAATCCCAATCCGTTAAGCCCTCCCCAGATGATGAACTTAAGACTCGCACCGTGCCACAACCCGCCTAATAACATAGTGATCATGAGGTTTATATTGGTATTCACCCATTTTCTAAAACCCGCACTTAAACGTGCCGCCACAAAAAACAAAACCGTAACGGCCACCATACCGTAGGTAACCATACTGTCTTTAGCCAACATGGCTACGATAAACAGCACCAAAGCCCCGATAAAATATGAAGCAAAAGTACCATTCCGATTCCCTCCCAGAGGAATATACAAATAATCTTTGAGCCAACCGGACAATGAGATGTGCCACCGTTTCCAAAATTCACCGACATTTTTAGCCTTATACGGATAATTGAAATTTTCCGGCAGCCGGAAGCCCATAAGCAACGCTACTCCCGTAGCCATATCGGTATAACCCGAAAAATCGGCATATACCTGCAAGGAATAACCGAAAAGTGCAAAAAGATTCTCCACCCCGCTATACGAAACCGGATTGGCAAAAACCCTGTCCACAAAATTGACGGCAATATAATCGGCCAATACCATCTTTTTAAACAACCCGTTGAGTATCATATATAAGGCTAACCCGAAATCTTCTCTCGACAATTTATAATCCGCTTTAATCTGTGGGATAAATTCTGCAGCACGCACAATAGGTCCTGCCACCAATTGCGGAAAAAAACTCACATAAAAACCGAAATCCAACAAGTTATCAAGCGGCTTGATTTTTTTCCGGTAAATATCCGCCGTATAGCTTATGGTCTGAAAAGTGTAAAACGAAATCCCTACCGGTAGGAAAATATTGGATACATCCAACTTCAAACGGAATAAGCCATTAAGACTTTCGGCCAATACATCTCTAACCACATAATCGGTACCGAACATCTGATTGATCATATCTATCAGAAGATAGGCATATTTGAAATAAAACAAAACCGATAAGTTAAGAAACACGCTCAAAGCGACCAACATCTTCTTTTTAACGGAATTTTCCGTCTTATATAAACGCTTCCCTATGTAAAAATCCGTAATGGTGGAAAATATTAACAAGAAAAAATAAAACCCGCTGGTTTTGTAATAAAAAAACAAACTTACGGCAAATAAATAAGCACTTCTCAACAACTTACGGTTGTACAAAAAAGTATAAAAGGTAAGCACCACTGCAAAAAACACCCAAAAGTAAAGCCGGGTAAAAATCAAAGGTGCATCTTGATGATAGAAAAAAATATAATCCAAATATTTTTTAATACTTTCCATTCAGCGTAAGCTTTACACTCTCTTTCAAATAATTTTCATATCCTTTCATAAACGCCGCAAAAAACAAATCACCTTTGAGCCGGTAGCCTTGCGGAGTAAAATGAATCCTGTCATACTTCATAAGCCCTGCCCTGTACCAAGTCATAGACGAACCGTATCCACCCATAATCTTATACAGATCCCACACCATAAAATCCTTATCTTTTGCTATTTTCAGTATCGTACTTTCTTGTCGTGCAGTATTCCGGTTCGGGTACCGACGTTTGTAATAATCGTCATTAGGTACTGTAAGCAAAATTTGGCAATCGGGATTCACCATCCTTATTCTTTCTACCAAAGAATCGATATTGGCATAATAAATATTGTCGGAATAGCCTTTGCCGTAACCGTCGTTGGTACCAAGCGACAAAATAACCAAATCCGGCATCAGTTCCTTCAAGTCCTGTTCAAATCTTTCGCATTTCAAAAACGAATAGGTAGCCGCTCCGTTTATCCCTATGGAAGAATACATAATACCGGCACCGGACTTATCCAACACGAAACC
This sequence comes from uncultured Bacteroidales bacterium, assembly GCA_964393715.1. Lineage (GTDB taxonomy): Bacteria > Bacteroidota > Bacteroidia > Bacteroidales > JALTDM01 > JALTDM01. Next base: position 11,218 of record CAYMVE010000036.1, on the reverse strand, counting down.
GTATAATCTGAAAAATCCCGCCGTTGAATCCTCTTTTTTCAAAGCAAACACCAAAGAATCCTGCAAGTCGTCAAATCGTAACCGCAACACGCCACTACCGTCCAACACCCTTTCCTCTCCATTTATCCTCACACTATATGTCACACTATCCGGCACATCATACAAAAGCGACACCATATCAAACCGGAACACCTCCGGATTCATTACCGGATAGATAGTAACGGTAGCCACCGAATCGGTTGTAACGGCACTTATGCCCCCCACACCTAAGCGACAATCTTTTTTCTTTTTCACATTCTTACAGTAAGTCCAATGTCCCGTATATCTGCTCCGGTAATAAACCGGATGATTGGTCTTGGCTATCTTAAATGGAAAAACATATCCTACACTCCGCACAATACCATAAAACTGTTCATTGAGCCTCTGTTTCAATTGTTCCGTATAGATGGCAGCCTGCAAATGAGATCCCCCAAAGTGGACGATGTTATACCGCCCTTTTCCTTTGGTCACAAAAGAGGTAAAAGTCCCGAACAATTTATCCAGTTTGCCGTCTTCGTTACCATATTCAATCACATTGGAAGCCGTATCTACAAAATCAGGAACGCGTACATACAAAGGATAATCGGTAAGCTGAGCAAAAGAAAACTGAACAACCGCGAAAAAAAAGGGAAAGCAAAAAAATTTTTTCATCGTTTTACTGGATAATGCAGGCCAAAGTTAGCGATTTTTTTATTCGAATTTGCCGTAATAGGTTACTATTTTCATACTGGACTTTATTCTTGCTATGAAAGTAGCAGCATCAAAAGGCTTGATGATTACATCGGTAAAATAGTCCACAAAATCTTCGGAAAAATTATCGGCAAAATCCTCAATAACAGCCACTACCGGAACATTATTATAACCTTGAAACCTTTTCCTGATTTCACTTACAAAATTCTTATAAACACCTATATCCTTTTCATATACGGACACCTTTAACAAAATCAAATCAAACATTTTTTTATGTTTATAATTTTCATTGACTAATGATAAAGCATCACCAAAGTCGTCAGCAAATTCAATATTCACATTTTTCGAATTTTCCGTTAAAAACTCTTTATAGATTACTTTTTCTTCCTTATTGGCATTCACAATAAGGATATGACCTTTAAATTCTCGTTTGACAGTTAATTTCCCCTTCTCATCTTCCGCATCTTCCGCATATTCCGGCATAAACAACTCAAAACTCACAAAATCATCATGATAAGCTACATCAACACTACTCCCCATCTCTTTGAATAAAAACAATATAGTTCCCAATCCGTATATGTTTTTGGAAACTTTACGCAAGTCATGAAGCGCCATTGTGGTTTCAATATTTATAATATAACTTATTTGGGAATGCTTAATTTCTTTTCCGTAAAAATCCACTTTCAAGATAGCGCGTCCGTTATTTCGCTTCAAAGCTATTTCAACGGTATTGTCACGAATATCATTGAAAAAAACATTAAATAACGAAAACATAACACGGGCAAAAACCACTTCATTAGCAGCAATATACACCGGTTCAGGCGGAAAAACAGTTTTCACTTGAATATGCCTCCTTTTCAGCAATAATTCCATATTCTCGATTATAACGGAAATAAGATCTGAAATATCAACCTTTCCCGCCTTTATTTCATCTAATGAAATCCGCTCTTTACCAAAATAGAGAATAATCAGCCATCGTACTCTTTTGATTAAAAATTTCAACTCTTCCGTCAAAGCATGTTTCGGCCACAATGCTTTACGATCAAAAACTTCCAATAAATTAATCAAATTATTCACAGGCCCTTTTACGGTATAAGAAAAATTCTGTTTTAATCTCTTTAATTCTTCATAAGTGTTACTTAACTCTTTTTTCAATTGTTCCAATTTATCTCCCAATGCTACATTTTCTTCCACGGCTTCTTTTAACAAATCGGCTCTTTCTTCAGAAAATTCTTCCACCTCCTTAAGACTTCTTTCCAATCGTTTTATCCTGTCTCGAAATCCTTTAATATCCTCATTAGCAGCATTCAACCTCCTCCTCAAAAACAGCAACTTAAACATGAGATAAAGAATCGACAATACAAAAATCGTAACAACAGGAATAATGTAATACTTATATGCCTTAAAATAATAGTTTCTTATATCACTGAAAGAAAGGTCAAAGTTCTCGTCGGAAGACGAAGAATAAACAATTTTATCACCTATTATATCATGAACGGATACCGCTTGTTTGATTTTTGCATGAGCAATACTGTCTAAAATTGCATAACTCTGATTCTGAAAGTAAAAACCCAATCTTATTTTATTTTGAGCATAAAAAGCATTGCCAAGAAGTTTATAAACCAACGGATCCTTAAAATAATGCCAACTAAACTCATCAATATATTTTTTCAGATAAAGCACTGCCTTTTGAGGCACATCCTTTTCAAAATAATAGCGTCCTATATTCTTATAAAATCCTGCCAAAAAGTAACGGGGCATGGTATCCAGATTCAAAGTCAAAACATCTTTCAAATATTCGGAAGCTTCCTCATATCGAGCTTGGTCCAAGTACAACTCGGCTAAATAATTATAACACAACAAAACGGAATAATCCCATTTTTTCAATTCATTATAACCGTTTTTCGATTTCAACAAATATTCTTCTGCCTTTTCGTATTCTCCTTTCCGTAAGAAATACACCCCCAAGTTTCTCAAAGTATAATATTTTGCGGAAAACAAATCTTCCTTGGTAGTATATATAATGGCTTTTTTAATGTATTCTCTCGAAATATTAAAATCGTTCAACTGTACAAAAATATCCGCAATATAATTATAAGTAAGTGCCAACTGTTGCTTCAAATCATTCTTTTCCAATAGTTTTTCCGCTTTCAAAAAGTTTGTTAGGGCATCGGGATAATCTTTGACATACCATTTGATGATTCCTTTTCTGAAATACATCCGGCCTATATATTCGTCCAACCCCTTTTGTTGTGCAAATTGCAGACCTCTTTCTACATTGGCAAGGGAAGTGTCCGGTCTATTCATCAATAAAGAAATTCTGATTATCTCACCTAAATATCTATAATATTCGGTAATATTTTCATTTTTCAACCGATCCAACGACTTATTCAAATACCGGTAAAAGATTTTCCCTGAGTCCAAATTTCCTACGGAATATCTCAACAACAAATTGTAATATATATTTGCCTTGGTAGCCTCTTTCGTCGTGTCGTATTTGGTTATCAAAATGAGAGAATCTACATAATCGGATGCAACGGAAGGTGCCGAATGAAGAGCATAAACCGGAAGAAAAAACAGGAAGAAAAAATATGTAATGCGCCAATATTTTATCATTTTAACTGGAATAAAATCCTATTTTTTTACAAAAATACAAGTTTTTCTGCAAAGATAGAAAATTATTCAAGCCTACCGAATAATTATTTCGATAGTAAATTGTTTTTTAGCAATAGAGGACATAAATATTTTTAGAAAAAGAATAAAAATTAGATTCTTTCAATTAAGACCCACAAACAATATTGCTCTTTTTAGGTAAAAAAAGGAGGTCTCTCCCAACCTCCTTTTAATCCATACTTATCGTTTTTTTCGGCTACACTATGCCGGAAAATCCCATAAAAGCCAAAGCAAGAATACCGGCCGTAACCAATGCAATAGGAATCCCCTTCATTCCTTTGGGAACATTCATTAAATCCAACTGCTCTCTTATGCTGGCAAAAATAATGAGAGCCAGCCCAAAACCTATTCCGGTAGATATAGCAAACACCGTAGATTCCATCAAATTATAATCTTTTTGAACAACCAATAAGGCCACACCCAACACGGCACAGTTAGTGGTAATCAGCGGCAAATAAATACCCAATGCCTGATACAACGGTGGACTTACTTTCTTCAAAATTATTTCCACCATTTGCACCAAAGCGGCAATCACCAAAATAAACACAATGGTTTTCAAAAAAATCAAATCCAATGGCTCCAATACATAATAATACAACAAATAAGTAGATATCGTAGCCAAAGTCATTACAAAAATTACGGCTCCAGTCATCCCTGTCGCAGTGGAAATTTTGGTAGAAACACCCAAAAAAGGACATACGCCCAAAAACTGCGACAATACAATGTTGCTAACAAAAATTGCCGAAATAATAATTACAAAATATTCCATAACCTCAATTTTTATGCTTTTCTAACTTTATTCATTATGGCAATGATGTATCCCAAAGCAATAAATGCGCCCGGTGCAAGAACAAATACCAACATGCCGTCGCCGGAAATAAACTTGTATCCCAAAATGGAACCGCTTCCCAGCAATTCTCTGACAGAACCAAGGATAAACAGCGCAAAGGTAAAACCTAATCCCATACCAAGTCCGTCTATCAGCGACG
>CAYMVE010000036.1:0-6727 GCA_964393715.1 uncultured Bacteroidales bacterium | reverse complement strand
ATAAACAGCGCAAAGGTAAAACCTAATCCCATACCAAGTCCGTCTATCAGCGACGACCATACATTGTTTTTGGAAGCAAATGCTTCGGCACGTCCCAGCACAATACAGTTTACCACAATCAGGGGAATAAATAACCCTAACTGTTCGTGCAAAGCGGGAGCAAACCCTGCCATCAACAAATCAACCAGCGTAACAAACGATGCAATAACCACAATAAAAGACGGAATACGCACTTTATCCGGAATCGCACCTTTTATGAGGGATACTACAATATTGGACATGGTCAGCACAAAAGCCGTGGCCAACCCCATACCCAAACCGTTTATCGCACTTGTCGTTGTTCCCAATGTGGGACACATCCCCAACAACAACACAAATACGGGGTTCTCTTTTACAAACCCTTTAATAAAATTTTGCCATTGGTTCATTTTATTTTCCCTCCTTTTTGTAATGTTTTATATGCTCTATCTAACGCATCGCAAAATGCTCTGGAGCTGATAGTTGCCGCAGTAATGGCATCAACATCGCCACCGTCTTTCTTCACAATCAGTTTCTTTTGTGCAGGATTGAATCCATGAAACTGACTTTTAAACTTTTCGCTGGTCATTTTACTTCCGAGTCCGGGAGTTTCCGAATGAGCCAGCACCTTGGTATTTTCAATGGTACCATCGGGCAAAAACCCCACCATTACTTCAACATGGCCGCTAAACCCTTTTTCGGTAAAAGTTTTCACGGCATAACCAACCACCTCTCCTCCTTTTTTGGCAGGATATACTTCCAATTCTCCCGCTCCGTCATAAGACGGCAAAGTAAACTTTTCGTCAAAAGGATTGTTGTCAAACTGCGGCACCACTTCCTTTATGGCTTCCAGTTCTTTTTTCAATTGGGCTTTTTCTATCGGCTTTTTGGTTACTTCATATACATAAGCCAAAGCCGAAGCCGACACTACCGAAATAATCAGCAGCGTAAGCACCATATTTAATAATGTCGATTCCTTTTTATTTGCCATTTTTCTTTACCTCCCCGTATAGTTTTGGTTTAGCATACATATTAATCAACGGAACAAATGCGTTCATAATCAAAATTGCAAACGACATACCTTCAGGATAAGCACCCCAAACACGGATAACCACCACAAGAATACCGATACCGATACCGAAAATAATCATACCTTTCGGCGTCATCGGCGAAGTAACCATATCGGTAGCCATAAAGAATGCTCCGAGCATCAAACCTCCCGTAAGTAAATGGAATAACGGATCGGCATATTTATCCGGATTTATGGCATGAAGAATACCTGTAAATACCAAAACGGTTACAATGATAGAAACAGGAATTTGCCAATTGACAATTTTTTTCCATATCAAAAACAAGCCGCCCAGCAATATGGCCAAAGCAGACATCTCACCCAACGAACCTCCTATGTGTCCGATGAACATATTCCAATAATCCGGAATTTGAGACATCAGTTGCGATACCGTTTCTCCGTTCTTCAAGCCTTCTTTCATTACGCCCAACGGTGTGGCCCCCGTAACAGCATCCGTATAGGCCGTCAGGTTTTGTCCTCCGGGTGTTGGCCAAGATGTCATCTCCACCGGAAATGATATCAACAAAAAAACACGACCTACCAATGCAGGATTAAAAACATTGTTGCCCAAACCTCCAAAAGACATCTTGGCTACCCCGATAGCCACTAAACTACCCACTATTACCATCCACAAAGGCAAATTCGACGGTACATTAAAGGCTAAAAGCATACCGGTAATTATGGCGGAACCATCGCTTATGGTCGGTTGTACTTTGAGCAAATATTTTTGAATCACCCACTCGAAAAACACGGCAGACAATACTGCTGTAAGGGTTACCACCAAAGCCCCCACACCAAAATACGCCAACGAAACCAACCATGTAGGAATCATGGCTGCAATCACCAAATACATGATCTTTTTAACAGAATTATTGGCATGTACATGTGGTGAATGAGATATTACCAATTTTAATTTGTTATCTTTCATTTCTCATCATTTTTTTTGTTGTTTTGCTGCTCTTTCCGCTCTTATTTGATCCATTACGGTCTTCTTGCCTAACCGGATATAATCCAGTAACGGACGGTACGAGGGACAAATAAAACTACAAGATCCACATTCAATACAATCGGTTACATGATTAGCCCTCACTTTATCATACATCTGATGTTCGGTAAGGGTCATAAGCAAATAAGGCTCAAGACCTGCCGGACAAACACTTACACACTTGGCACATCTTATACAATCCTGATATGGTTTCCGGTGTGCCGCTTCATCGGGAAAAAAGATAACACCCGAAGTACCTTTTTGTACGGGCGCATCCAACGAAGACAAAGCCTTTCCGGTCATAGGACCTCCAGCAATTATTTTACCCGTATTTTCCGGAACACCTCCCGCAAAATCAACCAATTCTTTTATAGGCGTACCGATACGAACTATAAAATTACCGGGTTTCGGGAAGTTAAGGCCACTCACCGTAACCGTACGCTCGATTAAAGGCATATTTTTTTGTACAGCCTTGTAAACCGCCACAGTAGTACCGACATTTTGCACAACAACCCCTACATCTATCGGCAAACCGCCGGAGGGAACTTCCCGTCCCAATATGGCTTGTATCAACTGCTTTTCACCACCTTGTGGATATTTCATTTTAAGCGGCTGTATGGTAATGCCTTCATACTCAGAAGCAATACCGACAAGATATTCAATGGCATCGGGCTTGTTGTTTTCTATACCGATAATGGCTTTTGAAACTCCCAATGCTTTCATCAAGATTTTGGTACCAATCATCAGTTCATGGCCTCTTTCGAGCATGGTACGATGATCAACGGTAAGATAAGGTTCACATTCTACACCGTTGATAATCAAATATTCTGCTTTTTTTCCGGGAGGCGGTGTTAGTTTTACATTGGTAGGAAATGTAGCACCTCCCATTCCCACAATACCGGCCTTTTTCACTTTTTCCACAATTTCTTGCGGAGAAAAAGGAATGTCTTTGACCAATGTATCGGATGTATCTATACCGTCTTCCCAAACTTCTTCCTTATCCGTCTTAATAAAGATTGCCGTTTTTTTATATCCGCTAGCATCTATGGCATTGTCAATTTTCATTACTTTACCCGTAACGGAAGCATGAATATTGGCCGATATAAACCCGCTAGCTTCGGCAATGAGTTGGCCGGTTTTGACCTTATCTCCTTTTTTGACCAACACCTTGGCCGGTGCTCCCAAATGCTGGGTTACATGAATTATGGCCATTTTAGGCAACGGAGCTTTGACAAAAGGCTCTTTTGCCGAAAGTTTATGATCGGCCGGATGTACACCACCTTTTTTAAATGTCTTAACTGCAACCATAATCAGTCTATGTTTTCATTATTTATTGAATCGTCTTTCTTATTCCCATTATCGGATTTATCCGTTTTCGGAGCATCTGTGGAATCTTCTTTGGGTAATCCGGAAACATCTATAATCTTATTCTCCGGTGCAGATGCAGCAGTGCTTGTTGACGACTTTCCGGCCGATGTTTTATCCACAGATTTCGAAGCCGCAGCTTTTTTCTTGGCCGGTCTGGGTTTACGAGGCGGGAAATTCACTTCCCAAATAGCATTGGTAGGACACACTTCCACACAAGCCCGACACAATACACATTTCTTATCGTCAATATAAGACAGATTTTCGGTCATTGTAATAGCATCAAATTTACAAGCATCATAGCACAATCCGCATCCGATACATGCCACGCTACAAGCTTTCTTAGCCGGTCCTGCCGGATCTTCATTGATACAACTCACAAAAATCTTTCGATCTTTTTTCCCCAATACTCTCAATTCGATAATATCGCGTGGGCAGGCTTCCACACAAGCACCGCATGCCGTACATTTATCTTCATCCACCACAGGCAAACCGGTTTTTTCATCCATGTGCAAAGCATCAAAATCACAAGCCCGCACACAATCGGCAAGCCCCAAGCAGCCATAATGACAATCGGTCTCTCCTCCATACAATTGATGTACGACGGCACAATTTTCCGGTCCTTCATACACATTGTGATGTGCCCGATGATCGTAGCTCCCCGCACATCTTACCACTGCCACCTGTCGCTTTTGTTCCTGCACTTCCTGTCCCAAGATTTCGGCTACCTTTTTCATCACCTCATTACCGCCAACCGGACAATACAAATTGTCCAAGCTGTCAGCTTTGGCACATGCTTCGGCAAAAGCCCTACAGCCCGGATAACCACAACCACCACAATTAGCACTGGGCAAAGCTTCTTCTACTTCATCAATTCGCGGATCTTCGTCCACTTTGAATTTTTGGGCAACAAAATATAAGATTATTGCCGACACAACTCCCACCGAACCAAGGGTGAGTATCGAATTCAACAGAACATCACTCATTTGTCTAAACTTTTATTTTTCTATTTCAAAATTAAACTGCTTGCTCAACTTTTCTTTAAACAAATACAGCACAAAATAATACGGAGCCAAACTTGCCAAAGCAAGTAGTCCCGACAATGGCTCATTATGCGTTACCCCATACGCAACCACCAAAGTAACCAGCAATACAAAAAACGGCACAATATATCCGAGCATTAAAGCTTTGATTCCCAACGATTCGTACATCACCACATTTACTTGCTCTCCTATATCGTATTTATCCAATCCCGTACGGGGCTTTTTTACTTCTATAATTTTTTCCTGCATTTCGGCCACGGAGCAGTAGCTTTTCATTTGGCAAGAAAGACACGCTGCCTTCGACACAATAGAAACTTTTACCGTATCGGTACCTACTTCTTTTATGATAGCATCGTGCTTTATAAGATCACTCATCGGGTAGAATTTTCGGTGCAAAAATATCTATTTTTTTGTAACCTGAAAGTAATATGCAAGTTTTGTTATAAAATTTGACAAATGTCAGGTGAAAAATTTTTTTACAAAAAATCGTTCAGAGTTTCCAAAAAATCGGATAAGCGTGAAGGCTCTTTTTCCAAAGCACTCCCCACAACTACTCCGGAGGCCCCGGCATTGAACAGTTCAACGGCTTGTGAAGGGGTTGTTACACCACCGCCTACAATAACGGGAATATCAATGTAATCTACCACTTGCTTTAAAATATTTGACGATAACACATTTTCCGCTCCACTTCCACCTTCTATGTAAATGAGTTTGTGCCCCAACATTTGTCCTGCAAGGGCCGTAGCTTTCAGAATATCCGCTTTGTAACGCGGTACAGGTTTTGTATGGCTTATGTACTCAACCGAAGTGGCTGTACCTCCGTCCACAAGAATGTATCCCGTAGGTATCACTTCAATACGGGCGTTTTTTAAGACAGGTGCAGCTACTACATGTTGCCCTATAAGAAATTCAGGGTTCCTTCCGGAAATCAAAGACAAGAAAAGAATGGCATCTGCCAATGGCGTAATTTGTGAAACATGCCCGGGAAACAGCACAACAGGAACATCACAAATCGATTTGATAACTTCCGTTATATGGGCAACCGAATCAAAAACCAGACTCCCTCCAACAAAAATCATAGAGGGAGCAGTTTTACGAAATGCCTTGGTATATTGTTCCAGCAATCCGGGTGTATCATTAACCACTTGCGGGTCAACAAGAACTATAAACAGTTTTTTGTTTGTCCGGTATGCTTCTTCAAAAAAACGATAAACCATATTACTTGGCTTTCCCCTGATTAGCCACAGCTTCTTGTGCTTTCTTAATTTTTTCGGGATCTCCTATGTAATAACTTTTGATAGGTTTCAAAGTTTCGTCATCCAATTCATATACCAGCGGGATACCGGTCGGAATGTTTACTTTCAAAATAGCCTCGTCGGAAATATTGTCCAAATACTTCACAATAGCCCTTAAACTGTTGCCATGTGCAGCAATTATTATCCTCTTCCCTTCTTTTATAGCCGGTTCTATTTCGGAATGCCACAGCGGCAACACTCTGTCTATCGTGTTCTTCAAAGATTCGCCCAAGGGAATGTCATCTCTGTTTAATCCGTTGAACGGCGGTTTTCTCAACATTTCGTCCCGGTAACTTTCGTCCATAAGCGGCGGCAACACATCAAAACCTCTTCGCCACAAAAGCACTTGTTCCTCTCCGTATTTTTTAGCTGTTTCCGCTTTGTTCAACCCTTGCAACTTGCCGTAATGCTTTTCGTTTAATCTCCAACTTTTCACTTCGGGCAGCCACATCATATCCATTTCTTCCAAAATCAGCCACAATGTTTTGATAGCCCTCTTTAAAACGGAAGTGTAAGCTACATCAAATTCATATCCCTCTTTTTTTAATACTCTGCCGGCTTCCTTAGCCTCTTCTATGCCTTTTTCGCTAAGATTCACATCCGTCCAACCGGTGAATCTGTTTAATTTGTTCCATTCGCTTTCGCCATGACGAACTAAAACCAATTTTTTCATGATTTCCATATTTTTACACAGCACAAAAATAATCAAAATTCGGCATGGTTCCATCAAAAAAACAACTTCTATTCGCATAAATTTTTGTCGTGTAGTTTTTTTATATATTTTTGCAAAAAAACCGAATCTATGTTTGTAAAAGGAGTTGCCATTCGTTCGAATATCGAATTCTTCAAAAAAAATTACGGAGAATACTACAATGAGTTTCTATCCAAACTCGCCGACGATGTAAGAGAAATTTATTCCGGAAATATCATTATTACCGAATGGTACGAATTA
>CAYMVE010000035.1:0-17088 GCA_964393715.1 uncultured Bacteroidales bacterium | reverse complement strand
AAAGAGGTGCCGCAAGGCACCCCTTAATTCCTTTGAAGTGGTTTATCATTTCTCTTATTTCTTTTCTTCCCGGTACAAAAATTTATCGCCGGTCTCCTTAACAATTCTCCTATACCATTCTTCTCCGTAACCCGGCTGTTCCAATTTGGGGTTTACAAACTTATAATTTTCTTTTGGTGCCGATTTTTCTTTGATATTGCCATCCATATACTTCATAAATAAATAATGGTAGAAATCCCGCCAATGATACACCAGATTATCGGCATTTTCGGTAGAAAATTTAGTGAGGAAATCTATTGCCGCTTTTTTATCCTTTTTATACAATTTCAAGGCACCTTCGTCAATAGCCGAGACATAAGTCACAAACCTCTCTTCCAGCATTTTTTGTTCTTTTCTTATTTCCGGAATAATATAATCGTAACGCGTGTAAGCAAAATTGGACACTTGATTGAACACCCAAAACGCCGCATCATCCGACCAAGTCATCATATCGCCGTTTCCTTCGGCATAAGTATGCGGCACTTTCGTAATGCTGGTATATACGGGCGTATATACCGTACTGTATGTATCGTCCACACCAAACCAAATAATCCCACCGATTTCTCTCGGAAGCCAACCTCTCATTTGTGCCACAAAAGAAAAGCCGGTTTGTTGGGTAGATACCGCTCTCTCGTTAAAATACTGCTTGTCATCTACTTTCCATACCAACGGGCGCCATCTGTACGGGCAATGAAACGGTCCGGCACCCACATCTTTTGTCATATCCATATCGGTTCCTTCAAAATGATCTCTCATCAATTCCATCACATCCCTTACAGTCAATTTCTTTTTCGGCTTTACCCACAACGGCATCCTGTTTTTCAAATTGAATCCCATGGCATAATCTTTATACTTATCCATTCCATCGGTAACTCTCCTAAACATAGACCATACACGAGCTTCACAAAACCTTGCTCCCCCAAAATCTACAGGTGCATACACATCCGAAAAACTGAAATCGTTATCCTTCCCGTTGTACCAACCTTTCTTTCTGGCAAATTCAATCACATCCGGAGCATTAAAGCAGGTTGCTTTCGGGTCGTCCCATTTATTTTCCTTTTGATACGGAAAGGTTGTTATCCGGGCCTGATTGGCATGTGCACTTACATATCCGTCGGGTATTCTTAATGCCACCCATACGGCACCTTTTTCACCTTCTCCTTTGCCAATCATTTCCATATACCACACTTCATTCGGATCGGCAATCGAAAAACTTTCACCTTCGCTGTAATAACCGTACTTAGCCACTAAGTCTGTCATTACCTTTATTGCTTCTCTGGCAGTTTTGGAACGCTGAAGCGCTATATAAATAAGGCTACCGTAATCCATAATAGCCCCCGGTTGATGATGTAATTCTTTTCTGCCTCCGTAAGTAGTTTCGCCTATGGCTACCTGATATTCGTTCATATTACCCACAACCGTATAAGTATGAGTAACTTGCGGAATTTTTCCGAGATATTTTCCGGTATCCCATTCATACACATCCAACATACTGCCTTCCGGATGATCACTGGCAGGATAATAATACAATTCGCCATACAACAAATGGCTGTCTGCCGCGTAAGAAATCATCGTACTGCCATCCACCGTTGCCCCTTTGGTAATCAGATAATTGGTACAAGATATTCCGCCGTACCACCCTAACATAAAAATCAAAGCAATAAAAATTGATACAATTCGTTTTTTCATATTCGTTTGTTTTCTTGGTTTGTTACAAAAATACATAATAAGTCGGATTACAAGTCACAAAAAACGGGAATTATTATTTTTAAGTTAGCAAAATTATATACGGATTTAGCAAAAAAGATTACATTTGTTAGGGTAAAAAACAATCAAAAACTTAATAAGCATGGGAAGAATAGCAAGAATACAAGCAAGACAAATCCTTGATTCCAGAGGGAATCCGACCATAGAAGTAGATGTAATGACCGACAGAGGTGTAATTGGCCGGGCAGCCGTACCCTCCGGAGCATCTACCGGAAAACACGAAGCATTGGAACTAAGAGATAACGATCCCGGCAAATTTCACGGTAAAGGCGTACAAAAAGCCGTGTACAATGTAAACAACATCATTAATAAAGAACTACAAGGAGCCTACATTTTCAATCAACGAGAAATAGACGAAGCATTATTAAAAATCGACGGCACGGAAAATAAGTCAAACCTCGGAGCCAACGCCATACTGGGCGTATCATTGGCAGTAGCCAGAGCCGCTTCCATATCGGCCGGACAACCCCTGTTCAGGTATCTGGGGGGCCTCAGAGCCAATTTGCTGCCAATCCCCATGATGAATATCCTAAACGGCGGTGCACATGCCGACAACAAAGTTGATTTCCAAGAATTTATGATAATGCCGGTAAATGCCACCAAATTTGCCGACGCACTCAGAATGGGTTCCGAAGTGTTCCATTCCCTCAAAAGTGTGTTAAAATCCAAAGGGTACTCGACCAATGTAGGCGATGAAGGAGGATTTGCCCCTAACCTGAAATCAAACGAAGAAGGCTTGGAAGTAATCCTCAAAGCCATTAAAGGAGCCGGATACGACCCTGAAAAAGATATTTTCATAGCACTTGATGTCGCAGCCTCGGAATTTTACAATGAAAAGAAAAAAGTTTACAAACTGGAATCTACCGGCGAAGAACTTAGCGGCAACGACTTGGTAAAATACTATGAAAAACTGGTCTCCAAATACCCGATAGTATCCATAGAAGACGGATTGGCAGAAGACGACTGGGACAACTGGGTTACCCTTACACAAAAATTAGGAGGAAAAATCCAATTGGTCGGCGACGATTTATTTGTAACCAATCCTGTAAGACTTGGAAAAGGGCTTGATATGGGAGTTGCCAACTCCATACTGATAAAACTCAACCAAATCGGCTCATTGACAGAAACAATGGATGTGGTAGATATGGCCTCAAATGCCGGCTATACCAACATCATCAGCCACCGCTCCGGAGAAACCGAAGATACCACCATCGCCGACCTTGCCGTTGCATTGAATACCGGCCTTATAAAAACCGGTTCGGCCTCACGAGGCGAAAGAATTGCCAAATACAATCAATTGCTGCGAATAGAAGAAATGTTGGGCGATTCGGGATTCTATCTGGGCAATCAATTTGCCTATTTACCTTAATGCCAATAAATAAAGGCTGCTTAATTGGAGGCAGCCTTTTTTGTTTTATCGAACACCACCTATGGAAATAATATTACGGCAAATAAAAGAAAGTTTTTACTACGCCATTTCCTCCTTGGTAGTCAATAAATTAAGAACATTTTTATCTTTACTCGGAATAACAATAGGAATATTTGTGATTATTTCCATCTTTGCCGTAATCGATTCGCTGGAATCATACATATCAAAGAACCTTGGAGCTTTGGGCACCGATGTTATTTATATTCAAAAATGGCCATGGGTAGCCGGCGGTGGCAAAGATTTCCCATGGTGGAAATACATCAACCGCCCCGTCCCCACTTACAAAGAATACATGTTGCTGAAGAAGTCGGTAAAAAACGCCAAATATTCGGCATTTGTCGCGTCCACTTTTGCAGACATAAAATACCAATCCAATGCTCTTGAAAATGTCCCGGTTACCATTGCTTCCTACGAATACAACTTGATAAACGAATATAAAATTGAAAAAGGAAGATATTTTACCGAAAACGAATGCACACACGGAAAACCTATTGCAATTATAGGCAACAACTTGGCCAAAGAACTGTTCGGACACTTCAATCCATTGTATAAAACTATCAAAATAAAAGGATTAAAATACAAGATAATAGGAGTATTTGCCAAACAGGGAGTGAATATGGGATTTAATACCGACAACACCATACTTGTTCCGGTAAACTCCGCCTACAAACTTACCGATATAAACAAAGAATCAGCCAATCCTTTTATAATGGTAAAAGCAAAATCCGAAGGAATTGTAAAAAAACTAAAAACGGAATTGCGTTATAAATTGAGAAAAATAAGAAAACTTTCGCCTTCCATAGAAGACAATTTTGCATTGAACCAATTGAGCTTAATAACGGATAGCATCAAACAATTTTTCAAAACGCTGAATTTTGCAGGAATGCTTATCGGAATGTTTTCAATTCTTATCGGCGGGTTCGGAATAGCCAACATCATGTTTGTTTCCGTAAAGGAACGCACCAAAATTATAGGTATCCAAAAAGCACTGGGTGCCAAAAACTATTTCATCCTGCTTCAATTCTTGTTCGAATCGGCCATATTGGCTACCATTGGCGGAATAATCGGCCTGATACTGATAATGGGAGGATTTGTCATCCTGAACAATTTTTTTGAACAATTTGACTTTACGCTAAGCCTCATCAATATTGCGGAAGGTTTGGGAATATCCGTAACCATCGGTATTGTCGCCGGAGCCCTCCCGGCCAAATCGGCTGCCGCTCTCAATCCCGTAGAAGCAATAAACAGTGTGTTTTAACCCTTATTTTTCTTCTGTTTCTCATACAGCTTTGCAAATGAATACTTTGCAAAACGAGGCGGTTCTTTTTTATCGCCCAGAGCATTTTTACCGAAAGTTTGAACCGCTACATTCTTTACAGAACCGTTTACCATGTCCAAATGCTTTCTGTCGCTCATCAGAAATTCGTAAAATTTCATTCCTTTCTCCCACACAAAGTTATCACCTTCTCGCTCCACAAACTTTTTTCTATTCAGCACCAGCAATTCATGCAACGGAATCTTTACAGGACAGGTTTCGGTACATTTCCCACACAGCGTACACGCAAAGCTCAAATGCTTATACTCTTTGATGCCTTCATAATAAGGAGATATGATAGACCCGATAGGACCCGTATAAGGTACCTCGTAAGTATAACCGCCAATATTTTGATACACCGGACACACATTCAAGCAAGCTCCACAGCGGATACAACTCAAAGCAATATTGGTTTCTTCTTCCGCATACAAATCCGACCTGCCGTTATCCAACAATATCACATACATTTTTTCCGGCCCGTCCGTATCATTCATACCAGCTGCGGTATAAATCGTATTGTACACACTCATGTATTGTCCGGTTCCGTGTGTTGCCAACAAAGGTAAAAACAAGGAAAGATATTTGACCGAAGGTATCACTTTTTCTATCCCCACAATAGCAATGTGCACTCTCGGAAAAGAAGCGGTAAGCAACCCGTTTCCTTCATTTTCAGTAATGGAAATACCGCCTATGTCGGGAAGTAAAAAATTGGCGCCGGTTATCCCCACATCTGCCCGGATAAACTTATCCCTTAAAAACTTCCGTACAAACATTGTCATCTCTTCCGGTGTAGCATCTGCAGGCGTATCAAAATGTTCGTGAAAAAGCCTTGCCACATCTTCTTTGCTCTTGTGCATTGCTGGAGTAACTATATGATAAGGACGCTCCCCCGCCACTTGCACGATAAACTCGCCCAAGTCGGTTTCATACACATCGTAGCGTTTTTTCTCCAACAATTCATTCAGCCGCAATTCTTCCGTAGTTATCGATTTGCTTTTTACAATTATTTGCGCCTGTTCTTGTTGCAGTATTTTAAGGATATAATGATTGGCTTCTTCGGCATCATAAGCCCAATAGACCTTTCCCCCGTTCCGTTCAAAAGTATCGGAAAATTGCTGCAAATAATAATCCAGATTCAACAACGCTTCCTTTTTCACTTCCGATGCCAACTCTTTAGCTGCTTCCAAAGATTCGTATTGTGCTTTGCCTCGCTCCAAAGCGTCCAAATATTTCCCAATATTAAAATTGATGGTTTTACGATGCTTCAGGTCAAATGCTTTTTCCGCTGCATCTCTCTTAAATAATTTTTCCTTTGAAGCCATTGCCGACTATATTTGTATAACGACAAAATTACAAATAAATAATGACCATATCCCCTTTTTACAAAAATAAAAAAGGGCTACCCGAAAGCAGCCCCCCTTTATACCAAGTATATTAATCGTTATACTATTAAGCTTTAACCTTTGCCATTAAATATTCATGAATGCCTTTGGCAGCTCTTCTTCCGTCTCCCATTGCCAAAATCACGGTAGAGCCTCCTCGGGTAATATCCCCTCCGGCAAATATATCTTCTACCGAAGTTTGCATATTTTCCCAATTTACTTCGATGGTACCCCATCGAGAAGTTTTCAGGTCTTTGAGAGATTCCGGAATTAGCGGATTGGGCGAAACTCCCACGCTAACCACTACCAAATCAACATCTATATAATATTCGCTTCCCGGAATCGGTACCGGTCTTCTTCTGCCGGATTCATCCGGTTCGCTCAACTCCATTTTTACTACTTTGATTCTTTTTACCTTTCCGTTTTCGTCCCCTTCGTATTCCACCGGATTGGTAAGCATTATAAATTCTACGCCTTCTTCCTTGGCGTGCTTGATTTCTTCTACTCTGGCAGGCATTTCCGCTTCCGAACGGCGATAAATGATCATAGCCCTTTTGGCTCCCAATCGTTTGGCCGTTCTTACGGCATCCATAGCAGTGTTACCGCCACCTATTACGGCTACATTTTCGCCAAAATGAATCGGAGTATCATATTCATCGTCAAGGGCATGCATTAAGTTTACTCTGGTCAGGTATTCGTTACAAGAATAAATGCCTATAAGATTTTCTCCGGGAATATTCATAAAACGCGGCAACCCTGCCCCGCTCCCCACGAAGAATGCTTCGTATCCTTCGGCACGCAAATCGTCAAACGAGGCTGTCTTTCCTACTATAAAGTTAGTTCTAAACTTGATACCCATTTTCTTGAGAACTTCAATTTCGCTATCTATCACTTTGTTAGGCAAACGAAATTCGGGAATACCGTATTTTAATACTCCGCCCAAATCATGCAAGGCTTCAAAAACCGTCACATCATATCCCCATTTGGCTAAATCGGCAGCAGCAGCCAACCCTGCCGGTCCGGAACCAACAACAGCCACTTTTCTACCGTTCGAAGGCATAATTTCCGGTACGGCCATTTGTCCGCTTTCTCTTTCGTAATCGGCAGCAAATCTTTCGAGATAACCTATTGCGATGGGAGGTTCGTGCAATACGGAATTATAGAAGCAACTATTTTCACATTGCTTTTCTTGCGGACACACCCTACCGCATATAGCCGGCAAAGTATTGGTTTCTTTTAGGGTACGGGCAGCTCCCAAAAAATCACCTTTTTCGATATGTTTGATGAATTTCGGTATTTCAATGCTCACCGGGCATCCCAACATACATGTTGGTTCGGGGCAATCGAGGCATCTTCTGGCCTCTAACATGGCTTGCTCTTCCGTCAACCCCCTATTTACTTCTATGTAAGAGTGACTTCTTTCCACCGGATCGGCTTCGGTCATTTTTACTCTTGGTATAGACCTTCTTTCTTTTGCGTTGTGTGCCTTTCTGAGGTCTTTTCTCCAATCGGCATTCCTTTCTTCGCGGAGATATTTCAATATATTTTCTTCGAATTGACTCTTCTTTGCCATAATTCCAATTATTTTTATGATTATTTTATTTTGTTCCGGCTTGTGCCAAATATCTTTCGTAAGCTCGTTTTTCTTGTTCTTTGAAAGAATTTAATCTGAGTAGCATTTCGTCAAAGTCCACTTCGTGAGCATCAAATTCGGGACCATCGATACATACAAATTTGGTCTTACCTCCTACAGAAACACGGCAAGCACCACACATACCGGTTCCATCCACCATTATGGTATTCAAACTGGCAATGGTTTTTATATTGTACTTTTTGGTAGTAAGAGCTGCAAATTTCATCATTATGGCAGGACCAATCACTACCGCTTCATCTATATGTTCCTTTTGGATTACTTCTTCCATCCCTTGGGTTACCAAACCTTTTTTTCCGTACGAACCGTCATCGGTCATAATTACCACTTCATCGGAAAACTTTCTCATCTCGTCTTCCAATATTAACAACTCTTTGGTTCGAGCAGCCAATACGGTAACCACTCTGTTACCGGCCTTTTTGAAACCTTCCACGATCGGCAACAAAGGAGCAATACCTACTCCGCCTCCGGCAGCAAGTACGGTTCCAACTTTCTTAATATCCGTGGCTTTCCCCAAAGGTCCCACAACATCTTGAAGATAATCGCCTTCTTCTTTGGCAAAAATTTTGGCCGAAGAAACGCCTACCCTTTGAATAATCAAATTAATTGTACCCTTTTCCACATCCGCACTCGAAATGGTCAAAGGAATCCTTTCGCCTTTGGCATCAGGCCTAACAATCACAAAATGACCCGGTTTCCGGCTCCTGGCTATTTCGGGAGCTTCCACATCAATGCTTACCACATTTTCGGAAAGGATTTTCTTAGTTACTATTTTGTTCATACCTGTTAATGTTTTAATTAAATTACCGCTTCTTTTAATCAGTCCAAATTTAATTATTTTTAAATTCAATTTATATGATATTGAAAAAATTTGCTGATTTTACTGTCAAAAACTTAAATTTATGCCCGATTTTAGTCCGATGGCATGAAAAAAATTCTGATTTTAATCATATTGCAAATTGTTTCTCAATACAATTTCGCCCAAATAGCCAAAAAAGATTCTTTAAACTACCGCTTCCTGTTAGTTGCTTCAGGTATATATGCCACTTCCGTAACAGGATTGAGTTTAGTTTGGTACCAAAAATTTAATCACACAAAATTTCACTTGTTTAATGACGGACCGGAATGGTTGCAAATGGATAAAGTCGGTCATGGTTTTTCTGCTTTTTATATGAACCGGATTTTGCATGAAAACCTCCGGGAAAACAACTTGTTGTTATCGACAGCCACTACGCAAATATACTTGTTGGGCATTGAACTTCTGGACGCCACACAAGCCGATTGGGGATTTTCAATATGGGACGAAATAGCAGACCTATCCGGCAGCCTGCTTTATATCGCAAGTAGCCGTTACGGAATAACAGTTACCCCCAAATTCTTTTACAACCCCACCATATTTCCGCAATATGCACCTAATTTACTGGGGCATAATTTTGCCGAAAACATCCTGAAAGATTACAACGGGCAGTCCTATTGGTTGGCTTTTGACATACCCGGCACAAAGTTTTTGACCATAGACTTCGGCTACTCTGCCAACGGAATGATAGGAGGAAGAACCAATCCGTCCAATTTCTTATTCACCCGCACCAGACAATTTTACCTATCCCCGGGAATAAATTTGACCAAAATACCTACACAAAAAAAGTGGCTGCAACAACTGTTCAAGATATTAAATATCATAAAAATCCCTCTCCCGGCTGTGGGAATTTCTTCCGACGGACAATGGTTAATTAAATTCGCAAACTACTGATTATAAGCGATTAAAATTGTTAAAAACTTGTTGATAATCCGTGAAAAACTTGTGCACAAACAGCAACAAATGAACAACTCGCTGTAGGTTTCCTATGTCACAACACCTCTGTCAAAATATTTTTGGAGAATACACCAAGATCACAATAAAAATGTATTGTGGCACCGTATAGAATCCCAATTGATTTTCCGTATTCTCAAATTCGGCTTATCTTTGTGCAAACTTATACTGCCATGAAAAAATTTTTGTTTGTTTTTTTGCTGTTACAGTCATATTTTTCAGATGCAAACATTGAAATCATCTTACCGGAGATTCTCGTACAAAATACCACGGTAGATGTTAAAATAGTCAATCATGGCACCAAAACATTTTCAGACACCCTATTGATTAATGGCGAGAAAAAAAACATAAGCATTGCCCCCGGTAGCGAAACAAAACTGCTGGTAAAAATCTCCCAAAGCCTGTTTATCGTAAAAAACTTGAAAGGAAAAATATTTTTTCAAAAAAAAATAACTCCCATACCGCTATGGTTGTCTGTTATACCTCCGCTTATTGCCATCATTCTGGCATTGCTGTTCAAAGAAGTGTTTTCCGCTATCTTTACAGGCATATTCTCCGGCACTTTGATTGTATCGCTTTATTCGCACGGAAGTTCTTGGCTATCAGCTTTGTTCAAAGGGTTTCTGCTTATTCCCGACTACCTTACGAAAGTACTTACCGATGCCGACCATGTTTCCATTATTATATTTTCCATGCTTATTGGTGGAACCGTCAATGTCATCTCTAAAAACGGAGGAATGCAAGCAATTGTCGAAAAACTGTCAAAATATGCCAACAACCGGAAATCCGGACAACTTATTGCTATGATAATGGGCATTATTATCTTTTTTGATGATTATGCCAATACGCTGGTGGTAGGTAACACCATGCGTCCCCTTACCGACAAATTAAAAATATCCAGAGAAAAATTGAGCTACATTGTAGATTCCACAGCAGCACCTGTTGTATCCATTGCCTTTATTACGACATGGATAGGAGCCGAATTGTCATACATTAAATCGGGACTCGAAGTGCTTCATATGAACGAATCATCCTATTTGGTATTTATGCACTCTCTTAAATATGCTTTTTACCCGGTGTTTACTTTAATTTTTATGTATTTTCTGATTAAAATGAGTAA
The DNA here is from genome assembly GCA_964393715.1 of uncultured Bacteroidales bacterium. GTDB lineage: Bacteria > Bacteroidota > Bacteroidia > Bacteroidales > JALTDM01 > JALTDM01. Next base: position 6,575 of record CAYMVE010000035.1, on the reverse strand, counting down.
AGACTTCGGCCCTATGTTGCATGCCGAAAGAAAAGCGGTCAAAACTGCGGAAAATCCGAAGGCGAAGCAGGAAGAAACCACACAAAAAACAAAATCCACAAGCATTTGGTTAGCCATTATTCCGGTGGGAATCATCATTTTCGGCACGCTTGCCGGTTTGGTTTATACGGGTTACACACCCAAGGTGTGGGATAGCCACACTTCTTGGTGGCTGAAGGTTTCCGAGACAATAGGCCGGTCAGACTCGTTCAAATCGCTTATGTGGGCTTCGTTGCTGGCCCTGTTGGTAGCCATTGGAATGAGTTTGTTCCGCAAGATTTTCAATCTGTCCCAAGCCATAGAACACTCTTTGGGCGGTTTCAAATCAATGCTACAGGCAATTATCATTTTAACCCTTGCTTGGACACTGGCTATGCTTACACAGCAATTACATACGGCCGACTTTTTCACTTCCGTTTTTATCTATTTGAGTATTCCTTTATTCCTCATACCTGCCATTACTTTTGTAATCTCGGCACTGATTTCTTTCTCCACAGGTTCTTCTTGGGGCACCATGGCTATTTTATACCCCATCATGCTGCCAGTAGCATGGTACATAGCCGGTCATCATCATGCAAGTTACGACTATTCGTTCCACATATTTTACGGAGTAGCCGCATCTATTATCACCGGGTCCGTTTTCGGTGACCACTGTTCTCCTATTTCCGACACTACCATTTTGAGTTCCATGGCAAGCAAGTGCCGACATATAGATCATGTCAGAACCCAGATGCCTTATGCCATAACGGTAGCAATAGTTTCCCTGTTGGTAGGTATCATTCCTACCTCGTTAAACCTGCCGTTCTGGATCATGTATTTGGCGGGAATAGTCGTATTGTGGAGTATCGTCAAATTTTTCGGAAAAAAAATTCAAGTATGAAAAAAACAGGTTTATTTTTCGGTTCGTTTAATCCGATACACATAGGACATTTGGCCATTGCAAATTACATCGTTGAATTTACCGATTTGGACAAAATATGGTTTGTAGTATCACCGCACAATCCGTTAAAACCCAAAAAAAGTCTTTTGGCAGATAATCATCGATATTACATGGTAAATTTGGCCATAGAAGACGATCCGAGATTCAAAGCCTCCAACATAGAATTTCATTTGCCACAGCCGTCTTATACCGTCAACACGCTGGCCTATCTGAAAGAAAAATATCCGGACAGTGAGTTTTCCCTCATCATGGGAGCCGATAACATACTGACCATCAACAAATGGAAAAATCATGAACATATTCTCAACAATTACAGAATTTTTGTGTACCCGCGTCCCCATTACGATTTGAAAAACATTGACTACCCTAATGTAGAAATTGTAAACGCACCTATTATGCAAATATCCGCCTCATTTATCCGGAAAGCCATCAAAGAAGGTAAAGATGTCCGTTATTTCCTACTACCCAAAGTATGGAACTATATTGACGAAATGAATTTTTACAAGAAATGACAGCGACTAATGGGTAAATACATACTGCAAAATGTTGGCACCCATTTTTAGAGCCGCCATTCTTTTCTCGGGCGGATCATGATGCACCTCTTCGTCTTCCCAGCCGTCCCCCAAATCACATTCGTAATCGTAAAAAACCACTAACCGTCCGTTGTAAATAATACCGAATCCTTGGGCAGGTTTGCCGTCGTGCTTGTGTATTTTGGGCAAACCGTGCGGAAAGTCGTATTTTTGGTGATATATAGGATGGTCAAACGGCAACTCCACCAGTTTGGCGTCTGGAAAAACTTTTTTCAATTCCCGCCGGATATACTTATCCAATCCATAATTATCCGAAATCTCAAGAAACCCGCCGGCCAACAAATATTTTCTCAAATTTGCAGCTTCTTCCGGAGTAAAATAGATGTTGCCGTGTCCGGTAATATGCACAAACGGATAGTTGAATATCTCCATACTGCCCGGTTCTACCACAGCATAATCGGGATCTATGTTGGTATGCAGATGCTTATTGGCAAATTTCACAAGGTTGGGCAAAGAAGTGGGATTGGCGTACCAATCGCCGCCACCACCGTATTTCATAAGTGCTATCTTGAAAGAATAAGATGTGTTGTCCTGCGATATACCCGCCAAATTACCTAAAAATAGTATGAGCCACAGGAGTTGTTTCATATTTGCAAATATAAGGCTTATGTGGACAATTTTTGTTAAAATTGCAAAAAAATACAATTTATGAAAATTGCCGTAATAATTCCGGCTCGATATGCTTCTTCGAGGTTTCCCGGTAAGCCGCTGGCACTCATAGGCGGTCAAACAATGATAAAATGGGTTTATGACCAAGCATTGAAAACCGGATTTGATGTATATGTAGCGACCGATGACGAAAGGATTGTAAACGAAGTGCAACAGTGGAACGGACAAGTATTGCTCACTTCCACATTTCACAGCAGCGGCACCGAAAGATTGGCGGAAGCCGTAACCAAAATAAGCGACAAGTACCATATCATCATCAATGTACAAGGGGATGAGCCCTTTATAGAACCCGAACAAATAAAAAAAGTGGCTTCGTTGCTCAAAAACGATAAAAATGCTCAAATTGCCACATTAGTAAAAAAGATAGAAGACCAAGACGAATTGTTCGATCCGAATATCCCCAAAGTGGTGTTTGACCAAAAAGGTTATGCTTTGTATTTTAGCCGCAGTACCATTCCGTACCTTAGAGGCGTAAAACCGGAAAACTGGTTATCGCAGGCCACATTTTACAAGCATATCGGCATATACGGATACAAAAAACATATACTTCTGGAAATTGCCACCTTAGAAACAACGGAAGCGGAACAAGCCGAATCGCTAGAACAACTGCGGTGGTTGCAAAATGGCTATAAAATCAAAACGGCCGTTACATCTTCGGAAACAATTTCGATAGATACGCCCGACGATTTGAAACGGGCGGTGCAATTTCTTAACCGGCACAACGGTTAGGATGAGTTTATCTTTTGATAATATCCGGAGTAATGGTTACGGTATCGAGATAAACGCCGTACCCGCCCCACACTCCCAATGCCCCTCCATGTATGTTGGTGTAGGGGGTTACCGGCGAAGCAAACGGATTGCCGTCGGAAGCCTGCTGTTGTTCGGCCGTACGCCAAAACAAAAAATGAGCCCTGTCCATGGTACACAATTTGACCACTACCGTTTCGCCCATTACAAAGTAATACCATTTTATTCCGAGGCTGTCTTTCCCCTCATCATCATATTGATCTTCCCGCATCATATTCCAGCCGTGATATACGGAAAATTCAAGATTGATACCATTGAAATACTTATCTTCGTCCACCGACATACGTGGATGCACAAAAGTAGGGTCCTTGCCTAAGGTTTGTGTAAATATCCGGTAATTATTGCCCAAGGTATCTGGGTCTTTGGCATACACCCACAAAAAACCCAAGGTATCCGTTCCGCTTTCGGGGTCGGGATAGAACTTGACACTATCAATAGGAACCGGTGGCGTAATGGTAGTAGTTGCCGTATAAGTGTGTTCATGGTAGTATATGGTCAATTGGTATTTTTTCCCGACTTCTCCTTTGAATTTGGTTCCGACAAAAGCCTTGAAATTACCGTATGCAACGGGTTGTAGCGTATCCGTTTCTTCTCCGTTGGATACTATAACGGTAGCTTCTTGTCCGGATATCATAATATTGTTTACGGAATTACTATCTACCGGCTCAAAATACGGGATGCTCTTTGACAGCATCACAAAAGGATAGCCGTCTTGTTCTATATATCCCTCCACTACCAATTTGGGCGTATATTCGGGCAGGTCTATTTGAATCTCTTTTTCGCATCCGGTCAATACCGCAAATAAAATGGCCGTATATAATAAAATCCTTTTCATAGCCTTAAAATTTAAAATTCCAAGTAACCGAAGGCAATATGGGAAACAATGAAACTTGATAGGCTTTGGTTACCAGCGAACCGTCGTAAAAATTACCTTCATGGTCAAAATAAATAAAATAAGGATTGGCGTGATTATACACATTGTAAACCGAAAAGTTCCAATAAGAATAAAACTTTTTGCCTTCTTTCCTTTTCGGATAGAGTGTCAGCGACAAGTCCAGCCTGTGATAAGGTTCCATACGATAAGAGTTTCTTTGCATGTATTCCACCACAAGATGGTAATCTATTAAATAATAAGCAATGGGAAGCGTCACCGCATTTCCCGTAGCATATACAAACACTGCCGATGCCGTAAGCCTGTCTGATATTTTGTAATTACCAACCACAGATAAATCATGGCGCCTGTCGTATTTTGCCGGAAAAGGTTTCCCATTATTCAAATCCGGGAAAAATTTGGTGGTTTTAGACAAGGTATAGCCTATCCAACCGGTAAATCGTCCCGTGTTTTTTCTCACAAAAAACTCTACTCCGTATGATTCCGCACTGCCAAACACAAAACTGTTATCCTCGTTTTGCCCCACATTTTCGCCGGGGAAAGCACCGTCTTTATATTCTATTTGATGTTTCATATTTTTGTAATACACCTCTACGGAAGTCTCTATAAGGTTGTCCGAGAAGTTGCGAAAATATCCGGCTGCATATTGCACGGCAAATTGGGGTTTTACCAATTCGGAACTGGGCACCCACAAATCCGTAGGCATAGTGGCACTCGAAAGCGTAGCAAGATGCAAATATTGATAATTCTGTGTGTAAGAAGCTTTTATTGACGATTTGTCGTTAAGGCTATATCTTAATGAAAACCGGGGTTCCGCCCTCAAATAAGTTACCACATTTTCCCACGGGCCGTAATGAATGGTATCTTTGACTTCCCCCAAACTTCCAAGCACATACCTGTCAAAAGGGCCTATTTGTTGAAACAAGGTCGGTCTTAATCCTATATGTACCTTCAATTTTTCCGTAACATCAAAATCGTCGCTGAGGTATAATGCAGCTTCGTTGGCATACTGGTTTTTTATCCCACTTATATCAAGTTGCGTTTCTCCTATCCGGGCAGAAAGAGCTTGCGGTCTGAAATCGTGGAAAATGTATTGTCCTCCGAAATTGATTTTATGTCTGATATCCGGCAAATAAGTTAGGTCCGCTTTGACGGAAGCATCCGTAATGCCGGAAAACAAGGTCATTTCAAAGTTATCTTGTTCAGCATTCATCTCAAAGCGGTAGTCGGAAAAAATACCGGTCAGGTTCATAAACAATTTATTGGTAAACAGATGATTCCATCTGATAGTGGTGGTTGCATTTCCCCATGGTATTTTTGAACTGAAACCGGCTTTGGGACTGGCAAAAGAAAAAACATCGCGCCCAAAATACCCGCTTAAATAGAGCCTGTTTTTGGAAGAAAACTTATAATTAAGCTTGGCATTGAAATCATAAAAATAGTATCCCATTCCGCTGGCTCTTTTATTGTCCGGAATAAAAGGTTTTATTAACATGTCTATATAGGTGCGGCGTCCCGACAAAATGAACGAAGCGGTGTCTTTTTTGATAGGACCTTCTACGGTAAGACGGGAGGCAATAAGGCCAATACCGCCTTCGGCATGATATTCCTTCATATTACCCTCTTTCATAGTTATATCCAGTACGGACGATAAGCGTCCACCGTATTTTGCCGGCATACCGCCTTTGATTAAATTTACATCTTTTACGGCGTCTCCGTTGAAAACGGAAAAGAATCCGAACAAATGCGCTGCATTATACACTATGGCCTCGTCCAGAATTATCAGATTTTGGTCGGGACCGCCACCTCTGACATAAAAACCCGCACTACCTTCGTTCCCCGACTGCACGCCGGGAAGCAGTTGAATGGTTTTGAGTACATCTACTTCCCCGAAAATTACCGGTATTTCTTTTATCTCCGAGACAGGTATTCTAACGGCACTCATTTGTACTTGCTTAATGTTTTTGTCCGGATTTTCCGATTTCACCACTACGGTTTTGGTAACAAATGTTTTGGGGAACAGTTCTATATCCAAGTTGATGTCATGGGTTAATATAATGGTTTTAGAAAAATCTTTGTAGCCTATAAACGAGGCTTTTATGGTGTATTTCCCTTCGGGAAGCGTGAGCGAATAAAATCCGTATTGGTTGGATATAACACCTTTACCCAATGTTTCGGAATAAACACCAGCTCCGTATAATGATTCACCGGTTTGTCCGTCTTTGATATAGCCGCTTATGGTGTGTTTTTTTTGGGCGTACAATACGGTTAATGTCAGGATGGTGCCTATAAATATGATAAACCGTTTCATGGATAGATTTTTTGCAAAACTAATATTTTATTGATAAAGTCTTCAAAAAAAATAACTCTTCAAGGAGGGGAAACAGTGATCACTAAAATACTTTTCGTCACACGAAAGTTGTCTTACAAACTCCATCCTGTCTTTTTGGGAAGCTTGCCTCCCCGAAGTGGCAAAAACCCCACTCTTCCAAATACCAGAAAAAAGTATTGGAGAATAATAAGGCTTGTGCCTCATATTTTTGCTTACTTTTCTTTTCTAAAAAGAAAACGGGAAGCAGAATCGTTCGGAAGCCTTTGCTTTGTCACTACAAAAGATAAACAACAAAAAACAAAA
>CAYMVE010000034.1:0-17454 GCA_964393715.1 uncultured Bacteroidales bacterium | reverse complement strand
TCTTAATTTCAAGGTTATTCAAAGGCAAGTTTTCCGGAAACAAACATTTGATACAGGTCGATTGGGCATTTACCTGATAAAACAGAAAAGACAATATATAAAAAACAAACGATCTGACCATGTCATTAAACGGTTTTATAAATCCGGCTCTATATCGATGTCGTAAGGCAAAAATTTACTGGCATCGCCGCCGTGTTTTATTATGTCTCTAACAATTGTGGAGGTTATAGGCGTATGTTCCGGCAATGTTAGTAAAAAAACCGACTCTATTTCCGGCGCCAACATTTTGTTGGTCTGCGATATAGCCCGTTCGTATTCAAAGTCGGAAGAAGTCCTTATGCCTCGCAACAAATATTGGGCTCCCACTTTTCTAGCAAATTCAACAGTAAGCCCGTTGTAAGCATGTACCTCCACCCTATCTTTCAGGTCCTGAAAGGTTTTATTGATCCACTCTATTCGTTTTTCCAAAGGAAAAAAACTTTTTTTGTTTACATTGTATCCTATCCCTATCACAATTTTGTCAAACAGGGACAATGCCCGTCTTACTATAGATTCGTGCCCTATGGTAAACGGGTCGAAAGAGCCGGCAAAAACGGCAATTTTGGGTTCTTTATCATTCATTTTCTTTGCTTTTTGCTTCGTTCCAATACCGATCCATTTGTTCCAAAGGTAGTTCGGATATGATTTTACCGCCTTCTTTGGCTTTTCTTTCTATGTAATTGAAGCGTTTGATAAACTTTTGATTGGTTTTCTCCAAAGCATTTTCGGCATCTATGCCGTACAGTCTTGCCATATTTATCAGGCTGAAAAGCAAATCTCCCAATTCTTCTTCCATCTTATCTTTATCGGAATGGGCTTTCCGTACTTCTTCCAGTTCTTCTTCCACTTTTTCCCAAACATCCTCTTTCCGGCTCCAATCAAACCCGACTCCCGATGCTTTTTCTTGCAACCTGATGGCTTTGACCGCGGCAGGCAATGACGAGGGCACACCGGATAACACCGATTTTTTGCCTTTTTCTTTCAGCTTAATGGTTTCCCAATTCTTCAACACCTCTTCCGCCGATTTTGCCACAGTATCTCCGAACACATGCGGATGTCTGGCAATAAGCTTACGGGAAATGAAGGTAATCACATCGTCCAAATCAAACGCTCCCTGCTCTTCACCTAACACGCTGTAAAACAATATGTGTAGCAATAAATCTCCAGCTTCTTCTTTGACACCTTGGTAATCTTTATTGGTAATGGCTTCCGCCAATTCATAGGTTTCTTCAATAGTCAATTTCCGAAGGCTCTCAAAGGTTTGTTTTCTGTCCCAAGGGCATTCTTTTCGCAATCGCCTTACTATGGCAACCAATTCCAAAAAATTTTTTGCCGTTTTATTCATAAAAATCAATTTTCACTGTTAATGAATCATTCAGTCTGAATGTACTTTTAAGGTCGGAATTGACCAATCCCACTTCCAAATGTCCGTATTGGTTGAATATGGCATAAGGATCTCCGAATGCTTTTTCCATAGGAAACGCTTGTACGCTATCCAACTCCAACAATTTTTCTTTTACTATAATTTTGTAACTGCTAAAATTTTGCAGTTTTTCATAAAAATCCTCTTTACGCAAATCACACACTGCCGAACCGGATTCGGTAAAAAACAGCAAATTGGAATTAAAGCCGTTTATTCTTACTTGCGGCGAAGTCAATCTTAAACGCTTAAAATCATTTGTTTTAACGCTGATTGTACTTATCTTATTGTTCCATACCGCTTCGGTTATCAACACCAAAGTCTGCCAAAGCATCGAGTAGTCGATAAAATAACCGCTGTCTATTCTGAAAACATCCGTGCTGTATAAATCTACATTGTACAAGTAACCTATGGCTCCGTTATCCGGCAAAATTATATGTTGCTTACCATATTCAAAAAATAATAACCCGCTTTTTGTGTTTACTTTCAAATTGGCCAAAGCAAAAAAAATAGTATGGTCGGGAAAAGTATCCATGTAGGCTTTGAGGTTTAGTGAGGCTTCTATTACATTTTGAAATCCTGACAGCCTTATGATATTTATGTCTTTGAATTTAGATTTGAGATGCGCTTCTGTCAAAACGGACAACTGACCGGGTGCATATCTATCTTCTATAAAAACAATGTTTTGCATGTCCGTAAATAACAGATTTTGGTAAACAGGGCAACAGACAAAAGTACAAATATTTTGAATACAAAAAACTTGAAAATAATAACAATCCGCCCATAGTGTTCCTAGTACTTTTCAAGAAGAAAAGCCACGGCGGTGTAGCTTACTAGTGGGATTAACGGAAAAATAAAGAGGCATTTTAATGCTCTTTATTATTTGTTATGTTTCCTTTTTCTAATTATTACATATACCCTTGGTGAACATAAGTCCAATAAGGTTGCTTTTGGATAATGTAATTGAGTCTGTGAAAGTATTTTTTCATCAATCATTCTTAAATGTTGCTCTTTTGCAAATGGTATAATCGATATTATTTCTAGATTCGCTTTTTTCAACTGAGACCTCAAATCATTAAGAGTCATTCGATTTAATCCTTTTTTGTAAAATGATAAAGCTTTCTCTTTTTCATTAGGTCTTATTTTCTCCAAATAATCTTCAAAATCTGATTCACTAAGTCGCGTATGCCCCCAGAGCATATCTAAGGTACATAAACTGTGACCGCCATTCAGGGAGAAAAAAGGATTGTATTCATGAATCGCGATTCCACCTTCTTTTAGTAATTTATACATTGAAACAAATGCATTTTCTGTATCATGCAGATGCTCTAATACATCCCAACTACATATTATATCGAAAGAGGACGGAGTTAGAGTTGTGTTACAAATATCATCGTCTATAAATTTCACTTTTTTATTTTGTTTAAATAATGGTGCAAGTGCGCTCCTAATCCTTTGCAAATCATCATTTACTTCTTCTAATCGATTCTCAAACATCTTTTTATCTGATTCTAAAGACTCTACTTTGTATCCGGAAAATTCGGTCCCTACAACTTCTGCTGCACCATATTCGGCTAATGCAAAAGATGTGCCTCCTGAATGACAGCCGATTTCCAGTACAGAACTATTTATAATTGATTTTCCTAAAGATTCGATTATTGGTAAAATCTTATTTACAGCAATTTCTCCGTTGGATTTTTGTTTTAGCAGGTATTCCTTATTGATATTGGTTTTTTGTGGTGTTAGCGCTCGTTCCCAGCCGGGACGGATTTTTGATCTAAGCCCACTGAGCAACTTATAGGAATTCCCATAGGAATCAACATATTCCCCCATTTGAGGGAATTTACTCAGATCAAACGGAGCCTCAAATAAGTTTTGAATAAATTTATTTCTTTTAGCCTTTCCAATAGCATAATTGATAATTGGTGTTAAAATTTTTTTCATGTAAATAATTTTTTAAAGTCTGATACTTAGACATAAACGCCCTCGGCTATAAACAGTGCAGTTTATAATTAGCACACACATAGCAATTACAAAAATAAACATTTTAAAAAAACAAACGCACTCTCGCTAAATTTTTCCCTTTTGGCTTGCCCCAAAAGTAACAAAAAGTCAAGACTACAAAAATTCTGTTAGATGCACCTATCAAATAATAGAACTTGTGCCTCACGCTTTTCTTTGCTACTTTTCTTTTCTAAAAGAAAGTGGGGGTCAATCAGGTAGAATCATCGTTTAGAAGCGTTTTCTTTAGTTCATTTCTTTGTTGCCACAAAAAATGAACGAAATGCAAACAGATAACACACAGAAAAAAACATGCTCAAAAAATATGGGAGAAGCTATTACCGGATATTTATTTTTTCCTTTCCACCTTTTTCACTTCCGTTTCTGCTTTCCCTTTATTAAAGTAGATGGTGAGGCTATCTCCTTGTTTTATATCATCAATGTCGGTTATTATCTTCCCGTCTTTGCCGGCTACCAGATGGTAACCCCGTTTGAATAAAAGTTCCGGATTGAGGTTGCGAAGTCTTTCTTCCAAATGCCGGAGTTTGTTTTGATTAATTTCCAAAAAATGTTTGGAATTTATTGTCAGACTATTTTGTTTTACTTTCAAGTAGTCTTCTTTTCTTACAAAAAACACATTCATAGCATCTATCAAGCGGGTTCGGAGCGTTTGAGTGCGGAATTTTTTGGTTTCAAAATAAGATTCGAGTGCCGAAGATAAGGCTTGTGCAGACATAAGCAGCATATTGTTTTTTATACCGTTAAATTTTACCGATGCGGACTTTATCCTTTGAGGCACCGTTTCCAAATAAAGTGTTTTTTCGGAAAAAAACGACTGTACCGAATTGTTCATTCTTACAGCCAACGAATCCAGATATTTCTCAAATTCCCTGTTGTGGTTGATGATAAACTCTGCGGCAGCAGTCGGGGTTTTTACCGGAGCTTTGGCTACCATATCAAGCACCGAAACATCACGCGTATGTCCGATTCCGGAGATAACCGGCAAAGGAAATTGAGCCACATGAGACGCTACCTCGTAACTGTCAAAAACATTCATATCCAGTTTGGCTCCACCGCCTCTGATAATTACCACCACATCAAATTGGCGGTATGTTTCATAAATTTTGTTTAATGCCTCTACAATATGGGTTGCCGCTTCATCTCCTTGCAACAATACAGGAAATAATTGGTATTCAAAAATATAGCCAAAACTGTTGTTTTCCAAAGTATTTACAAAGTCTTCGTATCCGGCTGCCGTTTCCGAAGATATGACCGCTATCCGTTGGATAACCACGGGAAATTCCGTTTCTTTGTTCAGTTCAAAAATCCCTTCCTCTTTGAGGCGGTTAATGACTTCTTCTTTTTGCTTGGCCAGCTCTCCTATGGTATAAGACGGCTCTATGTCCAACATGTTCAAGGACAAGCCATAAACCTCATGGAACCGCACCTCTGCCCTAAACAGTATTTTAATCCCCTCTTTTAATTCGGCACCGGTTTTTTCGTAAAAATAATCTCTCAGCAACGGGCAACGGTTATTCCAAATGGTTGCTCTCGATTTGGCTACAATCTTGTTGTCTTGTTTTTCTACCAGTTCCAAGTAACAATGTCCGGTTTTAGCCACCTTAAATTCGCTAACTTCCGCAATAATCCACAAGGGAGAAGAAAACACTTCTTCATTAAGCAGACGCTTTATGAAAAGATTTAGTTCCGACAATGTAATTTCTTTGTAATCAGCCATTTATATGTTTATATTTTTACAAACTTTCCAAAAAACACTTGATCATTCAATATACACTTAACGGAATAAACGCCTTGTGCAAGTATTGAACATCGTCTATGCTAATCGTCTTGACATGACCGTATGCCGATAAGTCTGCTTTGATTATTGGGTTACCCGAAACATCATAAACTGTTATTATAAACTTTCTGTTGTGCGGCACAAAAAAAGTGATATTCAATCGGTTCGTAACGGGATTCGGAAAAATCAAGATTCCCTTGTTCTGCGATAAGGGCTCCCCCTCGTTCATTTGAAGTTGCCGTAAATAATCGTAAGCAACTCCAAAATCCGGTATGCCGTACCCCAAAAGGCTGTCCGGCGAAAAATATTGGGAAGCACTTCTTTTTACGGCATCCGTTATGGTAGCATTGTCAAATTCGGGAAAAGCCTGCCACAGGCAAGCTACGGCACCACACATAATAGGAGAAGCGAAAGAAGTGCCCGAAACAAAACTCACGGAATCTCCGTCGTAACAAGCCGCTGCTGGAGCTCCCTGCGCCACTACATCGGGCTTTACTCTACCGTCCGGTGTAGGACCTGTTGAGCTGAACGGGGCATATTCTCCGTAAGGATCTACTGCTCCTACGGTAAGTGCATCGGTAGCATCTCCCGGAGTACCTATATAGTGCCATGGCTTATTGCCGGAGTTTCCGGCACTTACTACCACAATCATTCCCTTGGCAAAAGCCATATTGACCGCTTGGGCTGCCGGCGTTTGATTGCCTGTAAGTTGTTGGTAGGTATGATTTTGTGTACTGTCGTCAAAAGTGGTATAACCCAACGAACTGTTTATGAGGTCAGCCCCTACGCTATCGGCAAATTCTGCGGCAGCCACCCAATTGTATTCTTCTACAATTTGTTCGCTACCGACATCTTCACTTATCAACAGCCAGAATGAAGCATGCGGTGCCGTTCCCACCAGTTCGCCCGGTATATTGCCGCCCATAACGGATACGACTCCCGTTCCGTGGTATGCTTTCTCAAAAACCGTGGTGTCGTTATCCACGAAATCGTAACTGCCTAATATCCGGCCATTGGCAAATAAACTATCGAAGTAAGAAAAATCACGCATGTTTTTGAAGCCTGCATCCAGTACGGCAATGACCATACCGTCGCCATAATATCCGCTGTCGTGCAACACCTCTAAATTCAGCATCCCTACTTGATTGTTGGCAAAACCGTAATCGCCTTTGATACCGTTTTTGTATATGCCGGCCTGTTGGCTCATGGTATCTACACGGAAAAAAATCCGTTTGGTTTCCTGTACAAAAGAAAAATGCCGGATACTATCCATCAGTACGGTATCGTGAACAAGCACTACACAACCATTCAGCCACTTAGAAACAGTTGTAATGGCTACGCCTTCCACAGCCGCCACACTGTCCAGATATACCTTGTTTACCGGCAAGTCGGTAGAATCGATAGGAATGCCATAACGAGTTCGTCGGTCAATAGCCCGCTGAGACAGATATTCTTGCGGCGTATCCAAAGAGTATTGGGTATATTTCTTATCTTTGAAACCTATCCAATATTTAACGGTTAAGGGGTCTTGCGAAAAGGCCGATGTTACGAAAAGCCCGAACCATAAAAACCAAATTGTTTTTCTCATAACGGTATCATTTACCCCCAAAGTTACATAAAAAATAAACGGGTGACCGTATTTTGCCACCCGTGTTTCTAGATATTTTTTTGAGACTACTTTATTTATGATACGGCTATTCTTCCAAATGTTTCAGTCGCATCAGAATTTCATGAATTTGTTGCTGTTGCTGCCGTATCATTTTTTCTTGTTCTTTGTTTTTGCGTTTGAGTGCTTCTATCATTTCCTGCTGTTCTTGTACCGCTTTTACCAGTGGCACTACAAATTCGGCATAAGACAAACCGTATAAATCGTGCTCACTGTGGGGTTTCCTTACCCCGCTAAAATCATAACCGCAAGCCCTTGCCGCCTGTTCCACTTCTTGGGCTATAAAACCGGAAAATTTTATTTTTTCAATATCGTATTTCTCCTTATAATCGCTCGAATCGACAATGCCAAGCAATTCGTTTTCTTTATCCAGGTTAAAATGATAAGTAACCGGACGGAGTTTTAGGATAAAATTCAAGCCTTTTACATCTTCTGTAATGTCTTCTTTTATCCGGGCATCTGAATATGTGGAGAAGTTCACTTGCCCGGCTATTTCGGTAATGGATGAGTTTCCAAGATGCACCTGATTAGACCACGATATGGAAGTATTGTATCCTAAAGCAGTAGAGTTTGAAAACACGAGACCACTGTTATCCTGATAAGCATCCTGTCCAACAGCCGTGTTGTAATCTCCCGAGATATTTGAAGGGAGCGCCCCCTCACCTATAGCCGTATTGCCATGTCCGTCATCATTGACCATAAGCGATGCAAAACCTACGGCCGTATTACCCGTTCCGGTAGTATTGTAATAAAGCGACCGATCGCCGATTGCCGTATTACCAAATCCTGATGTATTATTAAAAAGCGCACGATATCCGATAGCCGTATTGCCTCCTCCTATAGTGTTGGCATAAAGGGCTTTTGATCCTACGGCAACATTTTGTACCGAATGGTAGGACTGGGTAGCTCCATAACCGTTATTATACAAAGCGGAATCTCCAATGGCTACAAGATGTGTCCGGTTTGTATTCCTGTATAAGGCTTTTACACCTATGGCAATATTTGAATATCCGGTAGTGTTGTAATAAAGCGTCTGCCTGCCCATTGCCGTGTTATACGAACCCGTAGTGTTGGAATAAAGTGAATTAAAGCCGGCTGCCGTATTATATCCCCCTGTGGTATTGTTATAAAGCGCATTACTACCGACTACTGTATTACCATATCCAGTACTATTGAAATGGAGTACCCCTTTTCCTATTGCCGTGTTATACGACCCTGTAGTATTGGTATAAAACGACTCTCCACCGATTGCCGTATTATAGTACCCTGCCGTGTTGGAATAACCGCTTTGATAACCGATAAATACATTTTGGTTGGATAATGAATTGTCGTGTTCTCCGGCTTGTTCTCCAATAAAAACGGAATATCCGGTGTTTAATACTTCAATTTGGCCTTTGGTACTTATTCTTACATGAATAATGTTATTGGTTCTTATGTCCAAATCCTGATTATCTGTTGTTCCCAAAAAATGCGTTCCGGAAGCGGTACCGGCGTTTCCCGTGAGTTTCCAATAGCGGCTATCCACTCCTATTTCTACCCATTGACCACCGTCCCAATACCAAAAAGTTCCTATGTCGGTATCATATACCACCAGTCCGCTATCTGCTACGGTAGTAGCAATAGCCGTTCTCTGTGCCGTAGTCAATCGGGGTATCAGAATACCTTTGTTGCCATTAGCGGAATGTACTTCCAACAAAGCATTGGAAGAAGAAGAAACATAAGAACTGTCGTCACTTATCAGAAAATTTTGCCCTGTTACCTTCAAGTACAGCGACAATACTAAACTCGTAAAAAACAGTACTTTTTTCATAACTCGGATTTTTCTATTTTTTTAACGAAAATAAATAATTTTGTGGAACTGGCAAAAAAATCATAATAGCACAAAATCACCCCAAAACTATTTCACACGGTATCCTTTTTCTTTCAAAAAAGTTTGCAACCTTTCCAGCAGTTCGCCCTGAATTACTATCTCATCATTTTTAAGGCTGCCGCCCGTAGCAAATTGTTTCTTTATTTCTTTGACAAGACCTTCTACTTCCACCTTATTCAGGTGCTCATAAGCAATAATCGTTACCGTTTTGCCAGCTCTCCCCTTTTTCTCTTTCCTTATTCGTAGCACAGGCTTCTCCCGTTTTTTTGTCTTTTCTTCCGGCAGCAAATCGTTCAATCCTTCCCACAAGGAATTCATAACTTCTTTGTCGGTAGAATACACCAAACCGCCGTCCTCGGTTTTAATTCGTTTTTTATGTTTATTTTTACCCATAATTTTCCGGATTTATGTTTACTGCCATATTGATTTCTACAATTGCTTATGCGACTTTGCTGATTCTTTTTGCCATTACTTTGGCAAAGTTACCCAAAAACTTTTCTCCGGTAAACAACTTTAAGAGTTTTTCCATAATTATTCCTTTCAAAAACGAATCCCAACGAATCGGACCACTCTTGTCTTCATTACAAAACATAAACTACCCCTCTCACCTATACGAAATTATATGGGTAAATGACCATTCTTCTGACCGTACCGTACAAGTTATTGAAAAAGAAAAAATAATCTGTTCTCGTATCATAAATGCAACCCGTACCGGAAAAAAACAGGCCATAGCGGAAGGTGCTGCTCATGCAAGCAAAGAATACCTTATTTTCATAGATGCCGACACCAGTTTTGACCGCAACTTCTTAAAAGGCTGGAACCGGTTTATACAAAATCATCCGGGTACAAAATTTATGTTCGGCAATGTGATCATGCAAGGCGGAACGGATTTTCTTTCCTTTTTTCAGCAAATAGAGTTTGCGGTATTGCAGGCAACAGGTATTGCTTCTACCCTGTTAAAATCCGGCATAACGGGTAGTGCAAGCAACATGTGCATAAAAAAAGAGTTTTTAAGTACCCTGATTGATGATATAAGGTTCGATATTCCTTCCGGCGACGACATGTTTTTGCTGTTTGCCGCCAAAAAACATAACCGCCAAGGCATTGCTTGGAACTATTTACCGGAATCAACCGTTTTTACCTTACC
Organism: uncultured Bacteroidales bacterium; assembly: GCA_964393715.1. Classification (GTDB taxonomy): domain Bacteria; phylum Bacteroidota; class Bacteroidia; order Bacteroidales; family JALTDM01; genus JALTDM01. The sequence continues at coordinate 7,513 of CAYMVE010000034.1, read as the reverse complement.
GGAAACCTCTTTAACCTCTTTTGTCCGCCAAAGAATAAGATGGACAGGTAAAGGTAAGTTTTTCAACGACATAACTACCGTTGCAACAGGCTTTTGCGTATATGCGGCCAACTTATCCATTATGGTTTCATGGCTTGCGTATGGTCTTTTTCCCACTTTGTTTTTGTTGCTTATCAAGATACTACCCGAAATATTCCTGTTGTATGTTTATAACCATACTATTGCAAACAGAGGGGAGATTCGCATTGTCAAACTTTTATTTTTTGCACTGATTTATCCTCTTTATGCAACGGTTTTGATTCCTACCGGTTTGATTTTGTTCCGGAAAGAAAAGCCCTAGTAGCATTGACAGCCTTGGCAAAAATTAATTTCAGCAATTCATAAAAATTGTACAACAAATAGTATTTTTTAGGATATTGACTGATGTACGAAAGTTTGAGTAGAATCTCGTTGGCTTTTTGCCGAATAGCATATCGATAAGAAACGGATCCCTTACCAAAGTTGTAAACTGTGAGCGGCTCCGGCAAAATTTCTATTGGATACTTGCAAGCCATGCGCAGCCATAATTCGTAATCTTCCACATGTTTGAATTTCGCAGCATATTTTTCTTTCCGGATAATTTCCGTTCTCATTACCACACTGGAGTGTACAATGAAGTTGTACTTAAAAATATTACTCTTAATATTCTTATAGCCAGCATATTGTGATTGACGAGATTTTTTTGTCGGTTGCCCGAAAGTTCGTACATCCGCCCAAGTAGCCACCATGACATACTCCGGATGATTTTCCAAAAAAGCAATCTGCTTTTCCAACTTGCCGGGTTTCCACCAATCGTCACAATCAATTCGTGCCACATATTGGGTATTCACATGTTCCAGGCCCGTATTTAGGGCATTTATAATTCCTTTATTTTCAGGAAGTCTTATAACTTCAACCTTATTCGTACCTTGGATAATGGATTTAAGTATCTCAGCCGTCTCAATCTTTGTGGATCCATCATCCACAATAAGCAGCTTCCAACCATTAAACGATTGATCAACAACGGATTTTACGGCATTTAGCAAGCATTTGCCACAATTGTAGACAGGAAGCAATATGGTTACTTTGGCACCGCTATTCATATAAATTAAAAAAAGCAAAATTACCGGGAATAATACCGGCTCGATAAGTGGTTACAAGCATGCGGTTTGGATCAAAAACCAATATTTTGCCTTCCGAAGTGTAATTTCCGGCATCAGCTACATACACATTTCCATCCGGAGCCACCCCAATACCGTATGGCGTTTCAAAATAAGCGGCATTGGCAAAACTATTATAGGTAGAATCGTACACAGACAGATATTTGATACCGTTGTAAATAAACCAAATACCGTCTTTCTCTTTATTCATTGCCATTTTGGTAGCATAAGTACCTGCTCCGGACGGCAAAATTATCTTCGTAATCACCTGCTTGGTTTCAGGATTGATTTTCTCCAACACATAATTATTCGACTGATAATCACCACAATACACCCAAACAAATCCGTCTTTATCAATCTTGACAGATGCAGGAGCATCATCGGTAATCATGCTATCTACCAGCATTTCATTATCCATATCCACTACATATAATTTATTGGCATTCACACCGGCTACATACAATCGGTTTTTATTGGCATCCATTTCTTCCGTCCATCCGCTTACTTTTATGGTACCGTGTGCTATCGGTTTACCGTCCACACCAAAAACCCGTATGCAGCCTGCGTACAAATCGGAAACAAATGCTTTGCCTTTGTACACATACATATAGCGTGGAGAGGTAAACGAACCGTAAACCGTTTTTTCTTTGAAATCCTTTAAAGAAATTCTTACGATTTTCCCCGAATTATTAACTACCAAAAAAGCATCTTCTCCGTACACATAGACGGATTGCAACACATCTCCTAAAAGTTTTCCGTTTTTTTGTTTATATACGGAGTTGTAAATTTCTTTATGATCCGGATCAATAAAACTCAAAGAAGCGTTTCCCCAGTTAAAGTTCCCTTCGTTTGCTACCAATACTCCTCTGGATGTATTCTCAGGTCGTTCTTCAATGATTTCCTTTTCCTTTTGGCATCCTGAAAACAGAAATGCAACCCAAATTACCAATAATACAACATTTCTATTCATTTACTACCGATCTTTAACTTCTCGCCAAACCATTTTTTGTCTTAAATGATGCTCGAAATTTGATAACACCTTCTATGGTAACCCAAACCACAATAAGCAAAATCACCAAATTAATGCTTATCAACAGCCAATCTTTTTTTGCAATGAAATTCAATTCGTTCAGAAAAGTAGCCCATGTAGTAACCACAATCATAAATACAGCGGGAATACCGGACCAAAGCCATTTACGACCTCCTTTTTGTCTCAAATACAAAGTGATGATAATAAGAGCCAATGCGGCAAGCGTTTGATTGATGGCTCCAAACATAGGCCACAATACCATAGCACCTTTTCCGTCCGCTCCATTGGCAAAAGCCAAAGCAGCTGCTGTAGCAACAGCCAAAAAAGTAGTAAAATACACATTCTTAAACAGCTTGCTTTTGGCCGAAGCAAATAATTCCGTTATGACATAGCGCTGTATCCTTGTTGCCGTATCAAGTGTAGTTCCCGCAAATGATGCAACGAATACCCCCATAATAACTACTGCAATAGAGGCCGGAATACCTGTGGTCTCAATCATATTGGCAGCACCATCGATAAATGCGGCCAGTTTGTTTTGCAGCCCTTTGGCTGCTGCCCACGAGGAATAATGCTGCGTCCATGCTTCGGTTCCTATCAAATGATGACCTTGTGCGTCGGTGTATCCCAAACCGATGCCTGCTGCTACTGCAATAATTACCAAAAAAGCCAATACACTTTCCAACAACATGGAACCCACTCCGACAAAAACGGCATCACTTTCTTTGCTTACTTGCTTTGAAGAAGTGCCGGAAGAAACCAATGAATGAAAACCCGAAATGGCACCGCAAGCAATGGTAATAAACAAAAACGGTATAATAGGTGGTGCACCCGCAGGCTTTTCCACAAAAGCAGGTGCCACCATGCGAAAATCGGGATTGAAAGAAGCAAAAATAACTCCTAATGCAATAAGTCCCAAAGCAATAAATAATTGGTATGCATTAATAAAATCACGCGGCTGCAAAAGCAAGGTAACCGGTAAAACAGAAGCAATAAATGCATAAATCAATAGAATTACTGTCCAAACACCTGTAACAGGCCATGTCGTCATTTCCGACAATTTTACCGGCATATAAGTGCCCAATAGCACTGTTGCATACATCAATACCACTGCCACGACAGACCATAAGGCCATATTCTTCTTTTTCTTGTATATCATATAGCCCAACCACATGGCTATGGGGATTTGCAACCAAACCGGACCGACCGAAGTCGGATAAAATTCAAAGATACTTGCTATCACAATACCGAAAATCGCAATAGTTATCCATAGTTCGATAAACACAATAAGGAAAAACAAAAACCGGGTTCGTCTGTTTACATATTTTTCGGTATAATCGGATATGGACTTCCCCTGATTACGCATGGATATTATCAACGAGCCAAAATCGTGAATGGCTCCCATAAGGACGCTACCGAAAAATACCCAAAGTACGGCAGGTACCCAACCCCATATAATAGCAATGGCTGGACCAACAATAGGGCCGGTTCCGGCTATAGAAGTAAAATGGTGCCCGAAAATAATGGCTTTCTTTGTGGGGACATAATCTTTTCCGTCTTCAAACTCTTTGGACGGTACCGGATTCCGGTCGTCTGTTTTGAAAATTTTCCGGGCTATAAATACCTTGTAAAAACGGTACATGGCTACATATCCCACTGCCAATACCACCATTAAAAGTATCGGTTTCATAACGATAAAAATTTTTATTGCGAGAAGAAAAAGTCTGTCAGTTCATAAATATCATCTACGGTCAAATCCGTTTCAAAATCAAAGAATTTGTCAATTACAGCATTCAACTCGTCAAGCGAAATGTAGTTGTCGTGATTTTTATCCACAAACTTGAATTTGGTAGGTATTTCGGCAAAATGTCTTCTTACAATGGTAATACCGCACATACTCGGATATACTTTACATATCTCGTCTTCGGTAATAGCAGAATCCACTCTGGACAATTCGGCTAATCTTTGTTCCGACAAGGTTACACCGTCCGTATCCACAATAGCCGTATCGGCAGAATGTATTTCTTTGTCGCGATAATTGGGAATACCGTCTTTATCATCATCTTCCGGACAGCCTTTGTTATCCACTTTCACCGTTGCTGGTGTTTCGGGGCATTCGTCCCACAAGTCAATAACACCGTCACCGTCACTATCCATTTTGTCTATTTGAGCAAAGTCCACATCGGAATAATCATTCGAAACATCTACCACTTTTTTGGCACTGAAAATATCAAACTTAGCGGCGACATAAAAATTCAAAAACGCATCACCTTTGCTGTCGCCTTTTCTAACTCCTTCTCCGGCAGACGAAACATTGTCTATCAAATCGGAAAACATCATGTGGTAGGTTGCCCCCACTTCCAATACCAACCGGTCGTGAATATGCAAATCTACACCCGCGCTAATGGGGATTCCATAAGTACTGGTATTATATTTGCCCAATCCGTCCAAATCCAATTCGCGCAAATCGGTCTCATAAACATAATCCCGATGCAAAATGGTTGAGGTATAAACATTTTCCGGACTTTCGGGTTTATCTCTCAATGTTCCGTCACTCCAATAATAATACATCCTCCCCTCAGCATCGTACAAATCGCCTTTCGAATTAAAACTCATTGTCTCGATTCCAATGGAAACAAACGGCAAAAGCACTCTGTATTCTTCCAAAGCCAAAAACACATCTTTCTTTTTAAGTAAGTGTTCAAAGTTGTATCTCAATTGCAGGCCACCGATAAACACATCTGTCAAAAAATTCAAGTTTCTTTCTGTGGTTCGTTCCATACCGGAGAGATAGCCCTTGGTTACATCAAAATCGAGAGCCAAAAAGGAGTTTATCTTTCTGGAAATACCGATCATAACAGGTTTTCTACCAATAAGAGGATGACCGTAATAAGCATCTCTTACATCTCCCAGATAGGTAAAAGATCCGAACCCGAATTTTAATATTGGCTTGTATTCCAAATATTTACTCATTTCTTCTTCAGAATAAGTAAAAAAAGAACTAAATCCGGAGGTGTCGGTTTCGGAAAAAGACGAATCTACTTGGGCAACCAATCGATTTATGCTTACCACTAGAAAAAATACCCATAATATTATTTTGCCTATTGTTCCTTTCATTTAATCCATTTTTGGTTGGCTACCATCAAAGCTTCCTGAACAGTAACTCTGCTTCCGTTGTTATAGGCCGTAATAAAAGCATCTTTGGCCGGTGTGCGTTTCCATAAAAAGTTTCTGTAATCACGCGCCGACTTGTATGTAACAAATTTTCCCGTCGTATATTTTCTCCATCCTTCATGCTCTTCCAAGTATACTTTTTTCTTAACTTTATACACCCTTTTCACATAATAAATGCTTCTTTTTTTCTTGGACAATGCACATATCTGCACTCGAAAAAACACCGGATTTTTCTCCGGTTCGGAATACGATTGTTCCTGCTCCGTTCCGGTATTTTTTTGTTCTTCGGCAATTGACTGATTGTCCGTTTCTTCTTTTACGGTATTATGCTCTTCATTGTTGCGTGTTTCGGTAATATTTTGCCCATTTTGGGTATTATCCTGCGTTTCGGCCAATATGTTTTGGCTATTGGGGGTTGCATCAATAACGGGTATTTCTTTTGTTTCCGTTCCGTCAAGATACGAAAATACTCCTTTGATTGTCAGTTCGTCCGGATTAATATCGGAAGCATCGTTTTTCATGACTTTGTAGGTAATGGTCATAAGGGAATCTTTGGGAAAATTAACCCATAAAAACTTGGCTTTGTTGTCGGTAAAAGTAAAGACACTACCGGCATCATTTGTTGCAATTGCTTCAAATCCGGCAGGCAAGTTCTCTTCTATTTTTGCAAACGAACCACCTACACCTTTTTTATTTACCGTTACAGTAATGTTGGCCACATTTCCTTGTATGTCTATTTGTCTGACAATCCCTTCCTGAACAGTTCCGTGTCCTGTAACATCATTACCGATAGTAGCGGTTGTTTGTGAATTGTCAGATGATTCGTTTTTCACGACCATTGTGGTATCACCGGGGGTGTAATTTTCAGCTACCGCACCGTAAGCATTATTCACCATTATCTCGGTGGGATTTAATTTGAAAGTCCTACGCTCATTGTCTTTTACATACACAAATTGGCTTTGTAAATACACCGTTCCGGCCACCGTAGTATCCACCTTAATTACGAAAGAAACATCAAAAGTGTCCTTCATGGGTAATGAGCCCGGAAGCCACAGAAATTTAACTTCTCTGTCTTTGAAAGAAAAGACGGCGTTTCTGGATTCTACCGGTTCTGCGGTCATGCCGTTTGGTAACAGTACGACAAATCTGGCAAAAGTTTCGATTTTAGACTTCTTTACGAATGTCACATTTACCATAAAACTCTTGCCCGCATCTACGGAGGAAGGAGCTTTAAGATAAACCACCACATCTTGATTCTCGCTTATCAACGATATGGCGGCAATTACAATTATATTGAAGACAAAATAAATGCGCTTCATAAATTAGAAATTTGGTCTCGGTTTGTATTTTTTATAAAAATCTACAATAATATCTACTGCTTCTTGTGGGGTATCCACCACTTGAAATATGTCCAAATCCTCCTCGCTGATATTATGGTGTTCTTTTAACACTTTGGTTTTAATCCACTTAACCAAATCGTCCCAGTAATCATGGCTTACCATTACAATCGGGAAATGGGCTATTTTTCGGGTTTGTATCAATGTAATGGCTTCGAACAATTCGTCAAAAGTACCGAATCCGCCCGGAAATACAATAAACCCTTGCGAATATTTCATAAACATTACCTTGCGTACGAAAAAATAATCGAAGGTAATCAGTTTGTCCATATCGATATATTCGTTGGGCATTTGCTCAAATTCCAGATAAATATTCAGTCCGACCGATTTACCGTTGCCTCTTTTGGCACCTTTGTTGCCGGCTTCCATAATGCCGGGACCTCCACCCGTTATTACACCGAAGTTGTTTTGAGTAAGTAAGTAAGCCGTTTCTTCCGCCTGCTGGTAATATTTACACTCCGGCTTGGTTCGTGCCGATCCGAAAATGGATACGCACGGGCCTATTTTGGCCAATTTTTCAAAACCTTGAACAAATTCGGCTATTATCTTGAAAACACGCCAACTGTCTTCCGCTCTTATCTCAAACCAATCCTTTTCTTCAAACATAATAACACTTTTTATTTCAAGATACAAATTTAGTAATTAAGCCTGAGTTACAAGGTGTTTTCTATGAGAAATTTATAATATTTTTCCACGACCTCGTCCCACAAAAAATCATTTTTGTTGATATCTTTTGA
>CAYMVE010000033.1:0-17611 GCA_964393715.1 uncultured Bacteroidales bacterium | reverse complement strand
CCAATTCGGACAATACCACTTTTGCTATTTCAGGATGATTACGCACAAATTCACCCTTAAAGACTATGCCGGCATTGGGAAAACTTCCGAATCCGGGGTTGTATTTATTCCAGATTTCATTGTAGGATATTTCCGAATATTCCACACCTTGGTCTTCCAGTATTTTTACCGCATAACTGGCTTCCGGTTCCCGCAAAATTACCGTATCGTATTTACCGGTAACAAATCCTGTATAAATTTCTTCGGGGCGCCCGAAAGGTTCTCCGTATTTGAAAACAAAATCATCCGGATTAAGTCCGCTTTCCTTTATAAGGTATTTTGTAATTTTAGCCGGCGGTGCATCTGCAAACAAGGGAGTTCTTATTTCATGCCCCACTAAATCCTTAAAGGCTTCGGCTTTGTATCCGCGTGTCAAAAGCACAAAGTTGTCCCACACAAATACAGCCGGGAATTTCACATCCAACTTTGCCAGTTTCAAACTGGTTATTACGGCGGAAAAACTGATGTCGGCCGTTCCGTTTACTATCCACCCTAAATGCTTTTCGGTTTCTTCCCACACTTTCAGTTGCCGCACCTTCACGCTTTCACGAATCTTGTCACTTTGCAACAATCGCATAATCACCGGATATGCCACAGGTGTTGCCGACTGTATAACCACTTCCGGTTTGGTACCCGTATTTATATTGACACCTCCTTTCTTTATCGGCTTTTTATAAAAATAAACCCATACTTCATCCGATGCCACTTGTTCCATTTGAGCCTCAAAGCCCATTTCAAGCAACATATTGATTATGGGATAAGGTTGAAACCGTTGGATGAGGATAAAACCTTCTCCCTCCTCCGTATTATAGGCTTTCTGAATAATAATATCAAACGGGTCGGTTGTCATCATTCTCACATCCAAGATATCAAACTCATCGCTTTTTTCCATCCAATCTTCGTCCTCTTCCTCTATCGGTTCAGGATTAAATATCGACAATCGGTACTCCTTGGTCTTGGACAAATTGTACTTGTAACCTAAACCATCCACAACTTTAACGAGTAAATCCGGCCGGTCAACCGAAATCACAATAAGATTTTCCTGCGGTTTAAGCGCATTGATTTTTTCCACTATTTCTTCATAATTATCATCGGTAAGAATATACAATTCTCTTGATTCTTCCCAAGTAATTTCTTCTCCTGCCATATTCGGTATTTCGTCTTTATGTTGAGAAATGCATTCCGGCATGGAATTGATCAATTCTTCTTCCACACCAAGATATTTATTGACGGTATGTAAAATTTCACAAATGGAAACACCGGTCATCTTTGCCGCATCTTTGAAGGTAGCAAAACGTGCCAAAGTATTGTACATCACCGGATTTTGTATCCTTTTGAACTTTGGCGACAACCCGATGAGCACTTCTTTAAGTTCCGGATACTTGTCCAAAGTTTCTTTAATGTTGGAAGTGGCAAAGACAGGTTGCACATCCTTGTTTTCCTCCTTGATTTCTACAATTGCCTCAACAGGACAAGCATCGGCCGCATCCTGACACAACGCCTCTTCTTCTTTGTCTTCGGGTTGTTTTATGACAACAGCCTTATTGTCGTTATTCATCTTAAAATGCTTGTCGCTGATTCCCACACAAGCCATACAACCTATGCAATCATCCGTTATGGTAAATTTTTTAATTTTCATCTTTTGCTTTTTTTGCAAATGTAGCATCAAAACAAGGGTGGCTGTTATACCTAAATTAAGTGATTTGCCCGGACATAAGACAAAATACCCATTATCAGGTATTTACTCCAACACAATCAGATAGTAGTTCTTTTTGCCTTTTTGGGCCAAAATGTACTTACCGTTAATCAAATAAGACTCGTCAATCACCTGTTCCGGTGACTTTACCTTTTCTTTGTTGATACTTATACCGTTGTTTTTAATCAGCCGCCTGATTTCACCTTTGGAAGGTATCACTCCGGCTTGTGACAAAAAACTAACCACATCGATGTTTAAGTCTTCTTTCTTAAATTTGAACTGTGGCACACCGTCAAAAACTTCCAAAAAAGTTTTCTCGTCAATGTTTTGCAACTCTTTCAAAGGTTGCTTGCTAAACAAGATTTGCGAAGCCTCCACCGCCGATTGGTAAGCCTCTTCGGAATGCACCATAACGGTAATTTCTTTGGCAAGCGTTTTTTGTAACAATCTTCGCTCGGGTGCCTGTTTGTGCTCTTCTATCACAGCATCTACATCATCTTTCGGCAATACGGTAAATATTCTGATGTACCTTTCCGCATCTTCATCCGACACATTGAGCCAAAACTGGTAAAACCGGTATGGAGAAGTCTTTTCCGGGTCCAACCATACATTTCCTTTTTCCGTTTTACCAAACTTTTTACCGTCGGCCCGGGTTATAAGCGGGCAAGTAATTCCATGTGCCGTTCCTCCCTCTTTCCGTCTTATCAGTTCTATCCCGGTTGTAATATTTCCCCACTGGTCGGAGCCACCTAATTGCAATTTACACCCGTATTCTCTATACAAATGCCAAAAATCGGTAGCCTGTACCAACTGATACGAAAATTCCGTAAAAGACATGCCGGATTTACCATCTTGCCCGATTCGTTTTTTTACGGAATCCTTAGCCAGCATATAGTTTACTGTAATGTGCTTGCCAATGTCGCGAATAAAATCAATAAAAGAAAATTTGCCTATCCAATCATAGTTATTCAGAATTTCCGCTTTGTTGGGAATATGGTCCGAAAAGTCCAAAAATTTGGATAATTGTTCTTTTATAGCTTCTTGATTTTTGCGTATTGTTTCAATATCCAGCAGATTTCTTTCTTCCGATTTGCCCGAGGGGTCTCCTATCATTCCGGTTGCACCGCCAACCACAAGCAAAGGTTTGTGTCCGAAACGCTGAAAATGTTTAAGCATCATGATAGATACCAAATGTCCGATATGCAACGAATCAGCCGTAGGGTCAATGCCCACATAAGCCGTAACCATACCTTCTTTAAACAATTCTTCAACATTTTCGGTTTTATTGTGCAACATGCCTCTCCACTGCAATTCTTCTATGTAATTCATATCCTATTCCTCCTTGTTTTCTTTTGGTTCGTTTTTTGCAAAAATACCGTCGGGCAAAATTAGACTTGCCACACCTATACAAGTTTTTGACAACAGGCTGTCTTCAAATACTTTTTCTTCGACAAAAGTATTCTCAACGGAGCGATTAAAATCGAAAACAGCCGTAAGTACCGCTCCAACAATAAGCATCCACTTAAACACGGACAAAAGCATTCCTCCCAACTTCAACAGCAATCCCAATCCAGCAAACTCCAAAAGTTTATCCGTGAGTGCCGCCATGAGTTTCACTGCCAACAACACCAGCACAAAAGTTACAATAAACGCAGCGGGCTTAATCATTCCTCCCGTTACACCAAAGTAATCTCTGAGCCATCCGGCAGTAAGTCCCGAAAACTTCATACTGAAATATACTCCGGCAGCAATGGCTACAATTCCGGCTATTTCCTTTACGGCTCCACGCATAAATCCCCGTACCGCCGCATAAAGCAACACAACACCTATGGCAATATCCAGCGAATTCATTGGAGCGTATCGTTTTCCGTTTTTACAAAATCCATCAGTTCTTTAATATATGTATCGGAATAATCAAATCGAGTTCCGGCAGTTTCGTATATTTCCGGAATGCTTTTGGTATATCCCAAAGCAAGTGCTTCTTTGTACATTTTTATACCGTTCACAGAATCGGCGGTAAAATTTTTCCAAACACCTATAGCACCTAACTGTGCAAAACCGTATTCGATATAATAAAACGGCACTTCAAAAATATGCAATTGTTTTTGCCACAATATGTCCCGATACCATTCCCAACCTTCGTAAGAAAGATTTTTCGGGGTAAATTCCGTTATAACTTCGTGCCATAACCTATTTCGTTCTCCGGCAGAAAATTGCGGATTGAGATAAACCAAATGTTGGAACTTATCCACAGCAGCTATCCAAGGTAACACTTTGATTACACCTTCCAATTGTTTTCTTCTGGCCGTACGGTATTCTTCCTCCGAATCAAAAAACAGCCTCCAATATTTCATAGACAAAAGTTCCATCGACATGGAAGCCAATTCGGCTACTTCGGAAGGAAACTCCTTAAAATCAACCAATTCCAGATCTTTGGTCAAAAACGAATGAATGGCATGCCCCCCCTCATGTACCATGGTCTGCAAATCGTGAAAGGTGCCCGCAAAGTTGGCAAATATGAAGGGAATACCCGTTTTGTACAAGGGATAATTAAAACCTCCGGGTGCTTTGTTCTTACGACTTTCAAGGTCCAGAAAACCTTTTTCGTTCATCAAGCGGATAAACTGCCCGAACGAAGTATCCAGTTCCGAAAAAACCGCAATAGTATTATCCACAATATCATGAGGCTTAGGGGTAACTTCTCCGGGTAACTCCGCTTCCAAATCGTACGGCATCAATTTCTCCACGCCCAGCAGATTTCTTCTCCGTTCGTACATCTCTTCCACCAGGGGCAAAACATATTCCTTCACCGCCTTGTGAAATCGGGAACAATCTTCCGCCGTATAATCCGTACGTCCAAGCTCGTCAAACTTGAAGTCCCTGTAATTGTCATAACCGGCATTAACAGCTATTTGTGTCCTCACCGACACCAAGTTGTCATACAAATCTTCCAATTGCTCCTGTACACTTTGTCGCTTACGAGCTATGGCTTCGTACACCTCGGCGCGTACCGCTCTATCCGGATTTTGGAGAAAAACGGCAGCTTGCGGCAAAGTCAATTCTTCTCCCTTGTAATGGATGGTAAGACGTCCCGTGATTTCGGCAAACTCCTGCTCCATCTGCCGCATAGTAGCCAACAAAGGTAAATTCTTTTCGTTAAAAACTTTTAACTTCAGGTAAGTTTGCCGTTTGAGATTGCGATAAGGATCATCGGGCAATTGTTCAAAATACGGACTCCGGACAAGCTTTCTATCCAAAATATTGTCATACCGTTCTTCCTCCGGCAAAATTTCAGTGATATATTGCAAATAATCCTTTTTATAAGTTTCATTATCCGTGTACCTGTTGGTGTTAATGTAACGCCACGCCAAATCTTCTTCAAGCGCTTCGTACAAATCGCTTTTGTCTTTCAGCCATTTTTTCAAATCGTCAATAGAATCTATACGGCGTTTTTCCAATTCTTCAAAATAAGGTTCCACATCGTTCCATGCTCCAACCTTAAACCCCTCAGGCACAAAATTTCCCATTATGGTAGAATTTAATTGTTTTTATCTTCTTTCACCGCTTCTTCTTTCCCTTCCTCTTCGAAGGTAAGCAATCCGTACTTTTGCAAAATGTTATACCATTTTATTACTTTTTTCATATCGGATACATACACCCGGTCTTTGTCATAATCCGGCAACACCTTTTCAAAATATGTTTTTATTTCATCGGCACTTCCTTTTTCTTTTACGCTAGCCGCATTACCGTTTTCCACCTCATACATTGCCTTGAATACTTCTTCCAAAGGTTTTTCTCCGGTATCCGTATAAATGGCAATATCTTTAAGAGTACTCACTTTGTAGCTGTTCCCAATCAAAGTCTTCACTCCGGTATCCAACGATTCCACTACTATGCCTCTATTCGTTTGCGATACCAATCTGTAAAGTCCAGGCTTACCCGATATGGCTAAAATATCTTTCAACATAACTCCTTATTTTTTATTTTTTGCCTCACAAAAGTAAAAATTTTTCGCCGATTGGGGTTTTACAAAACCAAGAATAAAGAGAAAAGTCAAAAAATCTATCCATATTACCCTATCTGGTTATGAGCATTTTCTGTTTCTTATAAAAATCATTTTGAATAACCTCATACAAAAAAATCAATACCTTTGTAAAATTGGAATTTCTTAATAAAGAGGTCATGAAAAAACTTTTTATCATCTTCATTATTGTATTTGAAACGATTTTAGCACTAGCACAATACCCTACTGTCAATGCCGGTCGTCCGAGAATATGGATAGACTCGGCACGGTTTGAAACGCTTCGCAACCAAATATCCGTACCCGGAGAAGCACAAGATACATATAATGACATTTTGTATGCATATAATAACTGGTGGATTACCGATACGCAGCTTTATCTTGTAGGAACGGATTCTACACAATGGACATGGGACTGGTCGTCTCCATACGCAGGCAATGAAGCTTTGCTTACAGTATTCTTTTTCAAAATGACTAACGACTCGGTAGCCCTAAAACGTTGCCGATTTATAGCCCGGCAGATAATCAACCTGATTGACACAATTGATTTTTCGGGAATGGGATGGTATGAAAAAGAAAGTTTATTAAGGCAATTGTCTGATAATGACATCCTTTTAGACCAATGTTACGATTATTTCCCGACTGACCTAAGAGACAATTTAACACAAAGCCTGTATGCGGTAAATAGAGAATTTATGAATACTTACATATCGTCTAGCGCAGGAAACAGTTATGTGTCCAGCCACAACACATGGAATACGATTTATTGTAATCAAAACGCTTTGACTTTGTATAATGCGGAAGGATTGACTCCCCAGCAAAAAGACACGGTCAATCAATGGTATCAAATCATCTATGACAAACTAATAAATAGTTTTATTCCTTGTTGGACCTATTACCGTGATGATGATGGCGGATGGAATTGGGGAGCCGCTTATGCCATGTGGTCTTTGGTAGATCAGTTCCAACTTTTTGAAAATATGCGCATTGGAACAAACAAAAACTTTTATACCGATTTGCCGTGGGTAGAAAATTGTATTAATCAGTACATTTATTTTATGCGTCCCGATAACAAATGTATTCATTTGGGTGACGGACAAACAAGTTTAGCTCCCGACAGAGTGATGTTTTTGCATGCACGATTTTTTAATGACCCGAGAAGTCGCTGGTTGTCACAATATTATTCCCAACCGCAGTTTATGCAGTGAACCATTCCTAAATTTAATAAAATTTTATATAAAGACTTTACCCAACCTCCTGTAAGTCACCCTGACTTGCCCTTGGACTGGTGGGCAGACAAAGTAGGGCTGTCGGTAAGCCGGTCGTCATGGGACAGCACTGCCACTATGGTTACTTTTTTAACTCGCCAAGTAAAAAAGCCGCACACGAACACCGGGATAACAATTCTTTTACAATTTTCAAAAATGCTCCATTGCTTTTGGATGCAGGATATTATGATTATTATGGTAGTACCCATTACCGAAATTACTACGAACGTACCATAGCCCATAATACTATTTGCGTTTATGATTCTACAGAAACTTATACCACTTTGGGAGTACCGGTTTCAAACGACGGTGGGCAAATAGAATCTCCAACCCTTATGAACTATGATGACATATTTCTCCCACAGCACCAGCGCGGCAAATGGATACAATTTGCTGCGGATTCTACCTATGCTTATAACATTGCCGATGCCCAATTATCTTACGATAGTACAAAACTTGATTTTTTCAGAAGACGGTTATTATACATAAAACCTAATAAGGTGATTGTTTTGGACCACATTCATCTAAAAAACATTACAACTCATCAAAGAGATGTGAAGTGGATTGCCCATTTTGCCAATAAACCTAATATAAATGGAAGTGTAATAAGCACTACCGTCCCCGGACATATTACCACATACAACGGAAAAACCTACACCTCAACCAATGGAAACGGAAGTATTGCAATTAAAACGCTCTTACCGGACAGTTCGGTAACAACTCTTATCGGCGGAACAGGATATGAATATTGGGTAGATGGAGTAAATTATCCACCAGAAACAGAACCGGATACTTCTTTTTTTTCTCCGGGTAAATGGAGAATCGAAGTAAGACCTGTTACACTAACCGATACCATAATATATCTACACACCATAGATATCGGAGACACCACCGATGTAGCCGTTGCAGGCGGGCTGGCTATGCAAAGTATTTATTCTGTCGGAGTGGATTGGGATGATACATTGTATTTCTTTGCTAATGATGCGGATACGGGAAAAGTTTATCATGTGTTCAACAATGTTCAGGGAAACCGGTTTGTGAGTATATTTGCGGCAGATCTTACGAGTGGAAGCTATAATGTGCTAATTGATGGTATAGAGGTTGAAACCGTACCTGCCGACACAAACGGGATAATAAAATCCTCGGTATATCTCCCAACAGGTCACCATGTAGTAGAAATAGCATTAAACACTATGGGGACAAATGAAGTAACCTCAAAAAATACTTTGAGTATTTATCCCAATCCGGCACATACCGAATTGAATATTATCCCGGCTTTGGAATCTTACCCTTTTGAGGTGAAAATATATAATACCCGGGGAAAACTGGTAATGAAAAGATATAACCAGCTCAGATTAAATATTTCCGATTTGCCGTCCGGGCAGTATATAGTTCAAGTAAACCAAAATAATCATTGTTATTCTACCAAACTGATAAAACAATAGTAACAACGAATACGAAAAAACAGATAAAAAATCTTTACACAAAAATATTCTTCTCTACCTTATCAAAAAAGCCGAATCGGGTGCCCTGCTCTAACAAAAACTCTACGGACTTTTTTCCGTCTTCCCCGATATAAGCGGTGTATTCATTTACATACAGAGCAATATGGCTTTCTATCACATTTTCTCCGGTTTCCTGCGCATACTTTTTGATATACCATTTGGTTTCTTCCGGATGTTTCAAACCGTACCTCACGCTTTCGCCAATAATATTATCGATAAGTCTCACGGTTTCTGCCGGCAAATTACGGTTGATACAAATGCCCCCCAGCGGCAAAGGCAGGTGGAAATTATTTTCCCACCATTCTCCCAGATCCACCACTTTTTTCAGCCCTCTACCGGCATAAGTAAAGCGTGTTTCGTGAATAATCAGTCCCGCGTCCGCTTCATCTTGCAAAATGGCATCCTCTATATCCGAAAACAAATATTCTTTTTTGTTCGTCAATTGAGGGAAAGCTATACTCATCAACAAGTTTGCAGTGGTATTATATCCCGGAACGGCAATTTTTTTGTCTTTCAATTCGTCTATTGTTCCATACCGTTTGGATATAATGAGCGGTCCGTTGTTTTTACCCAATGCACTTCCGTAATGGCTCAAAATGTAATTATCCGCCACCTTTCCATAAGCGTTGAAACTTATCTTGGTTACATCTACATTTCCTTCCAACGCCATTTTGTTCAGTTCTTCCACATCGGCAATCACAAAATCAAAATCATATCCGTAAGTATCTATTTTTTTGTTGGCCAATGCATAAAAAATAAAAGTATCGTTGGGACAAGAAGAAAAACCGAATTTTATTTTTTTCATAACTCAAAATTATTGGCTATATAATCACACAAATTGTTAACAGCCGTTTCTATTTCCCATTTATTATCCTTTACAAAATTCGATATGCTCCTAACAGCCGCGCAATCATATCTTTTCTTATGGCAAGCATAAAAAAACGCCGCACCTTCCATTGTTTCCACTTCAGGTTTGTACTTTGAAAACGGAGACTTGTCAAATCCTATTATCGAGGTGGTAATCGCTTTGGCTCCAGGAAGGTTATTAAAATGTTTGCGGTTGATAATAATACCGGAAAGATAGGGCGGTTCGTTCTCGTTCCATAATCCGGCTTCAAACATGGACTTATATTTGGTCTTGGTAAACTTACCTGCGGTCACCAGCGTATCCGAAATAATCTCAACCGTTTCACCGATGCCGAATTTGTCGGTCATACTACCGGCAATTCCGGCATTCAACACCAACGAATAGGTATGAGTCGAAAGCGTTTCGGTAAGGTAATAGGTGGTAGGCATAACCCCCACACCGGTTATCAAAACATCCGTATCGGAAGTCAGAGCAAAAAAATTATCGTTCGTTTTGCCCGTAATAGGTTCTATTTCCTTGTGAGTGGCCGCAACTATCAAAAGCTTTTTTTTCGTCATTCCCGATTGTCTTTAAACTCAAACGGAACGGGTTCTACAGTAAAACCCTTTTTACGAAGCAAATTGACAACTCCTTTTTCACCCGGCAAATGAGCCGCACCAATCGCATTAAAGGTAGGTTGTTTTTTTACAAACTTGGCTATTCGTTTAGCCATTCTCTTGTTTCTTTTTACCAAAAAAGCTTCTTCAAAATTTTGCGGCAAAGTAGTATCTTTCATCAGTTCCGACAACTTGCTCAAATCAGCAGCTCGATAAGCTTGCAGCAATTCTTCGAAATTTACATTAGTAGTATCTTTCAAGCTCTCCATCAACATTTTAGCCTGATCTTTAAGAGAAATCTTGTTCACCGCTTCCAATTGTTCCTTGAGTTTCTCAATACCCAATACTTCCATGCCGTTTTGCTTGGCCAAATTAAAGAAGTACATATCCAAAGCATCATCCATATCTTTAGGCATAGTAAGCTGCATAATTTGAGATTGAATAAAAAACGGTTTGGTTTTGTTATACAGAATGGCTCCCGTTCCCGTTTTTTCTTTCAGGTATCCGTCCAGTTTTTTGTACTCCTCCTCACTCAACAAGTCCTTCAAAGAATACTTTTTCATTATCATAAACTTTTTAAGCTCGGCAGGCTCAATCTTTTCGGGATTCAATTCCATGGCATAGGCCTTGCATGTCTTAAACAAAGTGAGTACGGTATCGTCAAAAGCAAAAGCCCTTTTGTCTTGTATGTGAATGGTGCCGTACAAATATGACGGTTTTTTGAGTCCGTTACCCGTTATTTTCCAAAGCAAACTTTGGGAGTTCAACAAATTCAATGACATAAACAATGTTGTAAAAGCTATAAATCGCATACTATTTTGATTTTAACACTACATTCTTTTCAAAATTCACAATCATTTCTTTCCAATTTTCCGGGATAGGCAAAGAGACCTTTTCTTTGTAATCATACCCGACCAACACGGATTTGCACGATGCGACAACAACCGGATCTTCCTCCGATTCTTTTATTACATGCTGAATCATTTCAATGCTCTTGTTTCCAATAGTGGTAATTTTAGTACAAACCTTTATTTTATCATTTATAAAAACAGGTTCAAAAAAATCAATGTTCATGGTTACCAATACCAAGCCGAATTGCTGCCAATCAAAATCCGAATTAAGATCTTTGAAATAAATCATCCTGCCATAGTTAAAATAGCTGAAATAAACTTCATTATTTACATGCCCGGCAATATCTATATCATTAAAACGAATTTGAACCTCCGTACAATGATTAAATCTAATTTTTTGTTGTAAATTCTTTTGCATACCTCATCATATTACCACGCAAAGGTACTAAAAAAACCGCTATACCTCCCTCCTATATACTTTACAAAACACAAAAAAAGGGCACAACTTGAAACTGTGCCCTTTCATACTGTCAATTAGCAATTTACATTATCTCATAATATTCAATTTGGCTACTTTTACAGCACCACTTTCTTTAACTTTAACGACATAGCTCCCCGGCTTTAAACCACTCACATCTATTCTTGCATTTTTAGCAGCATTTGTAACGGATTGTACAACTTTTCCGGATATATCGTATATGGTTACGGATGCTCCGGCATTATTTTCAATGTACAACTGGGAAGCAGCAGGATTCGGATACAACTTCAACTCTGCAACAGAATAATTTACAGGTCTATTGGCTGCTTGTTGATTGTATTTAAATCTGGCATTTTTCACAGTACCGTCGTCAGCCATATTTATGGTCAGTATCGTACCGCCATATCCGTTAATGTAAGCACTGTAAGACACCGAAATAAAGGTAGTATCCCGTACATCCATCCATGTGCCGAAAGTGCTGTTATACACGGATATTATTTGATGGTTATCCGACACATCCTTAATTATCAAAGCATTATCAAATGTTTCTCCCGGCACTTTTACAGTTCCGTAAGCAACAGCCGTATCATGAGCAATCACATTCATGGTCATACGTACCGAGTCAATTTGAATACCGCTAACATTAGTATCGTACGGAATAGTTACCTGAAAATGTAAAGTATCGCACAAAGTGTTTCCATAAGTAAATGGAAACTTCATAAAATAAAACGGATTATCAGGCTTAAAATTGAACATATCGGTATGTACACCTAATAAAGCCAATCCTTCGGTTCCTTTATACAAAAAACTCGTGTCCGTTGAAGTAATGGATGCCAAATTTGCCATCGGAAACTCGTTATCCAAATCAACAGATACCGGATCTACATAAAGAGTGGTATCCACATAAGAATAACTCAAAGAGGTAAAATCCCAAACCACATCCGCTCCAATGGGACCTGCCGTTAGTCCGGGAGTTATCGCAGTATCTACAATCTCAAAAATAGAATCGCCAATAGACGGAGCATCTGCTTCTGTCAAAGTAATTTGTGCCGACGCATTGAAAAAAGCTCCGGACAACAATGCCAAAATAATTTTTTTCATAGCCAATAAATTTTTGTTACCGATATGCAAATTTACACAATTTAAAGAAAAAAATACATAGTGTTAAAAAATATTTTTGCAGTTTTAAGGAAATAAAGTATATTTGCAAAAAAGCAAATCGTCATGAAATTCAAGAAATCATTATACTTACTTTTGGCTCTAAGCGGATGGGTATTTTCCGCTTGCAACAATGGAACCCAAAACACTTCCATAGACACCGAAAACCAAGATTCAACCGGTTTTTACCAGACAAACGAAAATACCGAAAAAAAAGTAAAAAAAATATTTTACACCATTCCTTCTCCCATAGAGCTGAGCAACCTTTTAAAAAAAGCCGGTGTCTCCTTTGACAAAAAAGTAATGAATCCCTTATCCAATTTTGATAAATACCTCACCTATCAAAAGTTGGCACTGAATATGGGAACATACGGAAGCGATGTTAGCTACGCTCGTATAATGGATCAAATACAAACTTCTCTGGATTACATCGTAATCATCAAAAAGATCTCCGACAAGTTAGGTGTTCCGGAAGAAGATACCAAAGAAGTATTTGAAAAATTGGAAGCAAACATCAACAACAAAGACAGTGTTTTGCAATTGATTGCACAATCATACGGAAATGCAGACTCCTATTTCAAAGATAACGACCAAGGAAATATTGCCGCAATGATTATTCTGGGCGGCTGGATAGAAGGTATGTATATTGCACTTAACATAGCAGAAACAGCACAAGATAAAAACCTGATATACAGAAGAATAGCTGAACAAAAAATGTCTATAAACAATTTAGTGGAACTATTGAAATCCTATCCGGAAGACTCGCTATTGGCAAAATATGCAGGAGATTTGGAAGCATTAAAAGTAGTTTTTGACAACATAAACATTGTTTATAAAAAGAAAAAAATAGAAACCGACACCACACAAAAAATGACGGTAATAAGTGGAGAAAGTACTGTGGCCGTTAACGAAGAACAACTCGACAAAATAAAACAAATGGTTTCGGAAATCAGAAACAACATTATCAACTAAAACCGTTTCATTATGAAAAAGTTTTTATCTTTGGTTTTGATAACAGGGATGTTTGTATCTTTTGCAACCATTCAATCTACAGCACAATGTAAAAGTTTCACCAAGAAAAAATGTTTGCCCCAATTAGATCCTTATGTTTACAACGGACAACTAAACAGTGCGGTACTAGCACAAGGCGATGTTGCCGACCTGAACCTCACTTTTTATCCGGATCAGGCTTACCGGATTTTTGTTTGTAGCGACCCTATATTGGAAAATGTTCATTTCAAACTTTTTGACAAAGACGGCACCCTTATATACGACAACGAATCTACCGATTACTTGCCTTTCTGGGATTTCAAAACCGACCAAGCTTTGGAACTAACGCTAAGAGTAATTGTCCCCCCCAAAACGGAAGATGATTATACGGTAAAAGAAGGCTGTGTATCGATACTTATAGGATTCAAAGATATTGACAACGATAAAACCGGGGAAAAGTAACACTAAAACTTCACCCGAATAAAATCCGTTTGCAGAAAATCCGGCTTTTTGTCCAAAGCACTTTTCAATTGCCTTCTATTTTTGATATTCCAAAGCATTACTTGGCATCCCGAGTGCTTTAATTTGCTTACGGCTTCAGCAGAAACCAACGAATTTTTCATACTGATACCGTCAACCATTCCCCCCTTACACATCGACATAGCATCATCAACCGAACCGGCATAATAAAATACTTTTATGCCCCTTATATCATTTAGTTTCTCAATCAGAAAACGATCGTGAGTTTCCACCAAAATGTCATATTTCCGGGAAAACCGGGATGCAAAATCACCGATTTTTTTTACCATCAAAAGTTTGCACGCCCTATCACACCCATACAACTTAACATCTAACGACACCACTTTATTCTCCGGTATCTTTTCAAGCAAAGCCTCCACCGTAGCAAGCCGGTATTTTGCAAAAAAATATCTATAATAAACAGGTTTTGTAAAATTGAAGTTGGAAAGCAAAGTATCTTTAAAAAACTTATCGTGCCAAAATACAAGCACACCGTTTTGAGTTAGCTGCACATCCCCTTCCGTTCCGTCAAATTTCACAGCTGCTTTCAATAACGACTCATAAGAATCCAAAGGAAGCACGGACTTGATACCCATGCCTCCGTGTCCCAGAATCACCGGTCTATTATCGCCGGCTATCCTGTAAGTGCATGAAGATAGAAAAACAACAAAAAAAACGCTATTTATCCAACTTACTGTGCAACAGCCATTCCAATGCCTTTTCAGACAAATCTTTGGCAATGATTTTCTTATCTTTATCCAAAACATACAAACGCGGTGTCATAAATATATCATAAATCATAATCAATTCTCCGTAATTTTTACCCGCATAATATGCATTTATCCAATCGGTATATCCTTGCTCAGCCACATACTGTTTCCAATTATCAAAATCATTAGTAGCAGTAACGGCAACTACTTTAAGCCCTTTACTTTTATATTTCTCGTACAATTTGTAAAATCCCGGAGTAAATTCCTGACAGTGGTGACAGTCGGCCGACCAAAAATATAAAATCATCAAAGGAGCATCTATCTTTTCAAAATTAAAGACCTTACCGCTATTCATTTCGGCAAGAGGAATTACAGGCGCCTTTTCTCCCACCAATAATTTTTTCATGGTGTTTACCCTGAATTGCAACCTTTGCTTAAAAGCCTCCCCGGTCTTCACTTTCCCATTCAAAAAATAGTTTTCCGCTATGGCAATAAACGCCTTCTCGTTTGCCCATCTTCCGGAGTTTTCAAAGTTATTTATCATCAACCTTGCCAAAGCATCCAAAGTAGTTTTGTTTTTTTCGGCCTGTTTCAAAATCTTCAAAGCATCATGAACAATACTGTCCGGATTGTTATAAGCCACTTGTGTAAAAAATTTGTTCAACTTGTTGGCAAATACCGTAGTATGCAAAAACCTCGGATCGGAAAAATCCACATAATCAAAAAAATGATTCTTGTAATACAAATATTTTTTCATCCGTAAAGCCGAATCTCTCTTTTCCGGAGGTAATGAAGCATCAACCGTAAAAGTATCGGGCACCACCACCTCTTTTAAGGCATACAACAAATCGGCAAAAAAAGTCCCTTTGGCTCTCCGGATATACTCATCACGCTTTTGATTCATATATTCATTAAAACGCTCAATATCCCTATTGATGGCATTAATCGAATCCTTATTGGAACGATTCGCCTGCATCCTTTGTGAAAAACTCCTCATCTTATTTCTATTCTCATACGAAAAGCGCTGGTATTCAACAAACAATTGATTCTCATCCGAACCAGAAACCTGAACAGTATTCATAAAATCATTCAAATCGGCACTTATGGAAAAATTGCGATTTTTATTGTCTATAATCACCTCTACAAAAGTCTTTTTCGGGAAAACAATAAAATAAGTACCGGTAGGCAAAAGCGAATCGGAAGTTATATATGCCACACCATTGGCATCGGTTTTTACCGTATCCAAAAATTTATTCTTGTTAAGATAATGCGATCCGAAAATAACCTCTTGGTTTTCCCATCCCTTGGCTTCCACCTTGATCTTAACACCTTTGGACTGAGATTCATCATTATTTTCCGACTTTTGCGAAAAACATGAAATGTTTAAGGAAAAAACGGAAAATACCCAAACTAGAAAAATTATACGCTTCATAAACAATCTATTTTTGTCCTGTAAAGGTATTAAAATATTTTAGGATTATTTCATTCTCAAAACTCATTTTTTCCTTATCTTAACGACTTGAAACAGGAACAATATGAATAACATCCTGGAAATAAAAAACTTATCCCTACAATTAACCAACGGAAGAACATTAGTCAACAATTTGTCATTTGATTTACAACATGGCGAAACTCTGGGCATATTGGGAGAATCCGGAAGCGGAAAATCCCTTACGGCTTTCTCTATACTCGGATTGCTTCCTCCACAAATTAAAGTAACAAGTGGCAGAATACTTTTCAACGACCATAACGGCATTGTAAACATTACCACACTAAAACAAGAAGAATTGAAAAAAATTAGAGGAGGAAAAATATCTATAATATTTCAAGAACCGATGACCTCCTTTAATCCGCGTATTAAGCTCGGTGCACAAGTAGAAGAAATTTTAAGGATACACAAAAAAGAACTGCCTAAGAAACAACGTATCGAACTCATCTTAAACTTATTTTCAGAAGTAAAAATTCAAGATCCGAAAACAATTTACAACAGTTATCCTTTTGAAGTATCGGGCGGACAAAAACAAAGAGTCATGATTGCTATGGCATTGGCAGCCCAACCATCCCTTGTTATAGCAGACGAACCTACCACGGCAGTGGACATCACCGTACAACGAAAAATCATCTCTTTGCTCAACAAACTAAAAGTAAAACATCATATCTCCCTCATATTCATATCGCACGACATCGGCGTCTTAGCCCATGTTACCGACAAATTGCTGGTCATGTACAAAGGGCAAATGATAGAAACGGGAGCTACCCCAACCATTTTACACAATCCGTCACATCCCTATACCCAAGGATTGATGGCATGCAGACCACCCGTAAATAAAAGACCGGAAAAACTGCCGGTTGTAGAAGACTTTTTAGAAAAAAAAATCTCCTCATACAAGAGCACACCTATCCCCAAAGAAAAAATCCGATCGGCTCCCGACCTGTTTCGTATTAAAAACCTAATGGTTTCTTATACAACAAAAATCAACCTTTTGGGCAACCCCGTCCGAAAACATACGGTACTCAACAATATTAACCTGACCATTAAACAAGGGGAAAGTCTGGGACTAGTCGGAGAATCCGGAAGTGGAAAAACCACATTGGGACGTACCCTATTAAAACTTATCAAACCCGATGCCGGAGAAATCTTATTCAAAGGAAACCATATTTTTTCCTTGTCGCACCAACAAAACAAAGAATACAGAAAGAAAGTACAACTCGTTTTTCAAGATCCTTTTTCCTCATTAAATCCAAGAATGACAATAGGACAAGCCATTGAAGAACCTATATTAGTAAACAAACTGGCAAAATCGAAAAAAGAAGCCCGCGAAAAAGTGAATCACTTACTTAGTCAAACAGGATTATCTCCGGAACATTACGGAAGGTATCCACACGAACTATCCGGAGGACAAAGACAAAGG
>CAYMVE010000032.1:0-18150 GCA_964393715.1 uncultured Bacteroidales bacterium | reverse complement strand
ATCCTTTCCACGCTAACCATTTCAATATGGTTATTTCTGCAATATCCGACTATTTACACTGTCTAAAATCTTTCTTTTTGATGTTAGGAAAAAACTTATTTGATATAACTTTGTAAAAAAAAATGAAACGATGGCACTTACAATAGAAGAGGCGTGGAAGGCGATAGAAAATGTACCGCATCCTTCCATAAACGATACCTTAAAAAACTTGGGAATAGCCAAAGATTTGGCGGTGGACGGCAATACGGTGACTTTGACGATAGCCATTCCGTTTCCTAATGTCCCGATACTGAACGATTTGGCGGTATCGCTGGTAGAACCGCTTACCCAATTGGGGGCGGAAGTGTATGTGGAAGTGGTGGTGATGACCGACGAAGAGCGTGAGCGATTTCTCCAACTGGAAAAAGAAGGTTGGAAAGATGGTGCAACACCGGCTTGCGGCTGATAGGGCTTATTCTTCCAATATTTTATAGGCGTCTTTGAAGGAGATGCGACGGTTTTTGTCGAACGCTACTACAAAACAATCATGAAATCCTTTCTTTCTTAATTGATTGCGGAATTTTACGGCTTGGTTCAAATCCGTAAAATGGCCGGCAGTGTATTTATAGTATCCGTTATGATAGTATTGCCATACTTTCAATCCTTTGAAGCATGGGCACGACAGTGAAAGCGGTTTCTTTGATATTTTTATTTGTACTCTGAACGATATGTTGTGTTGGGTTGTTTCCGTATTGTCTGTTGTTGGGGTTTTGTGTTCCGCCAGCGTAGTTGTTTTTTCCGGCAATCCTTCAAAGTTTTCTACGATAGGGTATTTTTTTCTGGCTGTTTTCCGGGAACACGAATTGAAATGCCACCATTCCGTAGAAATGCCGGAAAATCCGGCTTTTTTCATTACATGTCTTAGCAGTAGGCGGTTTTGATAGGCTTTGCGTGATAGTTTTCCGTTGGCCAGCATTTTCTTTTCGAAGTACGGATAGGCCAATTCACAAAAACAGTCGAACGGGGTACCCATATCCAGTGCTTTGCCGGTAGAATCGTTTACGATGCTGACATCCACTGCCGCTCCGAAATTGTGTAAGGAGCCGTATTGCGGGTTCGACAAGTATTTGTACCGTACACGATCAGGTACATTTACAGAGTCCCACATCCATTGCTGTACTATGCGGGGACGTACAGCATCATAAATAATCAGGCTGTACCACGGAACGGAATCTTTCAGGTAATGCTGGGCTTTTACCAGTTTTTCCGCCACTTCTTTTTGCAGGTAGGCTTTGTCAAAGTCTCCGTACATGTTGCGATGCATAAAATTGTCGGTGGTGGCGTATTTTAGGGATACTTTGATACTACTGTCGAGTGTTTGTACATCAACCAAGCCGTAGGCCTGCAATTTTTTTTCAAAAGGAGTGTATTCGGGTGTTGGTACGGGTAATGACGAGGAGGTGTCGGCTTGCAAAACGGTATCTGCCGGAATGGTGTCTTTCGGTGTCGGAACCGTTGCTACGGGAGCTGTTTTATGAGAGCAGGCATCCCATAATAAAGCGAACAAAAGCAATACCGATATTTTGACGAGAGTTTTCATCGGTCCGGCAAAAGTTGGCATGTACAAGTGTTTTTCTCCACATCTTCCACGGCAACTATTTTTACCTTTTTTATCTGATTGACAAGCCGTGGTTCAAAAGGAGTAACTACCCGTATATAATTGTCTGTAAGTCCGTAAATGTTGCTGTTTATCCGGTCGCTTTCAAACAGAACGGCTAATTCGCGCCCCAGATTTTCTTCCAAAAATGCTTTTCGCTTTTTGTTGCTTAATTGATGTAAGATTTTGCTTCTTTCCGTTATTTCGGTATTGGTGGCCACCGGTTTCAATTTATAACTTTTGGCCATAGGGCGTGCCGAATAGGTAAACACATGCAAGTAAGAAAACCGGAGATTTTCCAAAAACCGGATGGTCGTTTCAAAATCTTCCGTGGTTTCCGTGGGATAACCGGTTATAACATCTATTCCTATGCCGGCATCGGGCAATATCCGGTTTATTTCTTCTATTTTGGCCGCAAAAAGCCGGGTGTTGTAGCGCCTTTGCATGCTGCGTAACACGCTGTCACTTCCGGACTGGAGCGGAATGTGAAAGTGTCGGGCAAACTTGCCGGATCCGGCAATAAGTTTCAATATATCCGTGGTAATCAAATTGGGTTCTATTGAGGAGATGCGAAACCGGATGTCTGCTTTGAGGGCATCTAGTGCTTTAATTAACTCGTAAAATGTTTCTCCGGTCGATTTGCCGAAATCTCCGATGTTGATGCCCGTAAGGACAATTTCTTTTACGCCGGCCCGAATAATTTCCTGAGCAGAGCGGACAATTTCTTGTATGGAGGCGTTCCGGCTGTGTCCGCGGGTAAACGGAATGGTGCAATAGCTGCAAGAATAGTCGCATCCGTCTTGTACTTTGAGAAAGGAACGAGTCCGGAAGTTGATGGAATAAGACGGGTAAAAATCCGTGTGGGCTTTTCTTATATCGTTTTGTATAATTTCAGGTTTTTCGTTTTTATGTAAACGGGCAATGTTTTCCGGTACAAAAAACGAGTTCTTGTGCAAGTTGTCCACTATAAAATCGGTATCCGGAATTAGTCGGGCTATTTCTTCTGCATTGTTTTGGGCGTAACATCCGGTAACGATTACGATTGCTTCCGGATTGTGTTTTATGGCTTGTCGTATCAAGTTGCGGCTTTTTTTGTCGGCCACATGGGTAACCGAGCAGGTATTGATGATATAAACATCCGCTTGATGCTTAAAATCTACAATTTGGTAGCCGGCTTTTACAAAGTTTCTCAAAATGGTATCACCCTCGGCGAAATTTAGTTTGCAACCGAGGGTGTGCAGCGCTACTTTTTTGTCCATATCCTTGTTTTAGAGCAGTTTGCTGGCCAGTTCGGCCAAATAACTCCTTTCTCCTTTTACCAGATTGATGTGTGCAAATACTTCTTGTCCTTTCATTCTGTCGGTCAGATATGATAATCCGTTGGAATGAGCGTCCAAATAAGGCGAATCGATTTGTTCTATATCTCCGGTAA
The DNA here is from genome assembly GCA_964393715.1 of uncultured Bacteroidales bacterium. Taxonomy (GTDB): domain Bacteria; phylum Bacteroidota; class Bacteroidia; order Bacteroidales; family JALTDM01; genus JALTDM01. Next base: position 15,082 of record CAYMVE010000032.1, on the reverse strand, counting down.
ATACGAATTTGCTATTTTCTCCGGCACGCGTAATAATGGTTTTTATTTCGTGCGGAGTCAGGTTTTGTGCTTCGTCCACTATAAAAAACACATTAGACAAGCTCCGGCCTCTGATGTAGGACAATGGCGTAATTACCAATTTTTCGTCTTTTATCATTTCTTCGATGCGTTGGTAGTCTTTGCTGGTGGGGGTAAATTGTGATTTGATGACTCCGAGGTTGTCAAATAGCGGTTGCATGTAGGGGCCTATTTTACTTTTGATGTCGCCGGGTAGGTACCCTATATCTTTGTTAGAGAGTGGAACAATAGGACGCGCCAAAAATATTTGGTTGAATTTATTGCGTTGTTCGAGTGCGGCAGCCAGTGCAATCAGGGTTTTTCCCGTTCCGGCTTTTCCGGTCATGGTTACCAGCGGTACATGGTCGTTGAGGAGGGCATGGGCGGCAAAGGTTTGTTCTGCATTACGGGGTTGGATGCCGTACATGTATTTTTTTTCTACCCGATCGATGGTTTCTTCAAATACATTGTAATAGGCTAATGCGCTGGAGTTGGACGATTTGAATATGAAATATTCGTTGGGTAGGGGTTGGTCTATGTAATCGGCAAATAGAGACAGGGGAATCCGTTTGGAGGTGTATAGTTTTTGTATAAGGTTGCCGTCGATGTTTTCTATGGTACGAATGGATTTGTAAATTTTTTCATCCAAATCAACCACTTTGTCCGATTCGTAATCTTCCGATTGGATGCCCAAGGCTTTGGCTTTCATTCGGAGGTTGATGTCTTTTGATACGAGAATTACGGGATGGTCACGGTTCAGGTGCAGCCATTCCGCTATGGCCAGTATTCTGTGGTCGGGAATGTCTTCGGGGAAGGATTTTTTGCCTACCGGCGAAAAATCTTTTCCGGTTTCTATGAAGAGTCTTCCTTTGCCTTTTCCGAGTGGCACGCCTTCGTTGAACAATTGTTTGCCAGCCAATTTGTCGAGTTCACGCGTAAATTCGCGTGCCATGTAATTGATCAGTTCGTTACCTTTTTTGAATTTATCCAATTCTTCCAATGCGGTTATAGGCAATACGATATCGTTGCGACCGAAGTTGTAAATACATTTGTAGTCGTGAAGCAACACATTAGTATCCAATACGAAAATTTTCTTTTTTGATGCCATATCTTTTGTTTTTTTATTTATTCAAACCATGGGTCGTTCCATAAATTGGTGGAAGCATAGATATCCAATTGTGTGAATTTCAGTATTTCGTTTAATAGTTCTTTTTGCCGTAATACTTGTTGATTACCGGGTTCGGCCTCCAGTACTTGGTTGCAGACATTGATAGCTTTTCCGTATTTTTGTAAACGCTGATAGAGATATATGATTTCTTTGAGTTCGTCAACGACTCCTTTTGCCGCGATACTATCCAACAGTTTTTCGGCTTCTTCGTTTTTTCCTTCGTCCAAGAGTCTGTTTATCTTTTCTATGGTTTCCATTTCAACGGATGTTTACTTTGCAAAGGTAATTTTTTTTTGCAAAGTTTATATTTGCGGCTAAAAAAAGAAGAAAAATGCCAGCGGTTCGGTTATGGTGCGGGATTTTGAAACACAATACTTTTAATTTACTTCAATATTCATATTTAGCATTTTCTGTATAATATATTGCGTATTGGGTAGCGTAATTTATCTGACTATTAATTTTCTAATTCCTATTAAATTTTCATCCGTTCTTATTTTTACAAAATAGATCCCCGGATTTAATTTGTCTTTATTGATGATAATAGGTTGATTGTTAAAGTATTTGTTTTTTCTTATTATCCGACCTTGATTGTCTAAAATGCTAAGTTCTATCTCATGATAATTATCCAATTCAATAATTGCAGTTTTGTTCATAGGGTTTGGATAAATCCCAAAATCTAATAGTTTTATCTCATAAATTTTACCGCCTAAATCAACGGAATACAATTTAATGTTATCAATCATCCATCCTTCTTTATGTGTTTCAATACTATCACTAATAAAATTGAAACGAATAATTAAAGTATCTCCTAATTGTGTTTTTACTGGACAAAAATACCAGCTAAATTTTGTGGTAATCCAACCTGACGATTTTCCGGAAAACCCGTATTCTCCATTGTATAATGTATCAGAACTTGAATATAGATTTTCTACAAACATATTATTTTGATTAGGGGTTTCATCAAACCAATGAGCCGTATCATTTATTATATTCATCCAAGTTTGTCTATTATCATAAGAAACTGTAATAAATCCACCATCTTTTAATGTATCAGTATCAAATTTGTGTTTTATCTCAATAAAAATATTCATAGGAAACCAATCAACATTGTATAGACCGATATACAAATCAAAAAACGAATAATTGTTTGTTGGATAATAATTTATAGTGTCGGTTACTATTGCATTATTTGCTGAATAGGCACTGTCAAAGAAAATTTTGTGAGGTGCTCCGATTTGCCAAATATTTTGGCTTGAAGTATCAATTACCAAATATTCGTATGGTTCTTCAAAAGTGATTGTATCCCATACATATTCTGTCCATTGAGCAAATGATTGTAAAGCGGTCAATGAAATTGTAAAAATTAAGTTTATTGCATAATAAACCATTTATCAGGCTGTCCCAAAAGTCTGGGTAGTGTGGACAATTTTATACAAAGCTACTACAATAAATACAAAGCATATATTTTGCCACAACCATTCAAAGCGTGATAACCAGCTGGTGTAAGCATTTGGGGATTCGTTTCTTTGTCGCCACAAAGAAACGAATAGAAGCAAAAACTTTTTTCTTATCTTTATCATTTTACACTCTTTTGAAACTTTTTTCGTACTTTTGTAGTCTATAAACAAAATCTTAATCTTATGAAAATAAAGAAATACATTGTTCTTGCCATTGTATTTGGGATAGCAATTACTTCCGTACAATCGCAACCGTGGATGAACCTTATTCCTCCGGACAAAAGAAGCAACCCATCGTTTTACGATGTGCAAAAGGCTTTTTATACCTATTGGGATAAGTATGAGGTGCAAAACGGTTTTTATACTGACGAAAACGGAAAAAAACACAAAGCGTACGGATACAAACAGTTCAAACGCTGGGAATGGTTCATGAAAGATAGGATAAACAAAGACGGTTTTTTGCCTTATGATATCTATGCCAAGGAATGGCAGAAAATCAACCGGTTGAAATCATCAAACGGCAATTGGCAAAATTTGGGTCCCTTTCAAACACCTTACGAAATCAATTCTTCCGATCTTAGAGGAGTAGGGAGAATCAATGCCATAACTTTTGACCCCACAAATGCCAATGTAATTTACATAGGAGCACCAGCTGGCGGTGTATGGAAAACTACAGATGGTGGTCAATCATGGACTCCGCTTACCGAAGACTTGGCGTCTATTGGAATAGCGGATATTGCCGTAGATCCGCAACATCCGCAAACCCTTTATATAGCTACCGGTGACCGGGATGCTTATGTTACTTATAGCATCGGAGTCTTGAAGTCTACCGATGGAGGAGCTACTTGGAATACTACCGGGCTTTCTTTCAATCTAATAGACAATATCAGTATGAGTAGAATATTGGTAAATCCGCAAAACACCGATATCGTATATGTAGGAGGGGACAATGGCATATTTAAAACTACGGATGGAGGCAATTCTTGGACCTCTATAAGCAATGAGGCGGTTAAAGATTTGGAATTATGCCCGGATGATCCCGATATTATTTATGCCGCCACCGATCCCTCTTCCGGAGATGCTCAAATACTCAGGAGTACCAATGGGGGAAGTACCTGGCAAAACATAACACCGTCCTTGTCGGATGTCTCCAGAATTGATTTGGCCGTAACACCCGACAATCCGGAGGCGGTATATGCTTTGGCTGCAAGTAGTATAGATTATGGTTTTCATTCGTTATGGAAAAGTTCCGACCGTGGGAATTCTTGGACCGAGTTGCAAAACAGTTCATACAGTCCTAATTATTTGGACTGGTATTCCGGCGACGGAGAGGGAGGTCAAGGTTGGTACGATCTAACCATAGCAGTAGATCCGCTGGATGAAGACCATATTGTAATCGGAGGTATAAATATTTGGGAAAGTACGAATGGTGGTATGAGTTTCAACCAAAAAACCCTGTGGTACCACGGAGGAGGAGTGCCTTATGTGCATGCCGATCAGCATCATTTGGTTTTCAATTCACAAGGAGTTTTGTTTTCCGCTAACGACGGCGGTATTGTAAAATACCAAAACAATGCATGGGTCAATCTGTCGGATGGTTTGGCTATTTCTCAAATATACCGTCTATCTACCTCACAAACTACTAACGACCTTGTAATAACCGGATTGCAAGATAACGGAACCATTTTGAGACATAACGGAACATTTTCCGCTGTCATCGGAGGAGATGGCATGGAGTGCCTGATAAATCCGGACAACAATGATATTATGTACGGAGAATATTATTATGGAAACCTGTATAAATCTATCGACGGAGGCAATTCTTTTTATGGTATAGCACCGGCATCCGGCGGTAATTGGATAACTCCGTTTGTTTGTGCTCCCAACAATCCCAATATAATGTATGCAGGCTATTCCGAAATGTACAAATCTACCGACGGAGGCGAAACATGGACAGCTGTAACCAATGGCATAACCGGAGGAACTACCATAGACGATATTGCCATAGCTCCTTCCAATTCCGATTATATCTATTTTTCTGTTTACGGTACCCTTTTTCGTTCTACCAATGGCGGTGCCGATTGGACATATGTGACTTCCGATTTTTACGAAAACATAACGGATATTGCTGTGGCATTTAACGATCCGAATAAAGTGTTCGTTTCTTGTGGTGGTTTTTCAAGTGATAACAAAGTTTTTTATTCTACTGACGGTGGCAGTACATGGATCAATATTTCGGACGGATTGCCTAATGTGCCCGTAAATGCCATTGTGTACGAAAACGGTACCAACGACCGTATTTATGTGGGTACCGACTTGGGGGTATTTGTCCGAAACGGTTTGTCCGGTACTTGGGAACTCTTTAATAACGGAATGCCTAATGTAGTAGTGGACGAATTGGAAATAAATTATGCAACCGATGAAATATATGCGGCTACATACGGTAGAGGACTGTGGAAATCAGATTTGTATTCCAATGCTAATGCTCCTTTGGGTGCTGAATTTACCTATTATGTGGCGAATAATTGTAATGGTCAGGTGATTTTTTACGATAATTCAAGCGGGCAACCCGTGAGTTGGCACTGGGATTTTGGTGATGGCACGACTTCTACCGAACAAAATCCTACACATTATTATACCGATGCAGGTTCCTATACCGTAACACTCACGGTAACGGATGCCAACCAACAAACATCATCTGTCACCCATACGGTTACAATAACCGTTTCGGAAGTTACGGCCGATTTTAGTGCAGAGCCGGAATCTTATTGTTCCGCTCCTCTAACCGTACAGTTTACCAATCTATCTTCCGGTGCAGCCAATTATACATGGTTCTTCGGTGACGGTACGACTTCTACCGACGAAAATCCCTCTCATACTTATACTCAAGCCGGTACTTATTCCGTGAAATTAGTGGCATCATCCGCAATATGCGGAACAGATTCAATAGTGAAAAATAATCTGATAACCATAGGAGATTCCATAATTGTTAATGTAAACATGCCGATAACCGGAGCGGTCACTTATACTTGTTGTAAAGGCATATTATTGGACAACGGAGGTGACCATCCGTATCTAAACAACAGTGATGCATATGCGGTGTTAGACATAGAAAATGCCGATACCATTATGTTGAACTTTGATTTCTTCGACTTGGAAGCTAATTACGATTATCTTTATGTGTATTCAGGTATGGGAAACAATCTTACTTTGATCGGAGTTTTTACCGGAAATGCACTACCTAACGGAGACGGAACCATAATCATTCCGGGGAGTCAAGCAACTTTACATTTGGAAAGCGATGTGTCGGTAACAGAAGAAGGATTCAGAATGCATTGGCAATGTTTACACGACCAAACTGCTGTACCCGAAATTCCAAACGGTGAATTTCATGTTTTTCCGAATCCGGCTCGGGGCAACTTCGCAATAAAAACCAATACCCGTTTGCCTTACGATATTACTATGGTTACGATGGACGGAAAAACCGTTTTTACAAAAAATAATATCAGAAACCAAATGTACGAGGTGAAAAATCTGCCGCAAGGTGTTTATTTATTAAATATTAGGACAAAAGGTAGAGTAGTTCGGACAAAAATTGTAATTTTGTAGCCAAAGGGCTGCAAATGAATAAAAACGAACAGCTGGAAATACTCAAACAGGAAATACTTGCATGTAATAAATGTCCATTAGCTGCTACCCGGACAAATGCGGTTTTTGGAGAAGGCAATCCGGAGGGGGGGATGTTGTTGATAGGAGAAGGACCGGGGGCGGAAGAAGATAAAACGGGCAGACCTTTTGTGGGCAAATCGGGACAATTGTTGGACAAAATCCTGGATGCAGCCGGCTTCAATCGAAAAGAACATGTTTTCATTGCCAATATTGTAAAATGCCGTCCGCCCAATAACAGGACTCCGGAAAAAAACGAACGCGAAGCATGCTTGCCCTATTTACATAAGCAAATAGAAATTATCAACCCGAAAATTATCGTATTGCTTGGTGCCACAGCCCTGAAACTTATAGACCCTAAACAAAAACTCAGTGCTGTAAAAGGTCAGTGGATGATTTGGAAAGGAAAAGTTGTTATGACGACCTATCATCCGTCTGCACTCCTCCGTACACCAAGCCTGAAAAAAGAGGCGTGGGAACATTTCAAAAAGGTTTTTTATAAATACAGGGAGGTTATAGACCCGGAACATAAATCGGAACATATACAATGATTAAAAATCCGGTATTGAAAATATTGCTCTATCCGGTTGCTTTTCTTTACGGCGCGGTCGTTTCTTTCCGTAACATGCTATACGATTATAAAATCCTGAAAAAATACGAATTTCCGGAACATATTATCAATGTAGGCAACCTGTCGGTAGGAGGAACCGGAAAAACACCCGTAGTGGAATACTTGGTAGAATTACTACTTGCCAATGACATGAATGTGATAGTAATAAGCCGTGGATACAAAAGGAAACTTGGAGGACTTACCGTAGCAAACAAAAATCCCGATTGGCAAATTGTGGGAGACGAGCCGGCACAAATAAAAACAAAATTCCCGGAAGCACATGTGCTCGTATGTGCAGACAGAATAAAAGCCATAAATTATGCCAAAGAAAACCTTTTTGAAAAAGAAAAGAAGAATGTAATCATATTGGACGACGCTTTCCAATACCGAAAAATTACCGGCACATTTAACATCCTGCTGGTAGATGCCAACAATCCTGTTTATGACGACTATTATTTGCCCGTAGGATATTTGCGTGATAACATTTCGCAAAAATCAAGAGCAAACATAATCATTTTTACCAAATGCCGGAAGGATTACAATGCAATGGAAAAAAGGGTAGTGAAGGATAGGATGGCATTATTGAGTTATCAACAGTTGTTTTTCGCAAAAATTCAATATCTGGATCTTATACCGGCTTTTTCCTCCAGTTATGTCCTGAGATTGAAGAATATTGCTTCCGATTATCACATTCTTCTTGTTACCGCCATAGCCAAACCCCAATATTTGTTTGATTTTCTGAAACAATATACTCCCAACATTGTGCATATAAAATATCCCGATCATTATGAATTTACGGAGGACGATGTGGTTGATATTTTCAACAGGTTCGGTAAAATAAAAACTCCTAAACGACTCATTATTACTACGGAAAAAGATTTTATGCGTCTGAAATCAACACGAGGAATAGACTATTTGAAAAACAAACCTTTGTATTATTTACCTATAAAGAATGCTTTTTTAAGCGAAGAAGAAACCTTAATGTTTAACCGTCAAATTTTGGATTATGTTAGAAAGAATTTTACAATCGGCCAATTACATCAAAGAAAGAATTAAAGAGACTCCCGAAATCGGAATTATTCTTGGAACAGGATTGGGAGGATTAGTGGAAAAAATTGACACCGAAATAGTTATACCTTACAAAGAAATTCCCAATTTTCCGGTATCAACGGTAAAAGGGCACGGGGGCAACCTGATTGTCGGAAAGTTAAATGGAAAACAAGTAGTTGCCATGCAAGGACGTTTTCACTATTACGAAGGTTATACGGCACAAGAAATTACTTTTCCGGTAAGAGTGTTGAAATACCTGGGAATCAAAAGGTTGTTTGTTTCCAATGCAAGCGGTGGAGTAAATCCTGAATTTGAAATAGGAGACATCATGATTATCACCGATCATATCAACCTGATTCCGAATCCGCTAATAGGCCCGAACGACGACAATCTTGGGCCGCGTTTTCCGGATATGAGTGAACCGTACGATAAAAAAATGATAGAGATAGTAGAAACCATTGCCAAAGAACAAAACATCACAATCCGCAAAGGTGTATATTGTGCCGTAACAGGTCCCACTTTTGAAACTCCGGCGGAATACAGGTATTTCCGGATTATCGGTGCCGATGCCGTTGGTATGTCCACCGTGCCGGAGGTAATAGTGGCACGACACATGGGGTTGCCGGTATTTGCGGTATCCATAATTACTGACCTCGGTGTCCCTGGCAAAATAGTGGAAGTATCACACGAAGATGTGATGGAAGCGGCTAAGAAGAGTGAAGGAAAAATGACCATGATAATAAAAGAACTTATAGCAAGACTGGGATAACCATGAACATTACCACATATAATGGCACAGGAATACTCAAAAAAGCACTGAACGGTGCTTTTTTGAGTTTGGAAGAAGGAGTTTACCTCTACAAACATGTTCCGCTGACCGAATTAATTGAGGTTGCCGATGCAATTCGCAAACAAAAAACAGGCAATTCCGGCATAGTAGGCTGGATAATAGACAGGAATGTAAACATCACTAATATCTGTGTGGCTCAGTGCGAATTTTGCAATTTTTATCGAAAGCCCGGCGACCCGGAAGGATACATTACTACCATGGCCGAATATACGGAAAAAATAGACGAGCTTTTTGAACTGGGAGGTAACCAATTGCTTTTACAGGGTGGATTGCATCCCAAATTGGATTTGAAGTTTTATGCCGGTTTATTCAGCATGCTTAAAGATATGTATCCCGACTTGAAACTACACGCATTGAGCCCGTCGGAAATACATTACATCGCACACAAAGAAAACAAAACATACGAAGAAGTATTGGAGATCTTGATGGAAGCGGGACTGGACAGTTTGCCCGGCGCCGGTGCCGAAATCCTGAACGACAGGGTACGCCACATCATTTCCAAAGGAAAATGCAATACCCGTCAATGGTTGGATGTAATGGAGGTGGCTCACAGGTTAAACCTTCCGACATCGGCTACCATGATGTTCGGTCACATAGAAACCATAGAAGAGCGGATAGAACATCTCATCTTAATAAGGGACTTACAAAGCAAAAAGCCGGAAGGCACATACGGATTTTTATCTTTTATACCTTGGCCTTTCCAAGACAAAGATACCGAGTTGTACAAAAAAAGGAAAGTGCGTAGCAATGTAGATGCGGTAGAATATGTGAGAATGATTGCCGTCAGCCGTATTATGTTGCCCAACATACCCAACATACAAGCCTCTTGGCTTACGGTAGGGGTTCCGGTGGCACAAATGTGTTTGCATGCGGGAGCTAACGACATGGGATCGATTATGATAGAAGAGAATGTGGTATCGTCTGCTGGAAAAAAGATAAGAATCAACAAGGAAGAAATTACAAGAGCCATAAAAGAAGCCGGATTTATTCCTAAATTACGGAATCAAAAATTTGAATACTTCGATGAATAAATTCAAGCTTGTTTCGGACTTTCAACCGACAGGCGACCAGCCGCAAGCCATTGAAAAACTGACACAGGGAATCATTGCGGGTAAAAAATATCAGACTTTACTGGGAGTTACGGGATCCGGCAAAACTTTTACCATGGCCAATGTTATAGCCAATGTCAACAAACCAGTATTGGTATTGAGCCACAACAAAACATTGGCCGCCCAACTATACGGAGAATTCAAACAATTTTTTCCGGACAATGCGGTAGAATATTTTGTGTCTTATTACGACTATTATCAACCGGAAGCATACATCCCCACCACAGATACCTACATAGAAAAAGACTTGTCAATAAACGAACAAATTGAAAAATTGCGTCTGAGCACCACCTCTGCACTTCTATCGGGCAGACGGGATGTAATAGTGGTATCCTCCGTATCATGCTTATACGGCATAGGTAATCCCGAAGATTTCAGAGCCAATACGGTATATGTAAAACGCGGACAGGTTATAGATAGAAACGACTTTTTAAGAAAACTGGTAAACGGTCTTTATTTCCGGACGGAAAGCGAATTGAAAAGAGGCTCTTTCCGGGTAGTAGGCGATGTTGTCGATATATTGATACCATACGAGGAATTCATTGTAAGGATTGGATTCTGGGACGATGAAATAGACGAAATATTTATCATACACCCCGAAACAGGGGAAATAATCAATGAATTGGAGCAAATTTACATTTATCCGGCCAGCATTTTCGTCACCACACAAGAACGCATAAATAGAGCCATAGACCAAATAATACTCGACTTGGGCAAACAAGTAAAGTTTTTTGAAGAACAAGGAAAATTTTTAGAAGCCAAAAGGCTGTACGAAAGGGTTACTTTCGATGTAGAAATGATTAAAGAATTGGGATACTGTTCGGGTATAGAAAATTATTCCCGCTATTTCGACGGTAGAAAACCCGGTTCCCGTCCGTTTTGCTTGTTGGATTATTTCCCCGACGACTACCTCACCATCATTGACGAAAGCCATGTGACCTTGCCCCAAATACGAGCTATGTACGGAGGCGATCATTCGCGGAAAATGACGCTGGTGGAATACGGATTCCGATTGCCGGCTGCACTGGATAACAGACCTTTGAAGTTTGAAGAATTCGAATCCCTCTCTCATCAAGTAATCTATGTGAGTGCCACACCGGGAGAATATGAAATACGAAAGTCCGGCGGTATTGTGGTAGAACAGTTGATAAGACCTACCGGCTTGTTAGACCCCGAAATAGAGGTAAGGCCGACTTTGAATCAGATAGATGATTTGATGAATGAAATAAATTTGCGTATCGAAAAGCAACAACGGGTACTTGTAACCACTCTGACCAAAAGAATGGCGGAAGAACTTACCGATTATTTAGCGGGATACGGAATTAAAGTCCAATACATTCATTCCGACATAGATACCTTGGAAAGGGTGGATATATTGGATAATCTCCGTACGGGAAAGATAGATGTACTTGTCGGTGTAAACCTGCCGCGCGAAGGACTCGATTTGCCGGAAGTCTCCCTCGTTGCCATACTGGATGCCGACAAAGAAGGTTTCCTGCGCAGTGAAAAAGCACTGGTGCAAGTAGCCGGACGAGCCGCCCGAAACAGTGAAGGCAAGGTAATTATGTATGCCGACAAAATAACCGATTCGATGCAAAAAGTTATAGACGAAACCAACAGACGACGCGAAATCCAAATGAAATATAACGAAAAACACGGAATAACTCCCAAGACCGTTATCAAATCACACAAAACCGTAATGGCCGACGAAAGCAAAGAAAAAGTTTATACGGAAAACGAAAACTTTGACATAGCAGCTGACCCAGTGGTACAGTACATGGACAAAAAAGCCATGGAAAAAGCCATGGAAAAACTTAAAGCGGATATGAACAAAGCGGCTCGGGAATTGAACTTTATGCTTGCCGCCCAATTGAGGGACGAATTATTTGCATTACAAAAAAAATACAAAAGCCTTTTCGGTCCATTGCCAAAATAATCTTAATTTGCTTTTATGATTTCAGTGTGCATACCTGTATATAATTTTGATATAGAACCTTTGATAACCGCCCTTGTACCGCAAGTGAAAGAGGTAGGTGGCGAAATTATCGTTATAGACGACCAATCAACGAAATACAAAACTCAAAACCGTACCGTAATAAACAAACACAAAGAAATCCGCTACATAGAACTCCCTAAAAACATAGGAAGGGCAGCCATAAGAAACTTATTCCTTAAATACGCACAACATGATTATCTCTTGTTTCTCGACTGTGATGTTTACATAATTTCTCCCTCGTTTTTGGAAACTTATGTCAAAGTAATAAGAAAATCGCCTCCTGCTGTAATAGTGGGTGGTCGTATATACGGCCCCAAACCTAGTGAGAGAAAAAAACTGCTACGCTGGAAATACGGAGTGCAGAGAGAATCCAAACCTGCCGATATAAGACGAAAAACACCTAATGCTTCGTTTATGACAAACAACTTTGTAATTGACAAACACCTGTTCAAGACAATCAGGTTCAACGAAGCCTTACGAAGTTACGGACATGAAGATACCCTATTTGGTTATGAACTTAAAAAGAGGGGCGTGAAAATAATGCATATCGACAATCCCGTGTTAAACGGTGATGTAGAAGATGCGGCAACTTATATGGAAAAAACCAAACAAAGTGTTGAGAACCTTGCTTTTATTGTAAAAAAATATGGAAATGAAAAGGACTTGGCGGAAGATATTACGCTACTAAAAACTTACCTGATTATGAGGCGTTACTTGTTGCATTTGCCGGTGAAAATTGTTGCACCTGTGGTTTTGGTGGTACTCCCTCCATTAATACGCCTTATGGCTTCTGTAACTCTGCTCAATATCTACAAATTGGTACTGTTTGCAAGGAACAGGTAAGCCCCATACAGGTGTTGTGCAGCATGAACGGGCTTGGAGTTTGTGCCGTTTTATTTTCCAAATTGTTTGAAGTCAATATCGAAGTCGGGGATATAATCGGTTTCTACTACCTTGAACTCCGTTCTTCTGTTTAATTGATTGGCCAGTTCTTTCAACTTTTCGTCTTGCAACGAGTTGATATATTCTTCGGATAGTACGGTGCCGACTTTGAATTGCGGATATTTTTTGGCCAATTTTTCCGTGATTACTTTGGGTTGGCTTTCGCCGTACCCTCTGGCTATCAGTCGTTTGGGGTCTATCCCTTTGGAAATCAAATAATCTACCACCGATTGAGCCCGTTTTTGAGACAATATTTGGTTGCTTACTTCGTCACCTACCATATCGGTATGAGACGAAAGTTCTATAACGATATTGGGGTTTGCTTTGAGCAGGTTTACGAGTTTGTCTAATTCTTTTTTCGATGCTTCTTTAAGTGTCCATTTCCCGAAATCGTAATAGATATTAGGTATTTCTACGGGTTTGTTTATTTCGGCCATATACACGGAATCGGTGAAAGTTTTGTTGTATTCGATATTTACGGTGCTTACTTTTCCTTTGTTTACCAAATAGCCTTTTCTGCTTATTACATAAATATAGTCTACACCGGGTTTTAATTTGTATTTGTAAACACCGTTGTTTCCGGTTTTCAGAGATACTTCGGTGCCGTCGCTACCGTATATTTTTATTTTTACATCTTTTAAGGGTTCGCCTGTTTCGTTGTCAAAAACACGTCCGATTAGTTTGAATTCCAGAGGAGGCAAAACAAACGAATAAATATCGTCTCCGCCCCGGCTTCTTATGGTTTCTACCAATTCGTCTCCATGGTATATTTCCGTTTTTTTGCGGTTGGATGTAAAAAAGCCTTCTTCTTTGCCCCGTTTGAAAGTGATTCCGAAATCGTCGGCAGGAGAATTTACGGGAAATTTCATATTTTCCACTATCCACTTTTTATAGGTTTTGTCGTACCGGGCTCTGAATATATCGAGTCCGCCCAACCCGGGATGAAAGTCGGATGCGAAATACAAAATGCCGTTATCTCTGATAAACGGGAATACTTCGTTTCCTTCCGTGTTGATTTCCGGACCCAAATTTTCCGGTTCGCCCCACGGAGCGTCTTTCGATTTGCGTTCCACTTTCCATATATCCTTGCCGCCGTATCCTTTGCCGGGAATATCCGCAGAAAAATATAAGGTGAGACCGTCGGGGGTGATAGACGGGTGTCCTACGGAAATACTGTCTGCCAAAATCGGCACATATTCCGTCTTTTCCCAATCGCTTTCGGGTTGGCGTGTGGCTTTGTATATGCTACATCCCAATTTTACCCCGGCTACCACATTACACCGGGTAAAATACATGGTGTTAAAGTTGTCTGCAAAGGTGCAAACTCCGTCATCAAAGGGAGAATTGACGGTGTCGTTCAGAGGTTTCGGTTCTGTCCACTCCCCTTTTTTGGTAAGCCATGTCTCCATAATGGAAGTGTAATATTTACCGGTAACTTTGTTGATTTGCGTGTAGATGTTGATTTTGGCGGTAGTGGTAAAGTATAGCGTTCGTTCTTCCCTGTCGGCAATGGCAGGAGCAAATTCGCTTTCTTTGGTGTTGATTTTTCGCAGGTTTTTGATTTCGTACCGTGTCGGGTGCAACATCCATTCTTTGGAAAGTTTAGACGATTCGAGGGCAATACGGGCTTCTTTATCGTCCGGTACCAATTCCAGATATTTTTTGAATTGCTCAATAGCAAGGTCGTATTTGGCATTGGCTCGCAGCATTTGTCCGTAATACAAATAGACCAGCGGGTTTTGGTATTTTTTGGATATAGCTGCTTTGTATTTCATTTCGGCTTTTTTGAAATTCCCCATGTGGCGGTAGCATTCCGCTATTTGGAAGGTGACATAAGCTTTGGTTTCTTTGTCCAATTTGCCTTTGTCGTATATTCTTTGGTATTGTCGTAAGGCTTTGTAATATTCGCCCGTTTCGAATGTCCGATCGGCTTTTTTGGTTCTTTTGCTTTGTGCAAAGCTTTGCGACGCAATTAGTATGAAAAATAGTATGTAAGCGACTTTTTTCATTGTTACCGTTTAATAAGTTGCAAAGTTAACCAAACTTTTTTCGTAAAAGTTAATAACGGTTTTTTTGTGGTAAAATTGTGGTGTGTGCAAAATTGATGATTTGAATGATGCATTGTATTCCAATTGTTTTGGCTGGTATTTTTTATTGACAACTAAAAAATTTTTTTC
>CAYMVE010000031.1:0-18227 GCA_964393715.1 uncultured Bacteroidales bacterium | reverse complement strand
TAGAAGCGTTAAGAAACGAAATTGACAAAATAATTGAAGAAGTGATAAAATAATGCCGATGAAACTACTCCATAAACATCCCATACCCAATTCGTACCGGCTGAATGCCATAGCGGAAATTCTGGTGCTGCCGGAAACCAAAGACGATTTGATAAAGATTTATGAAGAGTTTGGCGACCGGAATCCCGTAATCATAGGGCGGGGCAACAATATTATCCTTACCCGGCCGTACTACGACGAATCTTATGTGTTTGTATTGCTTCGCGATAATTTTGCAAGTTACCGGGTGGCAGGTACCCAAATAACCGCTTTGGCCGGCATGGATATGAAATTTTTGAGCATGGTAGCCATGTGTCGTTCTCTGTCGGGATTGGAGCATTTTTTCGGGTTGCCGTCTTCGCTGGGTGGTGCGGTGTATATGAATGCCGGGGCTTACGATTTTGAGACTTCGCAAATAGTGGAAAAAGTGGTGTTTTTTGATACGGACAAAAGGAAGTTTACGGAATACCGGAATGAAGATTGTGGCTTTGCCTACCGCAAAAGTGTTTTTCAACAACTGAACGGCATCATAACGGAAGTGGTTTTGAGGTTGCAGCCTGCGGATGCTTCCGTCATATATGAGAAAATGACCGACTTATACGGCCGGCGTTTGGCCAAACAGCCGTTGGACTATCCGAGTGCCGGTAGTGTATTTAAGCGTCCGAAAGGGTATTATGTGGGACAAATGATAGAAGAATTGGGGCTAAAAGGATTTTCGTACGGAGGTGCCAAAATTTCTGAAAAACACGCAGGTTTTATTATCAATTACCGTCATGCAACGGCCCACGATATCTTGACACTCATAGATATTGTGCGTCATAAGGTAAAAGACAAATACGGCGTATGGCTCGAAACGGAACAAGTGGTGATATAAAATTGCACTCCCTGTTTTTGGAAATAACCGGGAAAACCCCTTACGGATACGAAATACTGGTTCGAAAAAAACATACATCCGTAACTACTTCAATCCTTTTCGACCCAACACGAAAGGTGTTGATTTTCAATGAAGAAAATAGTTTGACCAACTTTTTGCGTCTGCATGAATATCAGTTTCGTAAAATATTGCACAACAAGCGGATAGAAACTTTTTATCCGGGATTCCAATTGCACTTTGTGATTTGGGAAAACAAAAACATGCTGGATTTTAACAACAACCGGAAAGTGATAACCTTTGACAACCGCGAAAACGACATCAGGTGCTATATAGATGACGAATTGGTGCCGGAACAA
Source organism: uncultured Bacteroidales bacterium (assembly GCA_964393715.1). Lineage (GTDB taxonomy): Bacteria > Bacteroidota > Bacteroidia > Bacteroidales > JALTDM01 > JALTDM01. The sequence goes on along the minus strand of CAYMVE010000031.1, from coordinate 16,958 downwards.
CTGATTTATGCCGACGGTGCTTTTTCCGAAAAAAGCGGACAAGGTGCTTATGCCGTTCTGGTCAAGGCAAAAGCGGATAGTGGCGAAGCGCGCTTGTTCGGACAAAAAATAGAGAAGGCTACGGATAGCAATCAAGTGGAGTTACTGGCTGCTCTAAAAGGTCTTGAACTGACGGCTGCCCATAAAGTAGTCCGCTTGCACACGGATAGCCGCTATGTGAAAAAAGGAATTACCGAATGGATTTTTTATTGGCAGGTAAATGATTGGACTACGGCCAACGGTACACAAGCCAAACATATTGATTTGTGGAAACGCTTTTTGGACCAAACGAAGGGAAGAATCGTGCAATTTGTTTGGATAAAAGGACATTCCGACCGAAATCCCGAAAACAAGTTGTGCGACTATTATGCCAAGTCGTTGTTGAATGCAAAGAGGTAGTGTTTTCTTTGGTGCCGCAAAGAAAGGAACAGAAAAGCCTGCATAAGAAAGCCCTCCTCATGAAAATATTTAGGATACCGATAAATGTAAATTTTCCGCTATTCACTTTATCTAATTTGACCAAATCATTTTTTTCGTAACTTCGTTGCTAAAATCAAAAACCGAAAATCATGAGTCTTTTTGAACAAATCAACAAGGATATCAAGCAAGCCATGCTGAATAAGGAAAAAGAAAAACTGGAAGCATTGCGGGCTATAAAAGCCGCCTTTTTGTTGGCCAAAACGGAAAAAGGCAATACCGAACTAACTCCGGAAAAGGAAGTGGAAATTGTACGCAAATTGGTAAAGCAACGCAAAGACAGTGCGGAAATATATCTTCAAAACGGCCGGAACGATTTGGCCGAAACGGAATTGTTTCAAGCATCCGTAATAGAACAGTATTTGCCGGCACAGATACCGGACGAAGAACTGGAAGCGGAAATAAAGAACATTATAACCGAAACCGGTGCCTCTTCCCTAAAAGATGTGGGAAAAGTAATGGGGGTGGCTACTAAAAAACTGGCAGGCAAGGCAGAAAACAAAAGAATAGCCGATACGGTAAGGAAACTCTTAAATTAACTTGGTGAATGCATACTATCGGAAAAAACACTACTATTGGGCAAAAAGATTTTTTGTCCTTATTTGCTACTTATGCCGACTCTTTAAGAGATTTTACTCGCAAGCACCGTAAGATAACCCTTGTAAACAGGGTATATTCTTTTCTGCCGATTTTATCTCAAAAGGTGTTTGATGATTATGAGTGGGTATTTTTTGTTTTTTCCGACGAAGAGAGAGCACTGTATTTTCTGAATGACATAAGAAATTTGATTCTTGATATCCCGGTCTTGTATTTGCCGGCGGCGGAAAATGACTTGCCGGTGAAATCCATCCGTAAGAAAGATACGGCCAACCTTGTTATCCGAAATGAAACGGTCGGTAAAATAGCATCGGGACAAAAAGCAATCGTCGTAACTTATTATGAAGGATTCTTACAAAAAGTGCCGGGTAAGCGAACCATAGCGGAGCAATCGTTCACTTTGAGAACAGGCAGCATGGTTTCATACGACGATTTGTTTGACTTTTTGGAGAGAAACGATTTCAAGCGAACGGATTTTGTGTATGCAACGGGAGAGTTTTCCGTACGAGGTAATATCATTGATGTTTATCCCTATAACCATGAAAATCCGGTACGCATCGTTTTTGACGAAGATGTCGTGGAACAAATCAAATTTTTTGACTTATCTACTCAATTGACGACAGGAGACCCGTTGCCCGAAATAAGCATTTTACCCGATGTTGCCGATAGCGAAGAGACCGGCATGGTGGCAATATACGACTATTTGCCTTTATCCGGCAATTTCTTGTTTTTCGCGGAAGATACCCCCGGACTTTTGGAAACGGCGGAAGAACAGGCGGAAGCATTCCAGATTGAGGTAAACGCTCTCAAAAGATTTGTGGCCGAAACCCGGCTGATAGAAACCGGTCCCCGTATTTTGTTCAAAGATGCTTTTGTTTTTGAAACGGAGGTAACACCTGTTTTGAACTATGCCAAAGATTGGGACTTGTTGATTGCGGATCTGAACCATTTTTCGCAAAACGGTTTTTCTATCGTTTTTGCCTCGTCCAATTACAAGCAATATGAAAGGTTGCAAACTATTTTGGAAGATAATGGTTTGGGAATTAGCGTGTTGTTTCTTGATATTCCTTTGTCCCGAGGATTTATAGACAAAAAAAACAGAATCGTATTACTTACCGATCCCGAAATATTCAACCGGTCGGTAAGACCCTACAAACCGCAAGTAAAAAAACAAAGGGCTACCCGTTTTTTGCAAGATTTAAATTCGCTCAAACCCGGCGACTATGTAGTGCATATTGATTACGGTATCGGTAGGTTTGCAGGGTTGGAAAAGATAGAAAAGAACGGCAAGGTGCAAGAAGCCGTCAAAATCATCTACAAGGATAATGACATCCTTTATGTAAGCATCCATGCGCTTCATAAAATATCAAAGTACCGGAGCAAAGACGGACAAATACCTTCGATACACAAACTCGGAGGTAAGGTCTGGTTGAAAACCAAACAAAAGGCCAAAAAGAAAATAAAAGACATTGCCAAAGACTTGATAGCTCTTTATGCCAAAAGAAAAGCCGGAAAGGGATTTGCTTTTTCTCCCGACACCTATTTGCAGCAAGAGCTCGAAGCCTCTTTTATCTATCAGGATACTCCGGACCAACAAAAAGCTACGGAAGATGTAAAAGCCGACATGGAAAAAGCCGTTCCCATGGACAGGTTGATATGCGGGGATGTCGGATTCGGAAAAACCGAAGTGGCCATAAGGGCGGCATTCAAAGCAGTGGTTGACGGCAAACAAGTGGCCGTATTGGTTCCCACAACAATATTGGCCTTACAGCATTACAAAACTTTTTCCGAACGATTGGCCAATTTCCCCGTTACTGTCGATTTTATCAGCCGTTTTAAGTCGTCAAAGGAGCAAAAAGAAACCGTCAAGCGACTGGAAGAAGGCAAGATTGACATCATAATAGGGACTCATAGACTGTTGAGTAAAGATGTCAAATTCAAGGACTTAGGATTACTTATTCTTGACGAAGAGCAGAAGTTCGGTGTGGCGGCCAAAGAAAAATTGCGACAACTCAAATACAATGTGGATACACTTACTTTGACAGCAACCCCGATTCCTCGCACTTTGCAATTTTCCCTTATGGGGGCACGCGATATTTCCATTATCAATACACCTCCGCCTAATCGGCTTCCCGTTCATACCGAGTTGATTACATTCGATATGGAAGTCATCAAAGAAATTGTCTTATACGAAATAAACAGAGGCGGACAAGTATTTTTCATTAACAACAGAATACAAAACATAGAAGAAATAAAAGAATTGTTCGATAAACACCTGCCCGGTGTCCGGTCTGTGGTAGCTCACGGACAAATGAAACCCGAACAATTGGAAAAAATAATGCTGGGATTCATAAACGGAGATTACGATGTACTGATTTCAACGAGCATTGTAGAATCGGGACTCGATATTTCCAAAGCCAATACCATGATAATCAATAATGCCCATCATTTCGGCCTAAGTGATTTGCACCAACTTCGAGGTCGTGTAGGTCGTTCCAACATAAAAGCATTTTGTTACTTGATTACTCCGCCGCTTACTTCTTTGCCCAACAAAACACGCCAAAAACTCATGGCGCTGGTAGAGTATTCGGATCTGGGAAGCGGATTTAACATTGCTTTGCAAGATTTGGAAATACGGGGTGCCGGTAACTTGCTGGGTGCCGAACAAAGCGGATTTATTACGGATATAGGAATGGAAACCTACCAAAAGATTCTGGATGAGGCTATTCGGGAACTAAAAACGGAACATAAGGAACTTTTCAAACAATTAGAACCGGAAAAAAACCGTAGGGAAGAACCTTTGTGGAGTAGCGACTGCAAGATAGAAACCGATTTACCGGCTATGCTTCCTTCCGATTATATCGAAAACGATTCGGAAAGGATTAAACTTTATTATGAACTCAATCGTCTGAAAACCGAAGCGGATATAGCAAAATTTCAAAAGCGTTTGGAAGATCGTTTTGGAAAAATACCCGAATCGGCCGGTATCTTGTTCGATTTGATACGAATCAAACAAATAGCCGTGCGTTATGGCATGGAGAAGTTGGTGTTTAAAAATGCGTTTTTGAAGATTGTTTTTATTGAAAACGGAGAATTTTACCAGTCTCCGGAATTTGAAAAAATCTTGAAAGCCATCCAACGATTTAATATGCGTTTGCTTCCGGAAAAGGAAACCAAAGCCGCTATCCTGAAAGAAAATATAACGGAATTGGAAGAGGTCAAACATTTTTTTGAATACTTATCCCGATAGTATCCGCAGTCCTTTGAATAATATGTTCGATAACAGATGCCTGACCTCTTCAATTAATGTTTGGCCAGAATAACCATTTGACTGGCAATTCTTTTTACGATGTCGGTTTCTCCGAGTTGCTGCTGTAATTGTTTGTATCCGGCCAATATGTCTTTTCTGTAATGCGGATTTTCCAGTAATTGTTTGAGTTCGGACAATAAAGGGGCTGGTTCACAGTCGTTTTGTATCATTTCTTTCACAGTAAGTTTGTTGTTGATAAGATTGACGAGTGAAATATACCGGACTTTGATAATGCGTTTGGCTATTTGATAAGATAGGTTCCCCGATTTGTAACACACTATTTGAGGCACATTGAACAGGGCTGTTTCCAATGTTGCGGTTCCGGATGTTACGAGGGCGGCGTAGGCATTGGTCAGTAGTTCGTAGGTCCGGTTGGTTACCAGTTTTATATTATCGTATTTTTGGACCCATTGCCGGTATAGGTGCAGGTCAATGGTGGGAGAAGCCGCTACCACAAATTGATATTCCGGAAAATAGCGGGTAACCGATAACATAACCGGTAATTTTTTTTCTATTTCTTGTAATCTGCTTCCGGGTAACAAGGCTACTATTTTGCAATCTGGCCGGCATCCTAATGAGGCTCTGAATTGTTCTTGTTGTTGTGTGGTGTATTTTTTTTGAAAGTTGCCGATAATTTCTTTTAGCGGATGACCTTCGTAGGTAACGGGTATATCGAAAGACGAAAAAAAATCCTTTTCGAACGGTAATATCACGAACAGCCTGTCTATGTATTTTTTGAGGGTTTTTACTCTGTTTTTTTTCCATGCCCACGCTTGCGGTGCAATGTAATATAGTACGGTAAAGCCTTTTGCTTTGAGAAACTTGGCCAACCGTAAGTTGAACCCCGGGTAGTCGATTAAAATTACGGCATCCGGTGCGTATGCCACGATATCTTTTTGGATTGAGCCGAAATTCTTTTTGATGGTTTTCAGGTTTTTTACCACTTCTACAAACCCCATAAAGGCCAAATCTCTGATATGTTTTGTCAAGGTCATGCCTTCTTGTTTCATCAAATCTCCTCCCCAACCTCTAAATTCAGCGTTTTTGTCGATTTGTTTTATGTTTTTTAATAATTCCGCACCATGTAAATCTCCGGAGGGTTCGCCGGAAACTATGTAGTATTTCATACGATCGATATTTTTTACAAATCTACTGCAAATAACGGATTGGGAATGTAATAAAGGAGAAAAGCCTTAAACAAAAAAAGGCGACACTATCCGCCGCCTCCTTTTTGTGGGCCCGCTAGGGCTCGAACCTAGGACCCCCTGATTATGAGTCAGGTGCTCTAACCAACTGAGCTACGGGCCCGGAATCATTTTCAAAATGAGCGTTGCAAAGATAATACTTTTTTTAATATCAAAACATTTTACGGAAAAAAGAATAATGGAGCGGTTTCGACTATCAATTACAATATTTCTTCTTGTCTTTTCACCGTTTCACATCCAGTACTTCCATATCTTTGGCTTTCCCGCCTTCTATCACAAACCTTACGGCTGTAATATTTTTGTGGAAACCGTTTCTACCGGCAGCACCGGGGTTGATATAGAGAAGGTTATGTTTGGAATCGAATTGTACTTTTAGAATATGCGAATGTCCACAAACGAAAATTCCGGGATGATATTTTTTAATCAGGTTTAAGGCTTTGGGAGAATAGCGTGAGGGGGTTCCACCTATATGCATCAACACAACGTTTATACCTTCCGTCTCGAAAGTCTCTACTTCCGGCAACCTGCTTCTGACATCTTGTCCGTCTATATTGCCATATACCGCTCTTATCACGGCACCGGTACCGTTTAACTGTTTTATTACGGCATAGTCGCCCACATCGCCGGCATGCCAGATTTCGTCACAATCTTTTAGAAAGTCCAATACCGGTTTGGGTAATATTCCGTGAGTGTCCGATAAAACCCCCACTTTAATCATACCGTTCTACAATGGCTTTTATTTCGTTTACTTTTTCTTCAAGCAATTCTTTGGAAACGGCTTCTACCAGCAATCTCAAATACGGTTCGGTGTTGGAAGGTCTTATGTTGAACCACCAATCTTGGTATTCTATTCGGTATCCGTCAAAATCATAAACTTTTTCGGGTGCTTGCATTCGGGTAAAATGCTGAACAACCGCTTCTATCGCTTCTTTTTTATGTTCCAGTTTGAAATTGATTTCTCCGGAGTTTTCGTAGGTGGTAATTTCGTCTATTGCATCGCTCAATTTGAGGCCTTCTTTTTTCATCCGGGTAACGATATCCAGTATAATTAATGAGGCCAAAATTCCCGAATCGGAATAATAAAAATCTTTGAAATAGTAATGTCCGGCTAATTCCCCGCCCCACAGTCCGTCTATTTCTCGTAATTTCAGTGCTGCGTGAGCACGTCCTACTTTCCAGATATGCATTTCTATTTGTGGCCAATGTTTGCTAAGATATTCTCCGACTGCTTTTGAGGTTCTTATATCTTGCAGAACTTTTACTGCACCGGTTTTGCTGTTTCGCATAAAATAATGTCCCATGAGGGCAATCATTAAATCCGGCGAAATAAACCGTCCCTTTTCATCGGTAAACATAACCCTGTCGGCGTCTCCGTCAAAAATAATACCGATATCCGATTTCGTTTTTACTACTTTATCCGACAACCATTTAACATTTTCCGGTTTCAACGGATTCGGATCATGATTGGGGAAGGTGCCGTTCGGTATTTCGAATAAATAGTTGATGTTGGATTGGTAGGGAGTCAGCAGTTTTTCCAATACCAGATAAGCCATTCCGTTTGATCCGTCTATGCTAATAGTCATACCTGACAAGTCCGGTAAATAAGTTTTTAGGAAATCGACATATTCCTCCTTCTTGTCAAAATTGATTATCTTTCCTTTGGTTGTGGCAGGATGCACATTCCGGGTAGTAGCCATTTCCAGCAATTGATTCAGTCCGGTATCGAACCCTACCGGCAAAGCGTTTTTGCGTGAAATCTTCATGCCGTTATATTCTTTCGGATTGTGCGAAGCGGTAATTTGTACCGAAGCCTCAAATCCGTATTTGGCAGTAAGCCAGTACACCATTGGTGTAGTAGCTAGTCCTATTTCGTACACATCTGCTCCTGCATCGGTTATTCCCTGACTCAGCGCTTCGAAAATTTCTTCGGACGAACTTCTGACATCACGACCTACCAACACTTTGTCCGCCGATAAAAGTTCCGGCAAGAAAAATCCAATTTTATAAGCATCTTCAGCGTTAAAATCTTTTCCGTATATTCCTCTAATGTCGTAAGAGTGAAATGCATTTTTCATAATTTTACCTCCGCTTATTTATAAATTCGTAATCTGTTTAAGGCTCTCTGGTACCTGCGTGCATTTTTCAAATGTTGTGATAAAGTATTCGCAAAATTATGGTATCCCGAGAAGTCTTCTCTTGCACAAAAATACAAAAAATTATGTTTTTGGTAATTCAGTACTGCGTCGATACTGGCCATGTCCGGTATGCAAATCGGTCCGGGAGGCAAGCCCTTGTGTTTATAGGTGTTATAGGGAGAATCCACTTGGAGCATTCGGGAGGTAACCCGTTTGGCTGACCATGCTTGGTTGGCATAAATTACCGTGGGGTCGGCTTGTAACGGCATTCCTATTTTTAGGCGATTCAGGTAAACGCCCGCGATGACAGGTTTTTCGTCATTTTTGAGCGTTTCTTTACAAACAATGGATGCCAAAGTGCTTACTTGTATTCTGCTAAGTCCTATTTTTCGGGCTTTTTCATCCCGACCAGCTTGCCAAAAACGGTCATATTCTCTTTTCATTCTTAACAAAAGGTTTTCGGCACTTATGTTCCAATAAACTTGGTAAGTATTGGGTATAAACATGGCTAAAACGGTAGTTTTGTCAAATCCCAGTTTTTTGAGAAACGCCCTGTCTTTTAATAATGTTTCTACTTCTGTAGCATCCGTTTCCAAATTGTGTGTAAGTACCACAGCCAGCCTTTCAATGCTCCGGATTCCCGAGTTGAACCTGACTTGTACCGGTGATTGATTTCCCGAACGCAAAATATTGATCAGATTATTCAGTGATACGGGCTTTGTAAACACATAACGCCCGGGTTTTACCTTGTGGCTGTAATTTTTCCTGTCGGCAAGCCAATAAAACAATTTCGGATGTTTTACCAGCCCGTACCGGCTAAGTGTGTCGCAAACACCTTCTATAGTGGCTCCGGTAGGAATATAAACTGTAACCGGATATGACGTATCTACCGGCCGGAATACATGTTTGTAAAATAAATAACCGGTAAAAGCCAGGATGGCAAAAAGAAGTGCCAAAAAAGTCCACATCCAATATTTCAACTTCATATTATACGGGTTTTCCAGAATTGAAAAAAGCAAATTTACACAAAAACTCCTGAAACATAAGAATAGGGATTGAGGCAAATGTGTCGTGCAATAATGGAGGTTGAAAATAGCGGAATAGACTGCGTTGGGGGGACTGTCAAGAAATGGACGGAAAAGCAGCGTGAAAAAAACATAAAAAACACATGTTGTTGGTGTTTAGGGGTTGTCGTTTGTTCACATTCGATAATCGACCCAGTGTGTGTGTTATCCGTTTCTTTTCATTCTTTTCCTGTTGCTACTGTTGTTTACAGTCATTCATTTTCGCTACAAAACTTACAATATACAGCGTCGCTGTGGCGTGCGACTTACTCTGCCGGCAACGGTAAGTCGTGCCCAAAATATAAATGAACAAACAACACAGAATATCAATGAAATACAAAGAAAGAAAAATAAATAGAAGACCTAGAAAAAATCTAAACTTTCAGATGCCTTTTAAATTATTTTATAAACTTGTAAATGGAAATGTTGTATTTGATAGTTGAATCTACCAAAAATATGTAACTTGGCAAGGATTTTGCTGTTTTTTTGAAAAAACGATAAATTATGAAAAAGCTTTTATTTCTTGTGGGGATTTTATTGTCAATTTATTCTTGTTCTACTGATGACAACGACAACGATCCGAATGTTTCTTTACGAACCAAATTGGTGGATTATTGGAAAGTAAACGAGCAGAGTCAAAACTTTAAAAGTACCAAATCGTATTATACGGTTGAAATATTGAAACATCAGACTGATTCGTCCAAAATGCTTATCGACAATTTTTACAATTTGGGGTACGGCAAACAAGCTTATGCCAGAGTAAACGACGACTATACCATTGACTTGCCATTGCAAAATCTGGACGGTTTTGAAATAAAAGGTTCCGGCAGGATTTCTTCCAATCTCAAAACCATTTCTTGGGAATATGTGGCTAATGACGGTGAGGGTTTAATCGATTCTGTCAAGGCAACTTATTCGCGAGAATAGGATCCGGATTATTAAATAAAACACCCTTTATAAAGCGTTGATACACTTATTTTTCCTAACTTTGTGAGTTGTAAACCAAGCAATGTACCCATAATGTTAAAAATCGGACTCATAGGAGCCGGACATTTAGGCAAAATACACCTGAAGCTCCTTAAAGATATTGAAGAAGCCAACCTAATTGGTTTTTACGATATAGACAGAGAAAATGCAAAGCAGGTAGAAAAAGAATTCGGAGTCAAAAATTTTGAGACCCCGGAAAATCTGATTGACCAATGCGATGCAATCGATATAGTTACACCTACTACCACGCACTATGAAATTGCCAAGAAAGCCATAAAAAAACAAAAACACCTGTTTATAGAAAAGCCGGTTGCTTCTTCCGTAAGGGAAGCCGAAGACCTGGTAAAATTATCTTACGAAGCTGGTGTAAAGGTGCAAGTGGGACATGTAGAACGCTTTAACCCGGCTTTTTTGATGGCCAAACAATACATTGATCATCCGAAATTTATAGAAATACACCGTTTGGCTCAATTTAACCCCAGAGGTACCGATGTGTCGGTGGTTTACGACCTGATGATTCATGATATTGACATTGTTTTGAATATTCTCAATAGTGGGATAAAGAAAATAAGTGCCAGTGGTGTTGCCATTGTAAGTGATACCATTGACATAGCCAATGCAAGAATTGAATTTGACAACGGTGCGGTAGCCAATATTACCTCAAGTCGTATCTCGCTGAAAAAGATGAGAAAAATGCGTCTTTTTCAGAAGAATGCTTATTTATCGATGGATTTTTTGGACAAAAAAGTAGAAGTTATAAAAATGAAAGATGTGGAATCGGAAGCCGATCCGTTCGGAATTTACATAGATACTCCGAAAGGAAAAAAACAAATTTATTATATGAAGCCCGATGTAAAAAATAATAACGCTATAAGGGACGAATTACGAGAATTTTGTTTGGCTGTGGAAAAAGATTCGGATCCACCAGTGACCATAGAAGACGGATTCAGGGCATTGAAAGTGGCGGAAGAAATTGATAGCCAAATTCAAAAATCGGCTTTAATCTTATGAAAAGAAAATATTTTTTTCTCTTTTCCGTTTTAACTTCTAATAATCGGCTACTTGTGAAAAAATATGTTTTGAAAAATATTGGGTTCATATTATTGCTTTCTTACTTGTTTTCCGCTTGTAATTTGATAAATCCGGACGAAAAACTTCCTGTTTATTTCAAAATAGATTCCGTGAGGGTGGAAATCGGATCGTCTTATCCCCAGCTTCATAATATTACGGATGTATGGGTTACCGTAAACGGAGATAGAGTTGGCACTTTTGAGCTTCCGGCATTTTTTCCCGTCATTGCCAGCGGGAATACCAATGTGGTAATTATGCCGGGCATTAAAGTAAACGGAATAGCAGCAACTCGTGATATTTATCCTTTTTTTGATTATTATGAGTTCGATACGGTTTTTACGCCGGTAAATACTTATGAAATTACTCCCGTTTTTAAGTACAAGGACCATCTTTTTATGTGGACGGAACATTTCCCGGGAATCATACAGGGCTACAAGTTTGAAAAGACAACCCGAAGCGATACAATTTTGGTAGTGGAGCCTGACTCGTCCATAGGTGCCGGCAATTATACCGGCAATGTCTACCTTACGGTGGAAAGGCCTAAATTCCAGTGTGTTACGGTGGATGATTTTTATTTCCCCACAGACGGAAGAAAAATTTATGCCGAGCTTGATTATAAAAATAATATGGAATTTGAAGTGGGACTTTTTACTTACAAATCCAACCAAGTTATTATAGATCCGCTGGTGATTGTTAATCCTCACCCCGATGGCTACAATCGTATTTATATGGATCTGACCAGTTATGTAAACGCGAATGCCAATGCCTACAAATTCAAATTATACATAGGGGCGGAAAAACCGGATACCATTTCGTCCGGATTTATAAGCATAGATAATGTTACAGTAATTTACAACCAGTAAAACGATGGAGAAAAACAAGTACCAACGACAGCGGCTTATATACATCTTTTTCGATATACTGGGTTCTGCAATTGCCTGGACATTGTTTTATTCGTACAGAAAGATAATTATTGAAACTCAAAAGTACGGGTATGAAATTCCCCTTAATTTCGGCACCAAGTTTTATGTGGCTCTTGTAATTATTCCGCTTTTTTGGTTTGTAGTACACTATATAGCCGGTTCTTACAAAGAAGTGTACAGACGTTCCCGCCTCCAAGAACTTTGGCAAACATTTTTCATAACCATATTGGGAGTGACTTTCATTTTTTTCCTTTTGATATTGGATGATGAAGTTGTCAGTTACAAAAATTATTACGACTCCTATGTGGTGCTTTTTCTGTTACAATTCTTGCTTACTTATATTCCCAAATTTATCATTACCTCAATTACGAGTTACAAGATAAAAAATCGCTTGTTGGGATTCAATACGATTATCATCGGGAGCAATAAAAGAGCTTTGGACTTGTTTCAAAAGTTGAAAAACGCCCAAAAATCGGCAGGATTCAATTTTCTCGGTTTTGTTAAAGTTAATAAGAATAACGATCATCTTCTTGAAGATTATTTACCGGCGTTAGGCAATCTTGACAATTTGCGGGAAATAATCAATGAATATAAGGTGGAAGATGTGATCATAGCCATTGAAACTACGGAACATGACAAGATAGAGCAAATTTTGAATATTTTGAGCATCACAGATGTGAATATAAAAATAATTCCTTCCATGTACGATGTGCTTACCGGGAAAGCAAAAATGTCGTCGTTATACGGTGAACCCTTTATTGTAATTTCCAAAGAAATAATGCCCGAATGGCAAGCAAACATCAAAAGGGTGTTGGACATCACAATAGCTATAACCGCTTTGGCAGTATCCTCTCCGCTATTTCTTGTTATAGGACTGGCTATCAAACTGACTTCCAAGGGACCGGTATTTTTTAAGCAAGAACGGATTGGCCGTTACGGAAAACCGTTTATGATTTATAAGTTCCGTACGATGTACACCGATGCCGAAAAAAACGGTCCGGCATTAGCCAAAGAAAATGACAAGCGGATTACTCCGATAGGAAAATTCCTGCGAAAAACCAGGATGGACGAAATTCCCAATTTTTGGAATGTTATCAAGGGGGATATGTCCTTGGTAGGTCCCAGACCCGAGCGGCAATTTTTCATAGACCAAATAGTGAAGAAAGCTCCTTATTATGTACACTTGCACAAAGTAAGACCCGGTATTACCTCTTGGGGACAAGTCAAATTCGGCTATGCTTCTAATGTGGACGAAATGATAGAACGCCTCAAATACGATATGGTGTATTTGGAAAACATGTCATTGTTTGCCGATTTTAAGATACTGATTTATACTGTCCTTATAATCATTAAAGGGAAAGGGAAATAATAAAAAACCCCGCACGAAAAATTGCGGGGCTTTGGTTTTTTAACCTATCAGTTCCACACTTCGTTTTATAAAATTATTAAGTTTTTCGCCTTTTAACAATCCCAAACTCAACAATGCCAAATCGGTAACTTCCGAAATTATTTTGTTTTGTTTGCCAAATTCGTTTATTTTATTTTTTACTTCTTTCTTTTGGGATTCTATCGTTTTTTCCAATTCGGCTTTCCTTTTCTTTTCTTCTTCGGTTAGTTTATCTCCTTTTTTGTCCAATTTTTCATATTCCTTTTCCGTTTTTTCGAGCTCCAAAATGATAGGATTTATTTCCGGCATTACCTTTTTTTCAAATTCTTCTTTTACTTTTTGAATTAGCTTGTGGTTCATATTTACCACCATAGTATAGGAATCCGGCAAATCTCCGTAAAAACCCTGTGTGCCGGTTAGTTTTGACATGTCCTTCATACGTCTGAAAAACTCCGACTGAACAATGGTTACCGGCAACTCGTTTTCGTTTCCGTTTACGAATGTAACCAGATAATGAGCCTGCTCTTCTTCGAGCGGTGCTTTGAACAATTCAATCAAATGGTCTCGTTCTTTATCATCCAGTTGGGCTTCTTTGTTTTCGTCTTTTTCTATCAAATTGTCCACGATGTCAGCATCTACCCGTGTAAATTTATAGCCCGATTCTTTTTGTTCCAGATGATTGATAAAATGCACATCCAGCTGACCGTCCAGCAACAGCACATCGTATCCTTTGTTTTTAGCTGCTTCTATAAATGCATATTGTTGCTCCTTGTCGGTCGCATACAGAAATACCCAATTGTTGTTTTTGTCTCTTTGGGTATCTTTTATCAATTCTTTATATTCTTCCAGCGTAAAATATTTGGCGTCCACATTTTTAAACAAAGCGAATTTCAGCGCTTTTTCATAAAATTTATCGTCTGTCATCATGCCGTAATAGATGAACAATTTCAAATCATCCCATTTTTCTTCGAATTTCTTTCTGTCTTTGTTGAAAATTTCTTGCAGTTTGTCTGCTACTTTTTTGGTAATATGGGATGATATTTTTCTGACATTTTGGTCGGCTTGCAAGTAGCTGCGCGATACATTCAGCGGGATGTCGGGCGAGTCGATTACTCCGTGTAACAATGTTAAGAAATCCGGAACAATGTTTTCTACCGAATCCGTTACAAATACCTGATTAGAATAGAGTTGTATTTTGTTTTTTTGAATTTCTATGTTGCTTCTGATTTTGGGGAAATATAATACGCCCGTTAGCGTAAACGGATAATCTACATTCAGATGAATCCAAAACAAAGGATCTTCATTTGCCGGGTACAATTCCCTGTAAAAATTCAGGTAGTCTTCGTCTTTCAATCCCGAAGGATTCTTGGTCCAAATAGGTTCTACATTATTGATGATATGCGGTTTGTCGGTAACAACCTCTTTGCCGTCTTTCCATTCTTTTTCGTAGCCGAAAGCAATAGACACGGGCATAAACCTGCAATATTTTTTCAGAAGCTCTTCGATTCTGTGTTCATCCAGATACTCTTCGTTTTCCTGGTCAATATGCAATATTATATCGGTTCCTCTATCCTTTTTGTCGGCTTTGTTCATTTTGTATTCCGGAGAGCCGTCACATTCCCAATGTACAGCTTCGGCATTTTCCTTATAAGACTTGGTAATTATTTCAACCTTGTCGGACACCATAAATGCCGAATAAAAACCCAGTCCGAAATGGCCGATGAGATTGGCCGCACTGTCTTTGTATTTTTCCAAAAATTCTTCGGCACTCGAAAAGGCTATTTCGTTGATGTATTTGTTTACCTCTTCTTCGGTCATTCCAATTCCGCGGTCCGACACTGTAAGGGTTCGGTTCTTTTTATCCACTTTAACCCATATTGTTAAATCTCCCAGTTCGCCTTTGAAATCTCCTTTTCGAGCCAGTACCTTTAATTTTTGTGTAGCATCTACGGCATTGGAAACCAGTTCTCGCAAAAATATTTCGTTGTCCGAATACAAAAACTGCTTGATAATCGGAAATATGTTTTCGCCGGTTACTCCTATTTTTCCTTGTTTCATAACGCTATTGTTTTTGGCCCATCTTTTACAAAAAAAGTACCAAGTGACAAAAAGTCATTTGCGTGGCATAATAATTGATTTTCAAAAATTTTTAATCGAATAGATTTTTCCACAAAATGAAAAAACAGCAATTTTTAATCGTTATGCTTTCCATTTGGGGGAGTTTTCATCTTCATGCACAGCACTATTTTTATCCGGACACCGACCAATGGAATTGGCAAATGAAAGTCTTACATTATCGTCCACATTGCGGAGGAATGGCTCCTAACCCGGAACAACTACGCAACCGCTATCAGCCGGAAATCGACTCATTTGTTCTTATCAATCTTACCGGCAAAGATACCATTCCGGTTCAAACGGATTCGAACGGTATTGTACGGCTCTATCTGTATCCGGGACAATATGCCGTCAGAGAAAAATACAAGATGGTACCGTTTCGCGTATTTTATGAGCAACACTATCGCAAATCCGACAACTTCTTAAAAACCCAAGGAATCGACTGCTACAAAAAATGGTGGAAAAGCAATCTTACGCAATTTGAAATAACACCTCATACCGAACAGCTCAGGCTAAAAGTTGTAGTTGCCGAAGGATGCTTTGTTGGCCTTAATCCATGTCTGAAATTTATCGGGCCGCCACCTCCGTAGTTGTGGATAATGTAAAGAATTTTATCTGTTAATAACAAGGGTATCCTGTTTGCTTGGGCTACCCTTGTTTCTTTTTCACTTTATCTATTTTCAAAAAGGACGAGAGAAATATCCCCACAATAACAAAGCAACAACCAATATGCTAAAAAACACATAAATAAGTTTCTGCTGCTGCTTGCTTGCCTTAGGACCTACCATTTCACTACCTTTGTACATTAACATTCCGCTTACAAAAGATAGGGCGGATAATTTGTCATTCCAATGATAATCTAAAATAAACAAAATGATGGATCCAATAATATAAAATAATCCTTTTACTTTAATATTCTTCATTTTATTACATTTTTTAATGATGGCCTATGCAATTGTAATAATCTTCTCGAGCTTGATCCATTGCTTCTTGCCAAAGCCATGCTGCCGCTGCTTCACAAGCAAGAGCCCCTAAAATGGAAGGAGCTAATGCTGCACAACCAGTAGTTTCCAATAACAATTCGGGCCAGCCCTTGCAACAGCATGATTATACTCATCCTCACATTTATTATTGGTCTTACACGAGTAATCAACAGGAAAATCTTTTTGTAATTGACTAATCATAGATTTTGTAAGGGATGCTTCCCAATTGATATCTTTACGAATGTCAGATATCTTATACTTCTCAACAATATAACTTTTCCACTCAAATATATTTTCCGTCTCATTTAAAACGATTTCCTGTGATTCCGGAGACAATTTTTCAAAAGCTTCATCTTCCGATATTTTCCCCGTAACTAATTTGTGTGTAAGGGCCGAATCTTCCAAAAGTACTTTATTTAGTTTCTTCACAGAATTAATTAACGGCATCATATCTTTTTCCAAAACAATAACCGTCCTCTTATTAAGCTGTTTTACATTATTTACTGCTTTTGGGGTATCCACTTCCTCTTTCTTACAACTACTGGCAAAGATAACCATAATGGCAATGCCCATCAAAATAATTCGTTTCATTTTTCATTGATTTTTTAATGTTAAACAATAAAATTACATTTGATTTTTGGCACGACTTACTGTTGCCGGCAGAG
>CAYMVE010000030.1:12752-18606 GCA_964393715.1 uncultured Bacteroidales bacterium | reverse complement strand
GCTTATTCCGAAACTCATGCTGCCAGTGCCGAAGCAACAGCCCAAGTTGTGGTAATTGCTGATCAAAACGAAAAATGGCTGAATGTCGATTATCGTTTGGAGTGTCCCATGTGTATAAATGAGAGCGATATACCGATTGTTTATCAAGTATTTTATCCTGTTCCTTCTGATAATTGTTCCATGTACTCTATTCCTTTTCAATTTTTTAAAATTGCCACACGTGTAACCCATTTTTATTATAAAAAAAGGAGCAGTGGAAAATCTGTTATAAATGATTATGAGAGGAGTCATATTGTTCATTTTTCGTTTCCTCAATTTTATTGCGAAAGCTGTTTTTATGTTTATTTAAATGGTATTATGACCCAATTGGTACTATCTCATGATATTCCGCGAGAGGATGATGTTTGCGTGGTAGTGGAGACTTGGATATCTGAGGCACCGGAAGGTGCCTCTTCGGAATGGGTATCTTTGGTAAATCAAGCCAATGATTTTTTTGAGCACGAAACTAAAGAACAAATCTTGTTTGCTTACGACTATTATGATGAAGATGGAAATTATAAAATTATATACAATGACTTTTCTTTTGACTTTTGGGATAACCTTCAGGGAATTGAGGGGGAAGATAAAACCGAAGCGTGGCAATCCTATTTTAAATTTTACAAAAAGATGTATTACGATTTTCAAGTATCCGATTATTACGAACATAATAATGATATCGAATATGTATGTCATAAATTCCGTAAAAGTCGTACCGATCACGGAAAAATTATATCCCCGAAGCCCGGTACTTGTACCTACGCTTATCCAAAAAACGACGATCTGGAATTCGTAGCCGGAGCAATAGATTTGCTACCGGGATTTACAGCTACACGGCCTTTTACAGCCAGAACCAACCGTTGTGTTGCTCCTCCGATAGTGTCCTATCACCCACCTAGAAAGTTTAAATTTGCAAGCTCGTTAGATAATAAAAAGAATAAAATTACATTGTTTCCCAATCCTTTTGCCAAAAAGGTTACTTATAAGATTTCCGGTTATAACGACTCGTTGCGATATACTATAAAAATATTCGACATGAATGGAGATAAAATACAGGAAACCGGACAACTCAATGTCGATGAAGGTTCCCTCAATTTGGGAAATGCGCCGAACGGAGAATATCTTTTCCAATTTGAGTTTAATAACGGCGAAACGGAAACACAAAAAGCCATGAAAATAAATTAGCCTTGTCTTTATGAGACGAATAGGTGGGTAGGCTCTTGTGAGTATTGCTTTTGTTGTATCGTGAGGTGAGGTACAAAAAGGTGAGAATAAGAATGAAATGGTGCTGTTTTATGGAACCTTTCCCATTTTGATTAAGCAATATTTTTTGAAATTTCCGTTAAATTAATACTATTTTTGCAAGTTTGATAAAAGCACATGCGTCGAAGGTTTTTATTTATATTATTGTTGCTTATTGTTACAAGGTTGTATTCACAGACTTACCAACCGCAAAACTTACCGAAGTATGATAAGCAGTATATGCATTTCGGGATGTCGTTGGGGCTCAACACCATGGATTTTACCATAAGACCTTCCCAGACCATTTATACCAACGATAGTGTGTTTGCCGTGGAAAATTACCGGTTGCCCGGATTTAACATCAATATTGTAATGAATTACAATATTTTTGATAAGTTGTCGGTAAGATTGTTGCCGGGGCTGATTTTCGGAGAAAGGGATTTGCGGTATGTCGTCAAAAATCCGGATACCACTTTATCTACGGTGTTGATGAAGATTGAATCTACTTTTATTGACTTCCCGGTATTGTTGAAATATAAGTCGGACAGGCTGAACAATTTCAGGGCTTATTTATTGGCCGGAGGCTCTTTCAAATATGATTTGGCAGCCAAAGACCAGATAAAACCGGAGGAGAGGCCCATGATACGGTTGGTAAAACCGGATTTTTATTATGAAGTGGGAGGCGGGTTGGATTTCTTTTTGGAGTATTTCAAGTTTGCTATTGAACTGAAATTGGCGGTGGGATTGCGTAATGTTTTGGTGTACGACAATTCGCAGTTTACCGCTACCATAGAACGGATGAATTCCAAAATGGTCATCTTATCGTTTTTGTTTGAAGGAAGCGATTTGAGTAACTTTAATATTTTTACAAGGAAGAAATGAAGTGGCTGGTTACCATATTTTTGAGTTGTTTCATGTTATCTGTGCAGGGGCAAAGTTTGAAAACCAAGTTTTTGTTGGCTAAGGAATATTATCATGCCGGAGATTATGTAACTGCCGCTCACATTTTGGAAGATGTATATAAACGCACGGAAGATCCGGAAGTGGCTTATTTCCTGGCGGATTCTTACCGGATGCTCCGGAATTACAAAAAGGCCGACAAGTATTACCGAAAGACTTTGCGATACGAGAAAGAAAAATATCCTTTGGCTTATTTCTATGAAGCCGAAATCAAAAAACATCGTGGCGATTACAAAAAGGCTTCCAAGTATTACAAACGTTTCTACAGAAAATTTAAGGATTTCGGAGAACCTTTTTTCTTACAAAAAGCTCGGTATGAGAAACAAGTGTGTGAGAGGTTGATGCAAGAGGGTGCCATTCTTTACGATTCTACCATGAAGATAAGACGAATGCCTCCACCCGTAAATTTGCGGGCATATAGCGATTATTTGGCACAGGAAATCAACGATAGTTTGTTTATGTTTACCTCTTATCGTCCGTACAACGATACCGACTCCGTAGATTTCAAAGTGGCTTTGTGGCAAATGAATAAGGGGCAATTGCAACTAACCTCGTTCAAGATGAATGCAAAAGACCGGCATTTACCTAACTTCTATTATTATGCTCCCGATTCCGATTTGTATTTTACCTTGTGCGACAGTATGGGATGTGCTATTTATAAAGTCAAGTATTATGATAATTGTTTTGACGAATCTTCGGTTAAGAAACTGCCGTCGGTCATCAATATGCCGGCATCCAGTAGTACGCAGCCTTTTGTGTGCAAGATAAAAGGAGAAAAATATTTATTTTTTGTTTCCAACCGGGAAGGTGGTAAAGGTAAGTACGATATATGGTATGCCAAAATCAGGGATGGAGAGTTTTATGATGTGACCAATGCCGGAGATAAGATAAACAGTATTGAGGATGATATTTGTCCGTTTTACGATACTTTGACTTCTACTTTGTATTTTAGCTCGCGTTGGCACGGCAGTTTGGGCGGATTTGATATTTTTTCGTCGTACGGGGTGCCGGGTAATTGGACGGAACCGGTGAATCCCGGACAACCGTTAAATTCTTCTTATGACGAAACATTTTTTACAATTAGTAGCAAGGCTGCGTATTTTTCATCCAACCGGCCGGAGCATCCCAAAGAATTTATGTGCTGCAACGATATTTTTTCCATGCTGCTTAAAACCAATCGTAAACAATTGATAGAGAAAAACAGGAAATATGTTACGCAAAATGCACTGAAACAACTGATTCCCATTAAACTGTATTTTGACAATGACCGGCCGGAGCCGCGTTCGTTGGATACTACCACGGATAAAGATTATTTGACTACTTACCGTGCTTATTTGAACAGGCGCGATATATTTGTCAAAGAGTACACCAGAGGATTGCCTGCTACAGTAAAAGATTCGGCAGCCGAAAAGATAGATGATTTCTTTGAAGACAGTGTGATTTATAATATGAACAAGTTTGAGCATTTTATGGATTTGCTGGAGAATCTGTTAGCCGAGGGCGATACTATTGAAATTACGATAAAAGGGTTTGCCAGTCCTTTGAATGATTCGCGATACAATGTCAATCTTTCCAAACGACGGATACAGTCGGTTGTCAATTACTTGTATTCTTACAAGAATGGATTGCTGACCCGGTATATGACCAATGGGCAATTGATAGTAAAGCGTAATGCTTTTGGAGAAGCCAAAGCTAAGAAAACCGTCAGCGATAAGTTGTCGGATGTGCGGCATTCTGTTTATAGTCCGGAGGCTTCTGCCGAGCGGAAGGTGGAAATTATTGCCATAAAATTTTAAAGAAAACGGGGTAATACACCATGGATGTATCTTTGCTCATAGAATGGTACGAAGCAAATAAACGCGATTTGCCTTGGCGACACACTACCGATCCTTACAAGATTTGGATATCCGAAATTATATTGCAGCAAACGAGGGTTGCACAGGGGTTGGACTATTATCGGCGGTTTATCGACAGATTTCCGGATGTACATGCTTTGGCTTCGGCTACGGAACAGGAGGTGCTAAAATTGTGGCAAGGATTGGGATATTATTCACGGGCCAGAAATTTGCACCGTGCGGCTCGGCAAGTGTTGGCCGTATATGGCGGCCGAATGCCCGATACTTACGAGAAGCTTTTGCGTCTGAAAGGTGTGGGCGAATATACTGCTGCTGCTATTGCTTCGTTTTGTTATAATGAGCCGGTTCCTGTGGTGGATGGCAATGTGTTTAGGGTATTGTCCCGCTATTTTGCCGATGGTACGCCAATAAATACTACGGCAGGCAAAAAGCGTTTTGGGCAATTGGCGTTGGAATTATTGGATAAGCGGCGGCCGGGCCTGTTCAATCAGGCTATTATGGAATTTGGTGCTTTAGTGTGTACGCCTTCCCGTCCTCTTTGTGATACTTGTGTATTTAAACATTCGTGCAAGGCGTATCGTTCCGGAGAAGTCGGTGCTTTTCCGGTTAAACAAAACAGAATAAAAAGTAAAGTGCGTTTTTTGAATTATTTTTTTGTGTACAATGCCGAAGGAAAGTTTATCTTACAACGACGGACGGGGAATGATATTTGGAAAAATCTGTACGAATTTCCGTTGGTTGAGACTACCGGGGAATGTAAGTCTTTTTGTGAAACACAATTCCTGAGTTTGTTTGACAAGGATGTTGTAAAAGTGCGAAAAGTAGAAAAAGATGTTTCTTTGGTGCATAAGTTGACGCATCAGAGGTTGGAAGTTGTTTTTTGGAAAGTAAAGGCTGATATGAAATCCTGTAAGGGGTTAGTTTCTAAAAGTGAGTTATACTTGTTCCCTCTGCCTCGGATTATTGCCGATTATTTGGACGGTTTGTAGGATGGATTTTTATCCTTTTTTGACATGGGTACGAATTCCCATTAAGGTAATATCATCGGTTTGTGCATATCCGTTTTGCCATTCGTCCAGAGTTTGGTTCAGGATGTCTTGTTGGCGTTTGGTGGGCAAGTTAAAGATTTGAGCCAGAAGATTTTTTAATCGTTTTTTAGTAAATTTCTTGTTTTCCGGACTTCCAAATTGGTCTTGAAAACCATCTGACATGAGGTATATCATATCGTCGGGATTTGCATAGAATGTTACCTGTGTAAATGTTTTGAGGTTGTGGTATTTGCCTATTGGCATTCTGTCCGGTTTTACTTCATATAGGATGCAATTGTCGTATTCTTCTCTTTTTATTCGTTGTAAATCTTTATCGTTTATTACTTCCAATGTTTTACCTTTTGTTCTGATTAGGAAGATAGGATTGTTGGCACCGGCAAATTCTACTATGTTGGATTGGATGTCAATAGCAATGATTGCCATGTCCATACCGTCTTGAGTGTTGTATTTTTCCTGTTGGGCAAAGATATCCAAGATGCCGGTTCGCATAAATTCCAATATATCTTTGGGTTTTTCAATGCTTTCGTTGATGATGGCTTCTTTTAGCAAACTGAGTCCTAACATACTCATAAGGGCACCCGGTACTCCGTGTCCGGTACAATCGGCAACGGATATAAAAATTTTGTTGCCTACTTTACGCCACCAATAGAAATCTCCGGATACTACATCCCGGGGTCTGAAAATGATAAAATATTCGGATAACAGTTCTTT
>CAYMVE010000030.1:0-12742 GCA_964393715.1 uncultured Bacteroidales bacterium | reverse complement strand
TCGAGGCCAATGAGGCTGCTTGTATTTGCTGAGCGTAAATAATGCTGCTTTTTAGTTCGTTGTGGATGGCTTCTATTTCTGCTTTTTGGCGTGCCAGCAAGATGTTGGATTGTTTTTTTTGTCTGAGGTTTTTATAGATTACCAACACCAAAAGTATCATTAAAATAACGCCGCTTACCAATGTATTTAGTTTGAACTTTTGTTTTTCAGCCTCGGCTTCTTTTTTTTGTAATAGGATTTTTTGTTTTTCAATTTCTTGTTCTTTTTTTTCCACTTGGTATTTGGTTTCCAATTCGTCGAGAGCTTTTACTTTTTCCAGATTGAACAGTGTATCTTTGGTGGCTGTGTACAAAAGGTGATAACGAAATGCTTTTTCATAGTTACCTAGTTGTTCGTAAATTTTATACATGTTTTCATATACTTCTTTTTCTCTGGGAATAGCGCCTATTTCTTTGGCATATTGAAGTGCTTTTTCGGCATAGGTTAAGGATTCGTAATATCTTTTTTGTGCAAGATAGAGGTCCGATATAAAATTGAACGATTCTATTATTCCGTTTTTATCATTGAGACTTTTCCGGATTTTCAATGATTCTTGATAATATTTGATGGCTTCGTTGTATTTTTCCAGTTTTTCATAACTTTTTCCCATATTGGAATATACTTCGGCCATACCATACAAATTGTTCAATTCTTTGTATATGGCAAGGGCTTTTTCGAATTCAGGAATGGCCTTGGTATATTGATGCATATCATTGTATATAGAGCCCATGTTGGATAAGGTTTTGGCCACTCCGATTTTGTCTCCCAAGTTTTCCAGCACATTCAGAGCGTTTTGATAGTACATCAAGGCTTGTATGTAGTTTTCTTGGTCGGCGTGAATGTTTCCGATATTTCCATAACACATGGCAATGCCGGTAGAATCGTTCAAAGCTTTGAATAATTTTAGCGATTTTTGTGAATAGGCCAGTGCTTTGCTATAATTGCCTATGTTAAAGTTGATAGCACTCAGTCCAAGGTATGTGAGTGCGAGTCCAGCCGTATCTTTTATTTTATTAAAATTCGCCAGTGATTGCTTATAATATTCAATAGCTTTTTTGAAGTCTCCTTTTGACTGGTAGATAATACCCATATTTTTGAGTACATTAGCTTCGTTCTGGAGATCATTAAGTTGTTTGAAGACATTTAGCGATTTTTGGTAATAGGAAAAAGCTTCGTCCAATTTGCTTTGGTAAAATAGGGCGTTTCCTATTTCTTTTAGTAAAATACCTTTGTGTCGGGTTAATTGATTTTTTTGTGCGATTTCTAATGCTTTGTTTAATAGCAGGTACGAGGTATCCGGAGCGATTCTGAGGTATTGGGTTGCAATTTCTTCGTATCGGGTTATTTTTTGAGTGTCGGGTAGGTGCTTTATTTTTTTCTCAATTTCGTTAAAATCCATAGCATGGATATGACATGGGTATGTCAACAACAAAACTGCATAAACGCCGATGAGTATTTTTGTGAGTGTTGTCATGTTAAGTTCTGATACCTAAGATTGTTACATCATCTACTTGTTCGTTGGAACCTTTCCATTTTTCAAATTCCTGTCTGATGATTTCTTTTTGTTGCTCCAAATTATAAGTTGATACTGACAAAAGTAGTTTTTTTAACGACTTGTATTTATATTTTTTTCCTTTTTCTCCTCCGAATTGGTCGGCATATCCGTCGGAAAACAGGTATATGTTCATATTTTCTTTGTATTCCAATGTTATAGTTGTAAAGTTCTCCAATTTATCGTAAATACCGATAGGCATTTTGTCCGGTTTGAGTTCAAAAAGAATGTTGCCGGGATATCTTTCATCTTCAAAAGTTTTAATTTTTTCGCAGTTGGAAATACAGGTTAGCGGTTTTTCCGTTATTATATAGGCAGGATTGTTTGCACCGGCAAATTCTATGATATTATTTTTTTTATCAATGGCTATTAATGCCATATCCATTCCGTCTTTTTGTTTGTTGTATTGTGTTTGGGATAATGCCTCGATTACATTATTTCTTAGTTGTGTTAAAATTTCTCCTGGTGTTTGATAGGGTTTTTCTTTAACAATATTATGTAACAAACTGACGCCCAACATACTCATAAAGGCACCCGGAACGCCGTGACCGGTGCAGTCAGCTACTCCTACATACAATTTGTGTCGGATGTTTATCCACCAATAAAAATCTCCCGAAACAATATCTTTAGGTAAATAAAGAACAAAAAATTCTTTTATTAGTGTTTTCAATACTTCTTTTTTGGGCAAAATACTTTTTTGTATTCTTTCGGCATAATAAATACTGCTTTTAAGTTCGTTATGAGTATGTTCTATATGTTCTTTTTGTTTCTTTATTTGTTCATTAAGGGTTGTCAGTTTTTGATTGGCTTCGAATAATTCGTTGGCTTGTTGTTGTATTTCCTCGTTCATATCTTCCAATAGCTTGTTTTTTTCTTCCAATTGGTCGGCTTGTGCTTGTATTTCTTCTTTTTGTTGTAATATTTGGGTGTTTTGTTCTGCCAGTAGTCTGTTTGCTTTGCGCTTGTGTATGTAGTGGTAAGTAATGAACAATAAAAATATTCCTAATAGTACAGATAAAACGGTAATAAATGAATTGATTAGCTTTTGTTTTTGTACTTTTTCTGCAAATGTGCTTATTTCCGCGTTTTGTTTTTTAATTTTTTCGGTTTGTTGTTTCAGTATTTCTCTTTTGGTTTTAAGTTCTTTTTCCATTTTGTTTATTGCAGATATTTTGGCATTTAGTATTTTTTGTTTTAGTTTGGCTTCTTTGTCTTTTTCTTTAAGCAATCTTTGCTTTTGTGCCAATTCTTTTAATATTGTGTTAAGTTGCTGTTCTTTGTCTGCCAATGTTTTTTCTTTTCGGGTGATTTCTTTTTGCAAAGAATCGGTTTCTGCAATTTTAGCTTTTATTTCTTTTTTCTTTTCTTCCAGTTCTTTCTGCTGTGCTTTTATAGAAGTTTCCAGTTTTTTCAATATGGCTTTTTGTTGCTTAACGGTTTCCTTTTCTTTTTGCAGAGAATCTTCGGTAAAAGCAAACAAATCTTTCCAATCGTTTTTATATTTTGCGGCAAATGCAGTAAGAATTTTCGGCACTTTGAAACCTTCTCTTTCTAATAAGGCCTTATTTATTTGTAATTTGACATACAATAGCGGGAGGAAGTTCAACATTATAAAACTTTCATTTTTCTTACAATAATCGGAAACCATCAGGATGTGTTTGCCACTGATATGTCTGTATATTCTTTTTATTTCTTTACATTTATCTTTTGCTACGAATAAAATCTGGGGCTTGATTTTTTCTACTTGTTTGAGTCGTTTTAAATTCAATACAACGATTTTCCGACCTTTTATTTTTCTGTTTTTGACATAATCGATCAAAACATTGTATTGGGACATATTTTTCCCGTAATGTCCTATCAGGAAGGTGTCGCCATGGTTGTAGTTGTAACCGGAAATAAATTTACCGAAACTGATGATATACTCGGATTTTATGTACTCGTTAACAGATTGGGAAAGAAGCGAAAAACTGACTGAAAAATGAATTAGTATGATTAAAACGAGTTTTCGCATAGGTGTTTTTTATACATTTGCAAAATTAACCAAATTTAGTTGTTTTTGTTGAATAAATTTCTAAAAGAATGAAACAAATTTACTTGATTCCCGTACCTCTTTCCGATTCGGAGTATGGTCGTGTCTTTCCCGATATTAACAGGCAAATAGTAAAAAACATAAGGATTTTTTTTGTCGAAAATATAAGGAGTGCCAGGAGGTTTTTACGGAGTGTTATTGATGATTCTTTTCCTATCGATGAAACCGAGTTTTATGAAATAAACAAGCATACAAGGGAGGAGGATTGGAAGTATTATCAAGATGTTTTAGTCCAAAATAATTTACTAGGAATTATTAGCGAGTCGGGAATGCCCGGAATTGCCGATCCCGGAGCCGAGGTACTACAAATGGCTCATCGATTAAATTATAAAGTTATACCGTTAATAGGGCCTTCCTCCGTTTTTTTGGCTTTAGCAGCATCCGGATTAAATGGGCAGCGGTTTCGTTTTGTAGGGTATCTCTCCAATAAGGCCGAGCAGTTAAGAAAAGAAATTCCGGAAATTGAGCGAATAAGCAGGGTTCGTAACGAAACTCAAATTTTTATTGAAACTCCCTATCGTAATATGAAGCTTTTTGAGCAACTTATTAAATTTTTAAGTCCGGATACCCTGTTATGCGTCGCGACTGACCTTACCGGACAAAATGAATATATTTCAACAAAAAAAGTAGAGGAGTGGAGAAAGACGGAAAATCCTTCTATTCATAAGGTAAATACTATATTTTTGATATTGGCATAAAAAAAGCCGCCTCCTTTGAGACGGCTCCAAAATCAAATGTTAATGTATTGTTTAACCTTCGGGAATTTTTTAGTATTCCCACAAATCATGTTCAAAGTTTCTTATCCATTCTTGTATTCGTTCACCTTCCAACAAAACATCCCATCCTTTTACATAAGTTTCTAAAATTCTGTTTTCGTAAACATTACTTTCTCGATAAATACGAGAGCTAAATCGCCTCATCGAGAAGATATCTTCGAAAGTACGGTATTCTGCATCATTCATTGTATTGAATACAACATGATTGGCAAAAATATTCCGGAATGACGGATAATAAGCCCAGAAAACAAGTTTCATTATTTTATCCTTTTCTCCGCCTTCCGAATCGCCAAAATCATCTCCTTCTACTTCCTTTTCATAAAGCCTGATAGGACAAAGACCTATAATGCGAACTTGTAACATAGATCTTTGCTTGTCAAAATACCAGATTTCTCGCATCAAATAGCGTTCAACTTCAAAAGACTTCCTTTCATTTTTAGTGATTTTCATGGTCACTTCACCGGTCATCGGGTCTTCTACCATTTGGGTATCAATGGTAGCTCCCAAATTTTCGTCTATTTGCTTCAATGAAATAGGTACGGAGAACGGTTCGTTTAAGCCTCCTTCATCCGGGTCGTAAACGGTTATCCCTTCGTTTTCAACACCCCAAATCAATAAATCCGTAAGGCTGTACCTGTCTCCAAAATGTACCTTGGGATAATACAGCGGTAAATTCAGCTTTTGTCTTAAGTCCAGCATCCTGATGAGACGCTTGCTCCACATAACATCCGCTTCCCTCAAATAGGGGTAGGGAACGGGTTTTCTAACGGGAGCATGCTCAGGTTGGTATATTCCGTCCAGCACATTTTGTGCTTGCAAGGGTCGCGGACTGAACAAAAAGCCGATTAAAACAAATGTTGTAACAATGAATGATGCTATAAATTTCATAATAGTTAGATTTTATTTGATTCTCAAAGCTATTGTTCCCAGCTTTCTCGGTTTTCCGTCAGGACCAACAGCCACCACATTTTCGATGTACACTTTTCCTCCTGGTCTTACCTTTTTTATCAAAGACAATTGTGCCGGAGTAAATCTGTAAGAAGTAGATTTCTTACTTCTTTCAAAACCGTCAATGGTGGCAGAAACCGTAAAACTCTTTACAATAAACTTCAAGTCAAAGTCGAAGTTAGGCAATTCCGCTTTGATACCCACTTGGCTCAACAATACGCTTTTCTTGATGCTTCCACCTTTTTTTCCGGCTACCATTGGTACGGGATCCGGTACTCTTTTAACTCTGAACTCTTGTTTTCCCATAGGGCGGGAATTTCCCTTGTCGTCCTTGACCGAAACACTTATGTATGCTTTGCCCGGTTTCCTCACTCTTGCAATGTATTGTCCTGCTTTTACTTTTCTCAAAGAACCCTGGGAAATTCTTGCAAACACTTGATTATCCGCAAAACCGGATACAGAAATGCTTATCGGGTTGTCAACACCGATATATAATACATTCATTTTGGTCGGAGAAATAACGGCGGATGGTTTGGCACAAATAAAGTCTGCTCCGAATTTTCCATCCGTAATCAAAGGATAGTCTTTATATTCCCCGGTATTCGGATTTTTTACTCGAATTACTGCGGCATAGTGATGTACACCGACACTTGTTGCCGGGATCACTAATTTTCCGATACCTCTTTCTACCGGAACCGTATCTATTTTTCCGGTAAGTTGTCCTTTTACGGTGTCGTATCCTTCTCCAATCAATACTATTGGATTGCTTGTTGTGCTGAAGGCTGCAACAAACAAATCTGCTTCATATTTGTCTCCTACCACTACATAGTTGGACTTGGGAACTACCTTGGCAGCCAAGGTGTCAAACTTAAAGTCTGTTGCACCGATATTACTTAACAATTCGTTAACAATGGTTGCTTCTGCATTGATTACTTGGTTTTCTATTTGGGATAGTACGGTAAAGGTTGCTGCTGCCGGCATGTGGTAGAACTTACTGTTTTCCCAGGTTGCTTCTTCCGGATTTTCAATACCTTTTTTAGGATCATCCGTATCAATCCCAAGATTTCCAAGTTGCTTAATCCTTGAGTCTTTATTGACCATTTTAATTTTCGGATCTTTGAGCAAGTTGATTAACTTGTTTCTATAATCCTCCAATTTTTTCTTCAATTCTGTTGCTTTATGACCTCTTCCTCCGTTGTCACCGGTTCCTACAAAGTAGTGGGTCGGTGTATCGTAATCGTCTTTCTTTTCCAATTTTTCCACTGTCCAATGAGCAGCAGAGTCTTTAGGTACCCCCAAATGTTCGTACAATTCGGTTCTCAATTCTTGAATGTATTCTTTCATTGCATCGGCGTACTTCTTGGCCTTTTGAGCGGCGTCGTAATACGGTGCTACTTTGAGTGGGTCATTGGCTTTGGCATTTTCCAATGCCGCATACATGAAAGAATTTTTTTTCTCAAAATTTATATTGGTTGCTTCCAGCCCCGAGTTCACTACTACAAATGCATGCAGAATGTCTTTGGATACATTCAAAGCTAGCATTGCAGTGTAGAAAAGGTACATCATACCTATCATCTTCTGTCTCGCGGTTTCTGGACAATTTGCAGCTGACATATCTTTTATTTTTACTTATTAGTTACTAAAATTATTAAATCTGAAAACAAAATTTAGCTTATTGATTTTTTAGGCTCATAGCACTTAACATGTTGCCATAAATAGTATTCAGTGCTGCAAGGTTTTCATTCAACTTGCTAATTTCTTCTTTATATTGTTTCGTATCATCTACTGTTGACCTTAAGTTTACAACTATTTCTTCAAGGTCTCCATAAACTTTAGAAGTATTTTCAACAAATTCGTTGGATTTTTGGAGCTGTACTTCATATACTTTATTCAATGCTTCCAGATTTTTATTCAATGCTTCCAGATTTTCGCTATAAAGTTGGTTGGAACGTTTATTAACCTCGATTTCTTCATTTAATGAATTAACGAGGGTTTCGTATGCATCTGCAACCTTAGAGGCTGATGCCGTAACATTTTGAGATGACGATACATAAGCATTGGATAATTCTTCTGCGGCTGAATTTAATTTTTCCGAAGATGCTGCATATTTTTCACTAAATTCTTTTACCGTTTCGGATGCTTTTTCGAAGTTTTCCACATAATTATTGGTTGCTACTGTTACATCCGATATATCTGCCAATTTACTAGTTGTTTCATTTAACTTTTGCAACCCTTCGCCTAATCTTTCAAATACTTCCGGTGTAATACCGGCTTCTTGTAACATTTCATCAAATCTTTCAACGGCATTGGTAGCATGTCCGTGATGGACATCTTCTTCTCCTTCACTTTCTCCTCCCGCCAATTCGGGATAAACTAAACTCCAATCCCATTCTTTGTGCAAAGGTTCAAAAGCCGACATAAAGAAAATGAATCCTTCTGTTCCCAGACCGACAATAAGCATGATAGTTGCTCCCGGCCAGTGATTGATTTTAAACAATGCTCCAATTAACACTACGGTTGCACCCCAACCGTAAACGAATTTCATTACATTTTGGTACTTTTCGCTTCTTACAAATTCACTGAAACCCATAGCTTTAATTTTTTTGGTTAAACATTTTTATGATTATTAATAAATTTGCGATCCGCTTCCGGCATCATTGAAATCATGTCCTAAATAGGATCTTACATTTCTAAATCCGATATACGACTTGGCACTGTCTTGGTATTCATAAGTACGAACACCGCATTGCATGTAATAAGCTACATCTTTCCAAGAGCCGCCTCTTACCACTTTTCTTTTCTTTTCGGGCGGGTCATTGGGCAATGCTTCATATTCATAGTCGGGATTCAAGTCGTCCGTATATTGATAGGCAATTTCGTCAAAGGCATTGGATGTCCATTCCGCAACATTGCCTCCCATGTCGTACAAGCCCCATTCGTTAGGATCATTGTGAGCCACAATAATCGGGTAAATGGAACCGTCTGCGGTATAATTACCGCGCATCGGTTTGAAATTCGCGATGTAACATCCGTGATAATTGGTAGCATAATATCCTCCCCACGGATACATACTTCCTTTTAATCCGCCTCTTGCGGCATATTCCCATTCGCTTTCTGTTGGCAATCGGTAATCTTGTACGAATGTTTCTCCGTTTTCTCTTAAAAATCCGTTTTTAAGTTGGGTTCTCCAGATAGAGAAAGCACGGGCTTGTCTCCAACTTACTCCTACTACGGGATAATGGTCAAATGCCGGATGCCAAAAGTACATTTTGGCCATTGGTTCGTTGTAAGAGTAAGTAAAATCGCTCATCCAGCACAAAGTATCCGGATAAACATTGATTATGTCGTGCATAATATATGAGGCTCGGTCTTTTACCGGTTCTCTAATACCTCTTTTTTCTTTGGAATAATTGATAACTTCACCTTCGTATTTTCCGGTTTCAAAGTTATAAGACCTTCTGATTTCGCTGCCGAATTCAAACTTTTTACCTGCTTGATGTAAGTCTATCCAGTAATATTCGAAGTTTAACTTTCTGGTATCAATCACACGACGTCTATAAAATCTTTCATGTTCCGGAAGGTATAGTTCTTCTAATATTTCTCGTTGATCGGCATCATCCCATTTGATTTTTTGGTACCAGTCGATGAAAGGTGGATCCAATTCATTACCGTACATATCTTCCGTTATGAGATATTCTTCATATTGGTCTCCCAATAGTTTAAAGGCTATTGAATCTCTTACCCAGTAAACAAATTGTCGGTATTCATTATTTTCTATTTCCGTTTCGTCCATCCAGAACGGAGCTACGGAAACGGTTTTTTGGAAAGCCGTCATTGAGTTTGGGACATCCTGATCGTTTAATCCCATGTTGTAGCTTCCCTGTCTTATGAAGACCATGCCGAAAGGCTGTGGTTCATACCATATTTCCCTATCCATAACTCCGGTTAACTCACCGGTAAACGGATTACAACCGCTCAGTAGTAAGACAACCGAAAATGATAATATGAATGTGAAATGTTTTACTTTCATAATATGTTGTTTTTATAAGAATCTAACACTTTTATAGGCGCCTCTTCCGCCGCTGGTGCTAACATTGAAACAATAATTGAGCACTACTTCGAAAGAGCCGCTATTATATTTGGCTATTTTAGATACATTAAGGTCGTATGCCAATGCTACTGTCAAATTAAACGGGAATTGGTACCCTGCATGTATGATTACTGATTCTCCAAACCGGTATCCCAATCCACCTACCAATGATTTATTGTAAACTAATGAGGCTGTTAAAGTATATTGATTTACTACTCCGTCGCTGGATAAGAAAAACGACGGTTTTATTTCGTAAATCGGGTTCGGTAAGGTGTAGTAGTAACCTGCTGTTAAATAGTAGTGCCTTTTTAAAAAGTATTCTTTCCCGGTTTCATAATTCAATTTTGATTGAATGAGGTTGTCAACTCCCAAGCCGGCATACAAGTAGTCGGTTTGGTAGAAAGCGCCTATAGAAGAAGCAAAGGCGGTTTTTTTACCAGCATGGGGTATAGCCGGATCGTCATACGGATTTTGGTTTTGGTTTTCGAGGGTGGTGTATGATTCCCAATTATCCGGCTGTAAAGATTTTATCTTAACTCCTAATGCCGCACCTACCCCCAAAATACCGTCTCCTACGCTCATATGATAAGCGTAACTAAGCTTTACATGAGAGTTTTGTTCAAAACCCAATTTATCTTGAATTACTGTCAATCCTATTCCGCTGGTTATATTTTCCAAAAAGGAGCTTACTGCAAAGCCTGTTGTAACGGGATTCCCTTCAAATCCCATCCATTGTTGACGGTGGTCCATGGTTGCGCAAATGGCTTGTCCCATTCCCGTATAACCAGGGTTGGTCAATAGATGGACATAAGGGAAAAAGTCGAACTGTGGCTCTTGTTGTGCGTAAGAGTCAATGTTCCAAAGGGTTAATGATGTTAAAATAATGATTAAACCCGATAATTTTTTTCTCATTTTATAAAATTTTTTCACCACCTCGTTTTTCAAAGGCGTAAAGTAAAACATTTTTTTTCAAACAGCCAAATTAATATTCACCTTTTTAATTTTATTAACTGATTTATGTCAATTTTATTTTATTGTTAATAACTTCTTTAAATTAGTTTCCGGAGGTATTTCTTCCGGTTTTTTTCCGTATTTGAATATGCGTGCATTTTTGTTTCCCAGCAAAATAATGGAATTGTCATCGATTTGAAGCATTGTACCTTCCCGCAAGCCTACTACATAAGTATTTTTATTAGCTGTTATAAATTCTTCTATTCTTTGTTCTCTGGTTTCTCCGGCATGTCCTTCCGGATTAGCATCCAAATAATGTGGGTTTATTTGAAAATCTATTAGGCTTATTGTTTGAAATGATTGGGGTTCTACAATCGGCATGTCATTCGTTGTTTTCAGAGTAGGACAAGCAATATTGGCACCTGCACTCCAACCGATATAAGGAATACCGGATGTTACGACATCGAATAACACATTAATTAATCTTTCTTCTTGTAATGTTTTTACTAAGTGCCATGTATTTCCTCCTCCGGTAATAATTAAACCGGCGTTTTTTAGGGCACTTTTTTTATCTTCGAACTTATGTATGCTTTGTACTTTTATATTTAATTCTTTTAGTGCTTCGTTTACTTTTTGTTCGTATTGGTCGAATGAAAAAGTTACGGCTGCATAGGGGATGAATATTACCGGTTTGTGGTTTTCAAAATGTATTTTTTCCAAAAAAGATTTTATGTACGGGAGGGTATATTTCAAATAAGGTTCTCCCGCCATTGTCGAGTTGCTTATCAATAATAGATTTTTCATATTTTTTATTTTCGGTTAAGGAAAATATGTTTGGTTAATATGTAAGTTTTGTCTTTGCCTTCCAGTAATTTGAATTTGATTGATATTTCTTTGAAGTCTTTGTTGATGATTTTCATTTCGTATTTATGGTTGGCTGGTAATGCTGCAAAATAGTCTCCCGTCTTTTTTGATTTGAAAATATAGTTTTTGCCTGTGTCCAAATTTTTTATGTTTATGGTAACGGATACCGGTTTTTTTGTTTCGGAATCTATGATCTTTCCTTTAATAATTGATAGGGGTGGCCCGGATATTTTTTTGGCCAGTTCTTGATTGATGTTTTTGTTGTCTTTGAAGTATCTGGTCATATCTACTTTGTAAATATCAATTTTCCCGTATCCGCCTGCTCTTGAGCTAGATAGGTAGGCTGTTCGTCTGTCTGTGGTGAAAACGAAATGTATTTCTTCCCTGGTTGTGTTAATGGGGTAGCCCATGTTAATCGGTGTGGTCCACTTTCCGTTATCGTCGAGTGTGGTCATAAAGATGTCGTGACCTCCCATTGTGTTGTGTCCGTTAGAGCTGAAGAAGAGTGTTTTTCCATCCGGGTGTATGTAAACTCCGATTTCGTCGTATTCCGAATTGACAACCGGTCCTAAATTTTCAGGTTTTGTCCATTCTCCTTCAATAAAGTGCGAAACATAGATATCTCCGTGACCAAAACCTCCTCTTTCGCGTTCACTTACAAAATACAAGGTTTTTCCATCTGCGGTCAGACAAGCCGAACTTTCAAAATAAGTAGAATTGATATATTTGTTACCGAAAGGTTTTGGGGTGGTCCAAGTGCCGTCTTCTTTTATGTTTGAGTAATAAATATCCCCACTTCTGGTAACCCCCTCTATATTTTTGTATAGCAATATTTTTTTTCCGTCTGGTGTAATACTTAAATCCGCATCATGGTATTCGGTATTGATAGGTGGGCCTATATTTTTGGCCGGGTTCCATGTATGCGTTTCTTCATTGTATGTGGTAATGTAAATGTCGTCGTAATATTCGTTTACTGCAGGGTCTATTTTCCCTCCTATGTTTTCAGGCCGTCTTGATGTAAAAATAAAGGTTTTGCCGTCTGCGGTGATATAAGGATTGGCATCGGTATATTGAGTGTTTATGTTGGGTCCCATATTGGTTATGGAGACATTGACAGGAGCATTTATCAGATCTTTTGCCGTGTAACACTGTCTGATATAATTATTTACCATGTTGCGTTCACTTTGTTTCCCTTTTTTTAGCGTGGATTTGTACTTTTCATAATATTTTAAAGCATTGTCTATATCTCCCATGTAATGGTAAGCTTTTCCTAAAAGCAGAAAGACATTTTTGTCCACCGAGGAATCTAGTTCTATCGCTTTTTTTAAGTGATATAATGCGGAATCCATGTTGTAAATTCTGGTTAAACAAGCTCCGATTTTGTAATTTAAATCGGCATTGTCTTTGTAGTCTTTGTACAATTTGCGATAAAC
>CAYMVE010000029.1:0-18766 GCA_964393715.1 uncultured Bacteroidales bacterium | reverse complement strand
TGTTGGTTCTTTTCCTGTAATTTTTTCAATAATTCAAATTTTTGGGTTTCCATGCTGCTTTGTTTTTTATGCTACAAATATATGGTTTTTTTATTCATTTATGTAAATGTTTTTTTTAACGGTATATATTGATTGATAAAATTTACTTTTGGGGGGATAAAAATTTAAAGAAAAATTAGGTGGAGTAAAATTGTTGAACGAAATTTGTTGCCAAATTTATTTATCGAAAAAAAACGATTTGTTAAGGTGTTGATAATAAGGTGTTTTATGGTTGTAGGGGAGAAAGGTTTTTGGTTTTTTGCAACATTTTGATTTTTATGTGAGTCTTAGCAAACTAAAAAATAAAATTCAGTAGCAAAATAAAAAACTTAAATCTATGAAAAGGAAAATTCTTTTGGTGGGTCTCGTAATGCTGGTAGGTATTGCGGGAAATGTGTTCGGGCAGGCGGATGCCGGTCCCGATCAAGAAATTTGTACGGATTCTACCTACATGGATGCGATAGGAAATGTGGGAGACGGTACTTGGTCCGTTTTAGACGGTAGCGGAACTTTTGTCAACGATCAAGATCCGCATACCTTGGTTACCGGTATAGCTCCCGGAATTAACCGCTTTATTTGGACATGGAATAGCAACGGCGACGAAGATACCGTTGAGATTGTAAACAACCAACCTACGCAAGCCAATGCCGGTGTGGATAATGTAATTTGTGCCGATCATTATACTTTGGGTGCCAATGTGCCGGCATCTGGAGAAACCGGTCAGTGGTCCGTAATTAGCGGAGGAGGTGTTTTTACGGATATAAATAGTCCGAGTGCCACTATTTCCAACCTCCCGCAAGGAACTACTATCCTGCGATGGACCATAACCAAAGAAGGATGTACCAGCACGGACGAAGTGGCTATTACAAACGATCTGCCGGATAATCCTTTTGCCGGTTATGACCAGGAATTGTGTGCAGATAACACAACTTTGGAAGCTACTCCTGTAAATATAGGAACGGGAACATGGTCGGTGTTGTTGGGTAGTGCTACAGTCGCTTCCGTTCATGACCCCCATTCTCAAGTAACCAATTTGTCACAAGGTACCAATATTTTGCAGTGGACGGTTACTCATAATAGCTGTTCTTTGAGTGATCAAGTTATTATAGTAAACAATTTGCCGGATGTTCCGGATGCCGGCGCCGACCAAACCATTTGTGCCGATCATGTTACCCTTCATGCCAATAACCCTTCCGTTGGCACAGGTCACTGGACGGTGATAAGTGGTAATGCGGTTATCGACAATCCGAATACTCATGTGACTAATGTAACTCATTTGAATCAAGGCAATAATACTTTGCGTTGGACTATCTCTCACAACGGTTGTTCTCTTTATGATGATGTGGTAATTACCAATGACCTTCCCGACCAACCGTTTGCAGGCTACGACAGAATTATTTGCGCGGATACGGCTGTTTTGGAAGCTACGCCTTTGAATATAGGAACAGGTGCTTGGACAGTGGCTTCAGGAGCAGCATCTTTTGCTGACAATACCGATCCTCATTCTGCAGTTTCCGGTCTGGCACAGGGAGATAATGTTTTGGTATGGACTGCAGTTCATAATTCTTGTACACTAACAGATACCGTAATAATCACCAATGACCTGCCGGATGTTCCGGATGCCGGACAAGATCAAGTTATTTGTTCCGATCATGCTGTTCTTCAGGCAAATACACCTGTTGTTGGTGAAGGGTTTTGGAGCGTGATAAGCGGAAATGCCATAGTGGATGATACGGCTTCCGCTACCAGTTCGGTTAGTCAGTTGGCACAAGGTGAAAATATTTTGCGATGGACTATTACCAATAATAATTGCGTACTTTACGACGATGTAGTTATACGGAACGACTTACCGGATTCACCGTTTGCGGGCTACGACAAGGTGATATGTTACGATACGGTTAGTTTGGAAGCCACTCCGTTGGTAATCGGTACGGGCTATTGGAGTATAGACAGTGGCAGTTGTATATTTACGGATAGCAGCAATGCTCATACTTTGGCCAGCTCGATACAGCAAGGGACGAACATTTATGTATGGCATGCCTTGCATAACGGATGTGAGCTTACGGATACGGTAGTTATTCGGAATGATCGCCCCACGATACCGGAAGCCGGTATAGACAGTTCGATCTGCGGGAGCAGTATTGTCTTGTATGCCAACACACCGGTAATAGGCCAAGGGGAATGGAGCATCGTTAACGGTTACGGAGTCTTTTCGGATGTACATTTAGCGGGAAGTGAAGTATCGGAACTACCGAGGGGAGCTACTACACTACGTTGGACGATTCGGAACAACGATTGTTCGTTAAGCGACGATGTAGTCATAACGAACGATTTACCGAGCGAACCGTATGGAGGCGGTATTTATACCACCTGTAGCGACAGTTTGCAGTTGTCAGCGGAAGTTCCCGCGATAGGTTACGGTATATGGAGCGCATCGGATAGTGTAATAGTATTTTCCGATTCGTCTGTATATAATACGATGGTTTATCATTTGCCTCAAGGCATTGATACCTTGGTATGGACGACTTACCATAATTTGTGTTCATTGAGCGATACGGTATATGTATATTCGAGCCAGTTGGTAGAAAGTAACAGCCATGAAGACCTGAGTTGCTACGGCAGTGGCGACGGTAGCATATCGGTCTATGTATTTGGCGGCTTTGAGCCCTATAATTACGGATGGACGAATAATACGGGAGACTTGCCGTATTTGAGCGATAGTCTGACCTCTTTACCGGCCGACACTTACTATTTGGCAGTAACGGACAGTATCGGCTGTATGATATACGATACGGTTGTAGTCACCCAACCGGCGAAGATAGACCCCAATGCGGTAATTACTCATGTGTTGTGTCATGATGATAGCACAGGCAGCGTAGTACTGAACCCGACCGGCGGCGTAGGGGGTTATAGTTATAACTGGTGGATAGAATACGACAGCACGCATTATAGCGTACTGGACAGTAGCAGTAATCATTTGTATAACATGATAGCCGGTATTTACCGTGC
The DNA here is from genome assembly GCA_964393715.1 of uncultured Bacteroidales bacterium. Classification (GTDB taxonomy): domain Bacteria; phylum Bacteroidota; class Bacteroidia; order Bacteroidales; family JALTDM01; genus JALTDM01. The sequence continues at coordinate 15,718 of CAYMVE010000029.1, read as the reverse complement.
AAGAGTAACAGATAGCAGCGGCTGTTATGTAGAAGAAGATTACGAAATACGCCAACCTGCCCAAATCAGTTTGACGGCTGTAATAGTAGATAATGTATGCTATGACGGTTATAGCGGAAGTATAGATTTGACGGTAGAAGGCGGTACACCGGCATATGACGGTTATACCTACTTGTGGAGTGAACAAAACGACAGCATCGTACATTACTACGATAGTACTTTTACCTCCACTTCAGAAGATTTGACGGATTTGCACGCCGGGACCTATACGGTTACGGTAACAGACTTGAACGGGTGTCAAATGACCGGCACTTACCAAGTAAGCGAACCGTTCCAAGGGATTTTGTTAGAAGGCGAAGTAAGCGAAGTAAGTTGTAAGGACCAACATGACGGCGCTATAGACTTGACGGTAACTTACGGTACTCCTCCTTACACTTATTTGTGGAGTAACGGTAGTACGGAAGAAGATTTGGATTCTTTGGACGGAGGCACTTATATAGTTACGGTAACGGATATCTACGGATGCTTTGAAGTGGATACCTTTGTAGTACCGGTAAATCCCCAAGAATGTTTGCATGTTTATAATGCGTTTAGTCCGAATGGAGACGGTGTAAATGATACTTGGGAAATAGATAATATTTATTTGTATCCCCAATGCGTAGTAAAAGTTTACAACCAATGGGGTAACATGGTATTCTACAGCGAAGGCTATACGATTCCTTGGGACGGCACTTATAACGGCAAGCCGTTACCGAGCGGAACTTATTATTATGTAATAGATTTGGGCAATGGGGATGTTCCCTATAAAGGTGATGTAACCATAATCAGATAACCCTAAAAAACGATCAAGTTATGAAAAAGACAATCATCATGATATTGGTATTTTTGTTGGGAGGCGTAGTTTACTCCCAACAATATACGACCTTTAGTGGCTATATACACGACACCTACTTTATCAATCCCGGAGCTGCTGGGAGTAGTGGCGGTGTACGGGTAGGTCTAGGCTACAAGAATATGTGGACAGGCTTCCACAACTCACCGGTGTTTAATATGTTTACGGCAGATGCCAAGATAAACGAAGAGATGGGGGCTGGGGGTAAAGTTTTTACCTACAACACAGGTCCGACGAGTCGTTTTGGCTTTGAAGGTACCTATACTTACAGTTTCACTTTAGGGAGCGGTAAGTTATCGTTAGGGTTATCTGGCTTGTTGTACCAGCTGAAGCTAGACAAGAGTGATTTGGATATGAAGAATCCGGAAGATGCTGTTTTGTACAGGAGTACGACGGATAGGCTGATGGTACCGGATGCCGCTTTTGGAGTTTATTATTACGGCGATAAGTATTTTGCCGGCTTGAGTGCGGTACAATTGTTTGGTCGCCGGGTAGATATGAAGAACGGCTTGGAGATGCGTCAAGAGCGTCATTATTATTTGATGGGCGGTTATACCTTTGATTTAGGGAATGAAATGAGTTTGGAACCGTCTCTGTTGATACGCTTTAACGAACTTTTGTTGTATCAAGGCGATTTGAATCTTAAATTTAAGTTTAGGAATATAGCCTTTGCCGGCGTAAGTTACCGGGCTAACCACAATGATTTTGTATATAGTCCGGGTGATGCCGTAGTAGGCATGTTAGGTATTGATACGGGCAGTTTGTTGATAGGTTACAGTTATGATTATTTGTTGAGCGATATCAGTAATTACAGCAACGGTTCTCATGAGTTGATAGTGGTGTTCAAGTTAGGAGAAGGTAAAGGTTCTACCAAACTTTAAAAATGAATTGATATGAAAAAATTGATATATATATTAGCCGTTGGTCTGCTGTGGATTGTGCCCTATAATTCCAGGGCACAATCGCCGGCTGACGCCGGACCCGACCAGCATGTATGTACAAATTATACTTATTTGGATGCTGTGGATGTACCCAATGCCGATAATGAGCAATGGACTGTTGTAGAAGGAAACGGGAATTTTGAAGATGCTCATGATCCGCATACAAAAGTAACTGATTTGGATACGGGACGCAATGTATTTGTTTGGACGGTTACAATTGTAACTAGTGGAGGTTGGCCTCCTGTACCTATACCTCATTATTATCGGGATACCGTAATCGTTTATAATGACGAACCCTCCGTTCCGGATGCCGGCAGTGACCAAACTATATGTGCTAATCAAATGGTTTTGAGTGCAAATACTCCGGATAGGGGGGGGGGTATGTGGAGCGTTGCAGGAGGAGTAGATGTGTTGATATCGGATGTTTATAATCCTCATGCAACTGTGTCTAATTTGCCTCAAGGAACAACTGTTCTAAATTGGACGATTACTTATAAGGGATGTAGCAAAACGGATCAAGTGGCAATTACCAATGATCTGCCGGACAATCCTTTTGCCGGTTATGACCAAACATTATGTGCAACGACTACTACTTTGGAAGCCAATCCGGTAAATATAGGAACGGGTTCATGGAGTATTGTTAGCGGAGGTAGTGCTACTATTGTTTCGCCAAACGATTCGCATACATCCGTTGCAAACTTACAACAAGGTACCACTGTTTTCAGATGGACGGTAACCCATAATAGTTGTTCTTTGTATGATGAAGTGGCTGTTACTAATGATTTGCCGGATGTTCCGGATGCCGGCGCCGACCAAACCATTTGTGCCGATCATACAACTCTACATGCCAATAATCCCTCAATTGGTACAGGGCAATGGTCATTAGTAGATAATACTGCGATTATTGAGGATATCAATAACCCTACTACCAATGTAACTTCGTTGGGACAAGGTGATGTGGTGTTGCGTTGGACAATAACCCATAACGGTTGTTCTCTTTATGATGATGTGGTGATAACCAATAATCTGCCTACCCAACCTTTTGCAGGATACGACCAAGCTTTATGTGCCGATCATACCCAACTTCAAGCCAATGCAATAGAGGTGGGTACGGGAACATGGAGTCTTGTTAGTGGTAGTGTGGTTATTGGTGATGTTTCGGAAACGCATAATCCTAATGCTACATTAACAGATATTGCACAAGGAGATAATGTTTTGGTTTGGACCGCAGAAAATGCAGGTTGTACATTGACGGATACCGTAGTTATTTCAAACAATTTGCCGGATCCTCCTCAAGCAGGTGTTGATCAGGTTGTTTGTTCGGATACCGCGGTGTTAAATGCTGCTCAGCCTTCTATTGGTGTTGGTTATTGGACGGCTGTTACCGCTGAGGCAGCTATTGATAACATATACAATGAAACTACAACAGTACGGGCTTTATCACAAGGAGATAATGTTCTTAGGTGGAATGTGATAAACAGAGGATGCGTACTTTACGACGATGTAGTTATACGGAACGACTTACCGGATTCACCGTTTGCGGGCTACGACAAGGTGATATGTTACGATACGGTTAGTTTGGAAGCCACTCCGTTGGTAATCGGTACGGGCTATTGGAGTATAGACAGTGGCAGTTGTATATTTACGGATAGCAGCAATGCTCATACTTTGGCCAGCTCGATACAGCAAGGGACGAACATTTATGTATGGCATGCCTTGCATAACGGATGTGAGCTTACGGATACGGTAGTTATTCGGAATGATCGCCCCACGATACCGGAAGCCGGTATAGACAGTTCGATCTGCGGGAGCAGTATTGTCTTGTATGCCAACACACCGGTAATAGGCCAAGGGGAATGGAGCATCGTTAACGGTTACGGAGTCTTTTCGGATGTACATTTAGCGGGAAGTGAAGTATCGGAACTACCGAGGGGAGCTACTACACTACGTTGGACGATTCGGAACAACGATTGTTCGTTAAGCGACGATGTAGTCATAACGAACGATTTACCGAGCGAACCGTATGGAGGCGGTATTTATACCACCTGTAGCGACAGTTTGCAGTTGTCAGCGGAAGTTCCCGCGATAGGTTACGGTATATGGAGCGCATCGGATAGTGTAATAGTATTTTCCGATTCGTCTGTATATAATACGATGGTTTATCATTTGCCTCAAGGCATTGATACCTTGGTATGGACGACTTACCATAATTTGTGTTCATTGAGCGATACGGTATATGTATATTCGAGCCAGTTGGTAGAAAGTAACAGCCATGAAGACCTGAGTTGCTACGGCAGTGGCGACGGTAGCATATCGGTCTATGTATTTGGCGGCTTTGAGCCCTATAATTACGGATGGACGAATAATACGGGAGACTTGCCGTATTTGAGCGATAGTCTGACCTCTTTACCGGCCGACACTTACTATTTGGCAGTAACGGACAGTATCGGCTGTATGATATACGATACGGTTGTAGTCACCCAACCGGCGAAGATAGACCCCAATGCGGTAATTACTCATGTGTTGTGTCATGATGATAGCACAGGCAGCGTAGTACTGAACCCGACCGGCGGCGTAGGGGGTTATAGTTATAACTGGTGGATAGAATACGACAGCACGCATTATAGCGTACTGGACAGTAGCAGTAATCATTTGTATAACATGATAGCCGGTATTTACCGTGCAAGAGTAACAGATAGCAGCGGCTGTTATGTAGAAGAAGATTACGAAATACGCCAACCTGCCCAAATCAGTTTGACGGCTGTAATAGTAGATAATGTATGCTATGACGGTTATAGCGGAAGTATAGATTTGACGGTAGAAGGCGGTACACCGGCATATGACGGTTATACCTACTTGTGGAGTGAACAAAACGACAGCATCGTACATTACTACGATAGTACTTTTACCTCCACTTCAGAAGATTTGACGGATTTGCACGCCGGGACCTATACGGTTACGGTAACAGACTTGAACGGGTGTCAAATGACCGGCACTTACCAAGTAAGCGAACCGTTCCAAGGGATTTTGTTAGAAGGCGAAGTAAGCGAAGTAAGTTGTAAGGACCAACATGACGGCGCTATAGACTTGACGGTAACTTACGGTACTCCTCCTTACACTTATTTGTGGAGTAACGGTAGTACGGAAGAAGATTTGGATTCTTTGGACGGAGGCACTTATATAGTTACGGTAACGGATATCTACGGATGCTTTGAAGTGGATACCTTTGTAGTACCGGTAAATCCCCAAGAATGTTTGCATGTTTATAATGCGTTTAGTCCGAATGGAGACGGTGTAAATGATACTTGGGAAATAGATAATATTTATTTGTATCCCCAATGCGTAGTAAAAGTTTACAACCAATGGGGTAACATGGTATTCTACAGCGAAGGCTATACGATTCCTTGGGACGGCACTTATAACGGCAAGCCGTTACCGAGCGGAACTTATTATTATGTAATAGATTTGGGCAATGGGGATGTTCCCTATAAAGGTGATGTAACCATAATCAGATAACCCTAAAAAACGATCAAGTTATGAAAAAGACAATCATCATGATATTGGTATTTTTGTTGGGAGGCGTAGTTTACTCCCAACAATATACGACCTTTAGTGGCTATATACACGACACCTACTTTATCAATCCCGGAGCTGCTGGGAGTAGTGGCGGTGTACGGGTAGGTCTAGGCTACAAGAATATGTGGACAGGCTTCCACAACTCACCGGTGTTTAATATGTTTACGGCAGATGCCAAGATAAACGAAGAGATGGGGGCTGGGGGTAAAGTTTTTACCTACAACACAGGTCCGACGAGTCGTTTTGGCTTTGAAGGTACCTATACTTACAGTTTCACTTTAGGGAGCGGTAAGTTATCGTTAGGGTTATCTGGCTTGTTGTACCAGCTGAAGCTAGACAAGAGTGATTTGGATATGAAGAATCCGGAAGATGCTGTTTTGTACAGGAGTACGACGGATAGGCTGATGGTACCGGATGCCGCTTTTGGAGTTTATTATTACGGCGATAAGTATTTTGCCGGCTTGAGTGCGGTACAATTGTTTGGTCGCCGGGTAGATATGAAGAACGGCTTGGAGATGCGTCAAGAGCGTCATTATTATTTGATGGGCGGTTATACCTTTGATTTAGGGAATGAAATGAGTTTGGAACCGTCTCTGTTGATACGCTTTAACGAACTTTTGTTGTATCAAGGCGATTTGAATCTTAAATTTAAGTTTAGGAATATAGCCTTTGCCGGCGTAAGTTACCGGGCTAACCACAATGATTTTGTATATAGTCCGGGTGATGCCGTAGTAGGCATGTTAGGTATTGATACGGGCAGTTTGTTGATAGGTTACAGTTATGATTATTTGTTGAGCGATATCAGTAATTACAGCAACGGTTCTCATGAGTTGATAGTGGTGTTCAAGTTAGGAGAAGGTAAAGGCGCTGCTAAACTTTAAAAAACTTTTTTATCTGACACATAAGGCGTGTCTCTTTTGGGGCATGCCTTTTTTTTGTCAAAATTTTGAGGGTGTTTGTTTTTAAGTTAATTTTGGGCTTTAAAAACAATAATAATGGATTCACGGTATGAAGCAAGGGGAGTTTCTTCCCGAAAGGAGGATGTGCATGAAGCCATAAAACATTTGGATAAAGGTATTTTTCCAAAAGCATTTGCAAAAGTTTTACCGGATATTTCCGGCGGAGATGATGCTTATTGCAATGTTATGCATGCCGACGGTGCAGGCACCAAGTCTTCGTTGGCTTACGCTTATTGGCGGGAAACCGGAGATTTGTCCGTGTGGTACGGTATTGCCCAAGATGCTATTGTAATGAATACAGACGATTTGTTGTGTGTGGGCATAACGGATAATATGATTTTGTCTTCTACGATAGGACGCAATAAGCATTTGGTGCCGGGAGAGGTTGTAAGTGCTCTGATTGAGGGAACTCGCCTTTTTATCAATAAAATGAAAGAATATGATATCAATATTGTGCTTGCCGGTGGCGAAACGGCAGATGTCGGAGATTTGGTGAGGACCGTTATCGTTGATTCTACCGTATTTGCCAGAGCAAAAAGGACAGATGTTATTCATAATGAATCCATACAGCCCGGTGATGTGATTGTAGGGTTGGCTTCCTCGGGAAAAGCGGTTTATGAAGAAGAATATAATTCGGGAATAGGTGGCAACGGTTTGACTTCTGCCAGACATGATATGTTTTCGAAAAAAACAGGAGAGAAATATCCGGAAACTTATGATAGCAATACTCCTTCCAAGTATGTTTATACTGGGAAGTACCATTTGACAGACGAATTGGAAATAAACGGGGAGAAATTGACCGTTGGAAAATTGGTATTGTCTCCGACAAGAACTTATTTGCCGGTGATGAAAGAAGTTTTTTCGAAATTCAGAAGCCGGATTCACGGGATGATACATTGCTCGGGAGGAGCACAGACCAAGATTATGAACTTTACGGACTATACCGTTATCAAAGATGATTTGTTTGAGGTGCCGCCGCTTTTCAAAATGATACAAGAACAGTCCGGGACTTCTTGGGAAGAAATGTACAGGGTTTTTAATATGGGACACCGGATGGAAATTATTACGGATGAGAAAACAGCAGCAAAGATAACGGATATTGCTTCCGAATACGGTGTGGAAGCCAAGGTGGTAGGCAGAATTGAAGACGGAGAACGAAAATTGAAAATAAAGTCTCAATACGGAGAATTTATTTACAGACCTTAATTTCAACAATAATCGTTAACTTTGAAAGTGCTTTTAGAATAAAAAAAGGATAAAAAAAATGGCGGGAGAAAATATTTTATTGACAAAATTGGAAGAAGTTGAGAAAAAGTTCGGAGAAATAGAGAAAAAACTGTCGGATCCGGAAATCATATCCGATAACAAAAAGTTTATACAGCATAACAAGGAATATAAACACCTTAAACCCATAGTGGAGGCCTATAAACGCTACAAAGATATTTTGAGTAATATTGCTACGAACAAAGAAATGTTGAATACGGAAAAAGATCCGGAAATGCGGGAATTGGCAAAAGAAGAATTGGAAACTTTGGAGGCGGAACTACCTAAAATAGAAGAGGAAATTAAAATATTGTTATTGCCGAAAGATCCGGAAGATGATAAAAATGCTATCCTTGAAATAAGAGCCGGAACCGGAGGCGACGAAGCCAGCCTTTTTGCCGGAGAATTGTTTAGGATGTATCAGAAGTTTTGTGAGACTAAGGGTTGGAAAGTGGAAGTAACACACTTTACGGAAGGAACTGTGGGAGGATATAAGGAGATTGTGGCCAATATTGTCGGAGAAGGAGCCTATGGTGTTCTGAAGTATGAAGCCGGTGTACATCGTGTACAACGGGTACCGCAAACGGAAACCCAAGGACGTATTCATACTTCGGCGGTAAGTGTAGCAGTATTCCCGGAAGCAGATGATATAGACATAGAAATAAAGCCGGATGAAATCCGTAAAGACATATTTTGTTCGTCAGGTCCCGGAGGCCAGTCCGTAAATACAACTTATTCTGCCGTAAGGCTTACTCATTTACCTACGGGAATTGTCGTTTCGTGTCAGGATGAAAGGTCGCAAACGCGTAATCTGGAAAAAGCAATGCGGGAACTGAAAGCCCGGTTATATCAAATAGAATTGGAAAAGAAAATGTCCGATATTGCAGCTAAACGCAAGACAATGGTTTCTACCGGAGACAGGTCGGCCAAAATACGGACTTATAATTTTCCGCAAGGACGTATTACCGACCATCGGATAAATTACACATCTTATAATTTGCAAGATTTTATGGAAGGGAATATTGGAGAGCTGATAGAGAAATTGCAAATGGCGGAAAATGCCGAACGCTTGAAAGAAAGCGGACTATAAAGACTGTGTGTTATGCGTGTAGATGTATTGGTGGAACAAATCAAAAACAAACGCTCTCTCTTGTGTGTAGGGCTGGATTCCGATAAAGAAAGGATACCCCCGGAATTTTTAAAAATGGCACTGCCACAATTTGAATTTAATAAAAAAATTATAGAAGCAACTGAAAAATATGCGATTGCTTATAAGCCCAATATGGCTTTTTATGAATCAGCTGGAGTGGAAGGTTGGTTGAGTTTGGAATATACTCAGAACTATCTGAATGAAAAATACCCGGATGTATTTACCATTGCAGATGCCAAACGGGGGGATATTGGCAATACTTCCCGGCATTATGCCAAGGCTTTTTTCGGTAGATTGGATTTTGATGCGGTTACCTTGGTGCCTTATATGGGGTATGATGTGATTGCTCCTTTTCTGGAATACGAAGGTAAGTATGTGATTTTGTTGGCTCTTACTTCAAACAAGGCTAGCAACGAGGTACAATTGTTTGAAAACCGGGACGGACTCCGTTTGTTTGAGCATATTCTTACAAAGGCTGTAAATTGGGGCGTAGAGGACAAATTAATGTTTGTTGTGGGGGCTACCAAACCGGAGTTTTTTCGTGATATACGAGAAATAGTTCCGCGTAATTTTTTATTGGTACCGGGTGTAGGTGCTCAGGGGGGGAGTGTAAAAGAAGTGGTGCAGGCAGGTAAGACAGACAATTTCGGACTGATTATAAATTCTTCCAGAGGGATAATTTTTGCCGGAAAAGAGTATGTAGATTTTGGGCCAAAAGCTTCGGATGCAGCAAAAACATTAGTGGAAGAAATCAGAAAATACGCTTTCCGCTAGAAAAAAATTGCTTGGTTTTCTTTGTGGGGGGATATAGAAAGAGAGGATTGTGCTACCTGTGTATTTGACCTGTTTTACATCACAATAATAGCTAAAATAATAATAGTTTTTAATAAAATAAAAAATGAAATAATTTTATTTTTAGAATCATTTCATTGTTTGTGAAAATATTTGTTACTTTGTACCGGAATTTTTAAAAAAGATATGTATGGAATCGAAAGAAAAACAAGTGTTGGAAGCTATGAAGCAAGCCGGAAAAGAACTCAAAACGGCGGAAATAGCGGAATTAAGTGGTGTGGAAAAGAAAGAAGTGTCTAAAATTATTTCGAATCTGAAAAAGTTGGGACTTGTCGAAAGTCCTAAACGGTGTTATTACAAAGCAAAATGATTGTTGGAAAAGAAAGGAGGCGGAAATTTGCCTCCTTTTTTGTCTGATTTTGAAAAAAACACTTATTTTTATGCCCCTAAAACTTTAAAATTTTTTGCAACATGTTGAAAGGACATCCAAAAGGCTTGTTGGTCGCGTTTTTTGCCAATATGGGAGAACGGTTTGGTTATTATACGATGTTGGCAATTTTTGTGTTGTATCTTCAAGCAAAGTTCGGATATGATACGCAAACAGCCGGGCAAATTTACGGAGGATTTTTGTTTGGTATTTATTTTCTGCCTTTGTTGGGCGGAATTATTGCCGATAATTGGTTGGGGTATGGAAAAACCATATTGTTGGGAACTATTGTAATGTTTTTAGGATATACATTATTAGCGTTACCCGGTTTGGGAATTACTTATGTGCTGATTGCTTTGGGAATTATTTCTTTGGGAACGGGATTGTTTAAAGGCAATTTGCAGGCGCTGGTGGGTAATATGTATGACGACCCGAAATACAGTGCCAATAGAGACAATGCCTTTAACATTTTTTATATGGGTATTAATATCGGTGCATTTTTTGCACCGTCGGCAGCAGAAGGCATTAGTAATTGGATTTTGAACAAGGCGGGTTTGATTTATAATCCTAAAATTCCGCATTTGGCCCATGAATATTTGGCCGGGAAATTAAAAGATACTTCTGAATTTCTTGCCTTGGCACATCAACAAATGGGGGATAAATTTACCAATCTTACGGATTTTTCGCATTTGTACATTAATACTTTATCGAAGTCATACAATGCCGGTTTTGCTATTGCTGCGGCGAGTATGGTAATATCTTTTCTTATATTCGTAGGATTCCGGAAATATTACAAGAGTGCGGATGTTACCGAAAAACAAAAATCTCAGAATAAAGATTTGCAATCGCAGGTGGTAGAACTATCTCCCGAAGAAACCAAGGAAAGGCTTACGGCTCTTATTTTAGTATTCTTTGTGGTAATTTTCTTCTGGATGGCTTTCCATCAAAACGGTTTTACCCTCACTATTTTTGCCAGAGATTATACGCAGAATGAAGTGGGAAAATATACTTATATCTTATTTGATTTGAAGGCTTTATTGCCGGTAATTACCGCGATTATCGGTCTTATATTGTTGTTTAATCGAAAAGTTGCAGCGAAGATTAAAGCGTTGGGAGCGGCATTGTTTGTTGGTGGTTTGGGGATTGCCATGTGGGCTGTCGGAACTTTTGATGACAAAATGCCGATTACTCCGGCAAAGTTTCAACATTTCAATCCTATCTTTATCGTATTTATGACTCCGTTGATTATAGGATTTTTTACATGGCTCAGAAACCGGAAAAAAGAACCGACAACGCCTCGTAAAATCGGTATTGGCATGATAATTACCGGAATAGGATTTCTGGTGATGGTGCTGGCATCTTTCGGATTGCCTTCGCCGGGGATGTTGCAACAAAATCCCGATTTGGAATATTCCTTGGTTTCTCCTTATTGGTTAATTAGTACTTATTTTATATTGACTATTGCCGAATTGTTTTTATCTCCCATGGGGATATCTTTTGTGTCAAAAGTAGCCCCCCCCAAACTAAAAGGATTAATGCAAGGCGGATGGTTGGGCGCTACGGCTGTTGGTAATTTGTTGGCCGGATTGATAGGGGCCTTGTGGGAAAAAATCGAATTGTGGCAGTTTTTCGGTATTTTAGTGGTAATGGCATTGCTATCGGCATTATTTATATTTGCAGTAATCAAAAAATTAGATAAAGTTGCCAAATAATTTTTTGTAGTATTAATAAAATTGGTTTACCTTTGCAGGTCGAATAATAAAAAAACAAAAGTTATGAAAAGAATTATTTTGCTAGCAGTAATGGTAGCTATTGGATTGAGCGGCATGAGTCAAAAGATGCCCCAAGCTACCGAAAAGATGAAAATGAAAAAGTTAGTGCCTTACAAGCATTATGGCTTCCATTTTACCAAAGCAGTAGGAGATACTATTTGGTACAATGATTTTTCCAATGCAGCGGACTGGACCATGACCCATACCGGTGGTAATGGAGATTGGGAAATCCAAAATCAGGATAATCCTAATGCCGGTTATGGCACGGGAACTATTCATTCTACAACATGGCAAAATGGTTTTGCCATTTATGATGCCGATGCTTACGGTGATAACAATGGCGAAGATGCTTACATTGAATATGTAGGTACGCTTGATTTGTCGGCTTACACATCTGTTGCAGTTATTGGGCAACAAAAGTATCGTAAATGGCAAACTACTCAAATGTTTGTAGAAGTAAGTACAGACGGAACCAATTGGACATCTTTTGAAGTGAATGCTTCTACTCCTACCAGTGTACTTGATACAACCCCGTTTATTGTAAATGTTTCTTCCGTAGCAGCCGGACAATCTTCCGTTCATATCCGTTTCCATTATCATGGAGGTTGGGATTATGCTTGGAATATTGATGATATTGCTGTAATTGAAGCTCCGGAAATTGACTTGGTGGGTGAAATGTTTCATGTTAACTTCCTTGGTGGTGGATGGTACAGCACTATTTACAATAATGAAAGAACATTTTTTACCAGAGTGGAATCTTATATATTTAATAACGGAATTTATGATGTAACACCTTCTATGACTATTACACTTACAAAAGACGGTAACCAAGTATTTACAAAAACTACCGACTCAACTACTACTATGCAACCGTTGGCTCCGGGTGCAAGAGATACCATTTTCTGGAATACGCCTAATGATTTGAATGGCTTAACAGAAGAAGATCTTTTCTTGGACACAACCGGAACTTATACCTATCATTTTGATTTGACATTGAATGTAGATAGCGGAACAGACGGAATTATGACCAATAATACTCCGGCAGCCGACTTTACTTTGCAAATGAGCGACACTTTGATGTCTAGGGCTACTACTTTGTCTCGTTTGTTGAGTATAGCTAGCTTTTCCGGTACACAAAGCGGTGACTTTATCGGAACCGTTTATTATTTGCCGAATCCGGATACTTTCAAATCCATATTGATTTATTTGCAATCTAGAGAGGGTAAAGAATATGCCGGAGAAGTACAACCTGTAATTTATGAATATGACTTTAATCAAGGAGATTGGGTTGAAAAATTAAGTGGCGAGCCTATTGATGTTGCTTCTTTGGGTGATGGTGCTTACTTTAAGTTGGATTTCAATTCGGACGGATTTTCCGAAATTTTCCAAGGTGGAACATTTTACGGTGTAGGCGTAAAACAATTTTTAGATCCGGCTACTCAGTATATTGGAGTAGGTTCCGATAATGTGTTCCCGCATGATTATCCTAACTCAGTATTGTTGAATTTGGGCGGAACATTCTATTATACAGGTGCCGGTGTTCCTGATGTTAAGCTATATTGGCCTACAGAAACAGGAAATAATAACGACACCAATAATGTTGTAATGAATATTTCAAAAAATGCTTTGAATGTTTACCCGAATCCGGCAGCTACCAACATTTATGTAGAAAACAATAGCGGTGCTACCATTGAAATCTACAATTTGTTAGGAGAAAAGGTAAAAACTATTGCAGATGCCAATAGAAATGCTGTAGTAAATGTTGCCGACCTTGAAGAAGGCACCTACATTGTAAAAGTGATTGACGGTAACGAAGTTAAGACTGCAAAAGTGAATATCGTAAAGTAACCAAAGCGGTCATATTGAAATAAAAAAAGGGAGGCTGAAAGGCCTCCCTTTTTTATTTGAAGAAAAAGAATGTTGAGAAATAAAAAAATTATTAACTTTGCTGGAAATTAAAAATCCATATTGCAATGGCCACAATAGACAAAATAGTAGCATTGTTAGGCGATAGAGCCGACTATTTATTAAATCATAAAAATACTACCGTTCCGAGAGAAAAATTGCATCTGCCGGGGCCGGATTTTGTAGATAGAGTGGTATATCACTCCAATAGGAATATCAATGTAATGAAAAATTTGGAGTGGATGTTTCATCACGGAAGATTGGCGGGAACCGGATATTTGTCTATTTTGCCGGTAGATCAAGGAATTGAACATTCGGCCGGAGCATCTTTTGCTCCCAATCCGGATTATTTCGATCCTGAAAATATCATAAAACTTGCTATAGAAGGCGGAACAAATGCCGTAGCAACAACCATAGGTGTTTTGGCTTCGGTGGCTAGAAAATATGCTCATAAAATACCTTTTATTGCCAAAATCAATCATAACGAATTATTAACATATCCTAACAAGTACGACCAAATTATGTTTGCTTCGGTAGATGAAGCATGGAATTTGGGAGCTGTGGGAATAGGTGCTACCATTTATTTCGGTTCGCCGGAAAGCAACAGGCAGATTATCGAAGTATCTCAAGCCTTTGAAAGAGCTCATGAATTGGGAATGTTTACCGTTTTGTGGTGTTATTTACGAAACAGCGAATTTAAGAAAGACGGAGTGGACTACCATTTGGCAGCGGATTTAACCGGACAAGCCAATCATTTGGGCGTGACAATACAAGCGGATATTGTAAAGCAAAAAATGCCGGAAACAAACGGAGGCTTTAATGCTTTGAAATTTGGAAAAACTCATGAAAAAGTTTATACGGAACTAACAACGGATCATCCAATTGATATGACTCGCTATCAAGTGGTTAGCAGTTATATGGGCAGAGCAGGACTTATCAATTCGGGAGGTCCATCTGGAAAGAACGACCTTGCCGATGCCGTTTATACTGCCGTGGTAAACAAAAGAGCCGGAGGTATGGGATTGATTACCGGTAGGAAGTCGTTCCAAAAGCCTATGAAAGAAGGTATAGAACTTTTGCATGCTATACAAGATGTATATTTGGCCGAAGAAATTACCGTGGCATAAAAACTGTTTATATGGGTTGGTTCAAAAGATTAAAACAAGGCATAACGACTTCGACCAAAGAGAAGAAGGAAATAAAAGAAGGGCTGTGGTTCAAGTGTCCGAAGTGTGGACATATTGTGCCATCGGATGAGCATGCGGAAAATTTGTATGTGTGTGAGAAATGTGGTTACCACGACAGGATACCGAGCAAGGAATACTTTAAGATATTGTTTGACGGAGACAGATATGAAACGCTTTTTGAAAATATTTTGCCGGAAGATCCGTTAGGTTTTGTAGATAGAAAGCCTTACAAGCAACGTTTGGAAGAAACCATAAAGAAAACAAAGACTACGGAGGCTATAACTGTTGCAACCGGAAAAATCAATAAGATACCGGTGGTTATCGCCACAATGAATTTTAATTTTATAGGAGGCTCTATGGGGTCGGTTGTCGGAGAAAGGATTTCAAGGGCCATAGATTATTGCATAGAGCACCAACTACCATTGGTAATCATATCCAAATCGGGCGGTGCCAGAATGATGGAATCATCGTTGTCTTTGATGCAAATGGCAAAGACTTCGGCCAAACTTACTCAATTGGCAAAAGCCGGTTTGCCTTACATTTCGTTGATGACCGATCCGACAACGGGAGGTGTTTCGGCATCTTTTGCCATGTTGGGAGATGTTAATATAGCCGAGCCCGGAGCCTTGATAGGATTTGCCGGTCCGAGAGTAATCAAAGAGACGATTAAGAAAGATTTGCCGGAAGGGTTCCAGACTTCGGAATTTTTGCTGGAACACGGATTTTTGGATTACATTGTGGAACGAAAGGAATTGAAAGATAAGTTGGCTTTGCAATTGAAGCTGTTTCAGAACTAATATTTTGCCCCGATAGTTTAATGGATAGAACTACGGACTTCGGATCCGTTGGTGGGG
>CAYMVE010000028.1:0-18980 GCA_964393715.1 uncultured Bacteroidales bacterium | reverse complement strand
GACAATATTATGATTAGCAATGTTTACGAAGACAAAAGAAAGATAGATTATGCCGCCAGTAATTTCTGGTTAAAACTGGGACTGGAAAAAGAAAAATTCATTGATATTAAAAAACTTAATAAACAATTCCTTTTTTCCACATTTTGGACAATAGACAATCCGGCTTTTTTCTTTTATGACAGGTATATAAAGTTTTACAACCTGAAAATGGCTGTTGTTGATAAAAGTTTCAAAACGCTGGTTCCTCGTAACAAGCTAAAATTGAACTTGTTGGTGGTGCGTGATAATCCTCGGGTTACTATAAAAGAATTGCAACGAATGTATCATTTTGATACCGTAATATTAGATGCAAGCAACTCCAAATATTTTGCAGATCAATGGAAAGAAGAATGCCGTCAGTACGGAATAAAATGTTATGATGTAAGAACAAAGGGGGCATTTGTATTTAACCTACATTACCCGTAATTTGATTTTTTACAATTCTGTTTTGGGGACAAGTTTTGAAACAAATCATCGTGTAGCACCGCTTTCTTTTCTAAAAAAGAAATGGACTAATGTTGTCGAAAACATCGTTTTGGAGGCCTCCGGAGTTCGTTCTTTTGTTGCTATAAAAGAAAAAAATTATAGGACGCTATTGGAAAAAAATCAGTTATTTTGTGCTAAAATCATTGAGATATGAGAAAGATCTTATTTTTTGCATTTGTTGTTATGGGAATTGGTGTGCTTGCCCAAAAAAGCGAAACGGTAATTATCTTTCATACCAACGATATGCACGGCAAACTTAAAAACTTTCCGAAAGCGAAATATATCATAGATTCCGTAAGAGCCATTTACGGCAAAAATGTGTTTGTATTTTCGGCTGGTGATATTTTTACCGGCAATCCTGTAACCGACAGGTTTGTCCCCGACACGGTTACCAAACCGGACAACAAATATTTCGGTTATCCTATAATCGATGTGATGAACCGGGTGGGGTATCAGGTTTCGGAAATAGGCAATCATGAATTTGATTATACCATTCCCGTTTTTGTAGAACGAGAAAAACAAGCCCGCTTTCCTTTCATCTGTGCCAATATTAAACCGAATAACACCGACGTTACAGTTAAACCTTACGAGATGTTTACTACTGCCGAAGGAAACAAAATTTTTGTTTTGGGATTGCTTCAAATTGGAAAAAACGGCTATCCCGATGCTTTTATCCCCAAAGTAAAGGCTCTTACCTTTTTGTCACCGGATAGCCTCCTGCAACATTATTCCGGCGTAAAAGATTCCGTAAATGTTGCCGTATTACTATCTCATTTGGGAAGTGATACCGATATGGTAGTGGCAAGCCGTTACCAATACTTTGATGTAATCATAGGAGGACATACCCACAAAACGGTAGATACCGTCATTAACAATACATTAGTGGTGCAAGCATACAAAATTATGAGAACCTTGGGAATGGTTACCCTAAAAATTAAAAACGGCAAAGTGGTTGAGAAGAAAGAGACCTTTTTCAATTTAAGAAATTACAAAAATTATGACGCGGCACTGAAAAAAATAGTGAATAACTATGAAGAAGCACCTTATCTTAACAAAGTGGTAGCCGTTGCCAAAGACACTTTGCAGGGGCTTGATCGTTTAGGAAAAATCATTACTTCGGCTATGCTTGATTATACCGGAGCCGATATTGCTTTCCAGAATAACGGAGGTATCCGGCTGCGGGAAATTCCGAAAGGCAACATTACTCTAAGGACCGTTTATTCACTCTCTCCGTTTGGCAATCGCTATGTGGTATTGCAAATGAATGTGTCGCAAATAAAAAATCTGATAAAATACGCTTATTCTTTGCACAATGAAAACGAATTGCAAGCCGGCGGTATCGGATTCAAAATCCATACGGGAAAAGACGGGAAAGTAGTTTCTGTAACACTTTACAACCCCCGAGATTACCGGGAAATTAAAAACGGAACATTTACTGTAGCCATAAACGATTATATGTTTTCCGCTTACGACATCCAATACGAAAAATTGGTAAAAGAGTTCGGAAAACCGGATGCCGAAGTAATTATTGATTACTTGAAAAAGCAAAAAGTTGTAGAATAAAACAACCGTCGCTTGCAACAAACATAGGCAAAGGAAGCAAAACAGTTTCTATCCGCTATGCTTTTTTGCTCCTGGGATGGTGTTCCAAAATCGTTTTCCGGAGGAAGTTCCGGTCAAGATGTGTATAAATTTCCGTTGTCAAAATGGATTCATGCCCCAACATTTCTTGTACCGCCCTTAAATCGGCACCTCCTTCTACCAAATGGGTTGCAAAAGAATGACGAA
The DNA here is from genome assembly GCA_964393715.1 of uncultured Bacteroidales bacterium. Taxonomy (GTDB): domain Bacteria; phylum Bacteroidota; class Bacteroidia; order Bacteroidales; family JALTDM01; genus JALTDM01. The sequence continues at coordinate 16,667 of CAYMVE010000028.1, read as the reverse complement.
ATGTATGTGGTGTAACATTCTTGTTTATACCGGCTCTTTGGGTCAAATCTCTTACAATGGCATTAATCATGAAACGAGTAAGCTGTGCTCCCCTCCGGTTCAAAAACAAAATATCTTCACTCCCTTTTTTAACAGGAAGTTTGTTTCTGTAATGTTCCATATAGATTTCTATGGCTTTCAGTGCTTTATCATTGATGGGAACAATCCGCTCTTTATTTCCTTTACCGGTAACCTTTACAAACTTTTCGTCAAAGAAAATATGGCTTATCTTCAAATTAATCAATTCGGAAACACGCAATCCGCATCCATACAGAACTTCTACGATGGCTTTGTTGCGGTGTCCCTCGGGCTTGCTCAAATCTATGGCGGAGATGATGGCGTCTATTTCATCCACAGTAAGCACTACCGGAAGTTTTGTGCCTATTTTGGGGGCTTCTATGAGTGCCGTAGGATCTTCACTTATTTTGTCGCTATAAAGCAAAAAACCGAAAAACGATTTAAGTCCAGATATAATTCTTGCTTGTGTCCGAGTTTCATATCGAGCTGCAATATCCATAACAAAAGCTGTAACCATATCGGATTTGATATGGATAGGATCGGCTCCGGCATATCGTTCTTCTATAAACTTTCTAAATTTACCGACATCCGACAAATAAGCGGCAAAAGTATTGCCGGACAATCCCCTTTCTATGGCTAAATATTTCTTGTAATCATTTATATGTTTATCCCACTTATTCATTGTGCAATCCCTATGGTTAAAATCGAAACTTTTACATCGCTACATCTTTGCAAGGCAAGCACGCACGCTTCCAAAGTAGCCCCCGTAGTCACAATATCATCCGTCAGAATTACATGTTTGCCTTCTATCTCCCTGCAATCTTTGGCACGAAATACATCCTTGACATTAAGCCATCGTTCTTCTCTGGATTTTTGGGTTTGTGTTTCGGTAAAGACTTTCCGTTCCAACAAATCCTTCGTTTCAATACCCAAAACCTTTGACAAGCCTTTCGAGAATTCTTCGCTTTGGTTATAGCCCCTTATTCTCCTCTTTTTCGGATGCAACGGTACCGGTACTATGCAACAAGCATCTTGCAAAGCTTTTGTGCCAAGTAAGTCCGCACCATACAATTCTCCCAAATAAACGCCCAAATCAGGCATGTTATTGTATTTCAACAAATGAATTAGATGTCTGTATTTACTCCCTTTGTGAAAATACAAAAAAGAAGCGGCAAAGTTCAAATCTACTCTACCCCAGAAAATTTGAGCGGTTTTGTTATTGATATCATTATGAAAATTTGTTTTAGGCATTTCGTTTATACATGTTGAACATAACAGCTCGGAGCCTAAGTAAACGGGATCGCCACAAACAACGCACCGTCTGGGAAAGAAAAGTCCTAAAAAATCATCAAATATTTTTGACAAAAAAAACATTTTTAAATAAAAAAACTATAAATTTATAGCAGCAAAATTACAAAAACTCAAAGTTATGAAAAATTTATTATCTGTTCTGTTTGTGTTTTTTGCCGTTAATTTTGCTTTTTCACAAAAAAACACTAAAGCGGACAAGCTGATTTATCCGACAACAATAACTCACGGGCATTTTCTGGGAATGGTCGGACCGTTAAGAAACACCCCCAATCTCTCTATGAAAGAAATCCTGAAAAAAGCCCATGACGATTTTGTTAGGAATGAAGAACTCAGAAACAGACAATATCCGTTTCAGGCTACCGCCTTGCCAAAAGGTTCCGACCCCATTTGGCAAAAATTCATTCCGAAAAGTGCCAAATCCGGTATCACTATCATTGAACAGTTCGGAGGATATGGATCCTACTCACATCCCATAGATCCCAACGGAGCTGCCGGACCTAATCATTTTATGATAGGAATCAACCTCACTTATCAAATATTTGACAAAAACGGTAATTCTTTGCAAAGCGGAGACTTCAATACACTATTTAATGGTGTAACCGGATCCGACAGAAACGATGGCGACCCCATTGTAATGTATGATGAGATGGCCAACCGATGGCTTATTGCAGAATTTTCTTTGGGAAGCAACAATTTGATGCTGGTGGCCGTTTCCCAAACCAGTGACCCGACAGGCTCATGGTATGCTTACAGCTTTGATGTGGCCGACATGCCGGATTATATGAAATTCGGGGTATGGCCCGACGGATATTACATGGCTACCAATAATTACAACGACGACGATGTATATGTATTTGAAAGATCCGTAATGCTCAACGGAGGCTCCAACCCTCAAATGATAGGCTTCGACAATCCTTACAGACCGGCTAGCGGATTCCATTGCATAATGCCTTTGGATAACGACGGACAGGCTGCCCCCGACGGCACACCGGGACAATTTATCACTATAAATGACGATGCTTGGGGAGGCGGAAGCGATGCTTTGTGGCTATTTGAACTGCATGCCGACTGGAACACTCCCTCCAATTCAACTTTTCAAAGAACCCAAGTAATCAATGTGCCTGCTTTTGAAAGCGAACTGGGCGGATCTTCCACTTATAATTATATGGACAATATTCCGCAGCCGGGTACCAGTATGAAACTGGATGGTATTCCACAAATTCTTATGTTTCGTGCCCAATACAGGAACTTTGGAAACGAACAAACCATTGTAGCCTGCCATACGGTAGATGTGGACGGCACCAATCATGCCGGCATCCGATGGTATGAACTTACCAATACCGGAAGCGGATGGAGCTTGCGACAAGCGGGAACCTATGCTCCGGATAACGAAAACCGATGGATGGGAAGCATTGCCATGAACGGAAACCATGAAATAGCCATCGGGTATTCCTTGTCATCCACCAATACTTATCCGTCCGTCCGTATTGTAGGACAATCTGCTGCCGAACATGCTAATGCCAGTGGCATATTGGACATACCCGAAGTGAATGTTTACACCAGCGATGTGTCCAAAACCGGAGAGGACAGGTGGGGCGACTATTCCGAAATGAGTGTGGACCCAAGTGACGATAATACATTTTGGTATGTAAGTACCATTTTATCCTCCCAATATTCAGATGCCATGTTCCCATACATAGTATCATTCAAATTCCAAGACCTTGGTGCCCCTGTAAACCTCACGGCAAATGCCGTATCGGAAAACGAGATAGACCTTTCGTGGAACCTCAATAGTAACGGAGACCCGGTTTTGCTGGCATGGTCACCTAACGGGATATTCGGAACTCCGGCCAACGGAACCGTTTATAGTCCGGGGGATGCCATACCCGGAGGAGGAACTGTTTTGTACTACGGTACCAACACTTCATATTACCATACTGGCCTGCAAGGAGCCACCACCTACTACTACAAAGCATGGTCATACTTTCCCTCGAACGAATATTCTCCCGGAATAACTACCAATGCAACTACCCCGTCGGGACCTATTAACAATTTTCCGTTCACACTTGATTTTGAAAACTCCACAGATTATACACGGACATTTGATCCGTGGACAACCGTAGATGGAGATGCAAAAGCAACTTACGGAAGTTCCGACTGTGATTTTCCCGGCGAACAATCGGCTTTTGCTTATATGGCTTTCAATACCAGTGATTGTTGGGAAAATACCGTAGGAGGTGCTGCTCATAGTGGCGTCCGAGTAGGCATGGCAATATGCCCTAACGATCAAAGTCAATCCGATGACTGGTTTATTTCCCCCAAATTGCAACTGGGCACCAATTCGTCATTCAGCTTCTGGGCTATGTCCCCCAAACCCGGTTCGTGGGGAAACGATGCTTTTCAGGTGATGGTATCCACCACGGACAACAACCCGTCCAGCTTTACGGCCATTTCCAATGTTACCGAGGCTCCCGCTTCATGGCAACAATTTACTTATGACCTTGGCAATTACGACAACCAAGAAATTTATGTGGCGATACACCATGTTTCTACCGATAAGTTTATCCTATGGATAGACGATTTGGCAATCAATTCAACCACTACTGTAAATGCAAATGCACAGACGGAAAAACCGGAAAAACTCACCATATCTCCAGTACCTGCCACAAACGAAATTACTCTAAAATCAGGCAAAACCATTTCCGGAATAACCATTTACAGTGTTGACGGGAAAGCCCAAATGCACACTTCCGGCTACGGAAGGTTTATAAAAATAAACATTGAAAACTTGCAAAGCGGCATCTATTTCCTAAAAGTAAACTATTCGGATCATTCCACCGAAATTGCCAAATTTGTCAAAGAATAAAAATGACCGGAATTCAATAAAAGAGCCGCCTCCTAAGGGCGGCTTTTTTATTATCCGAAATTCTTTTTCAGCTCAATATTACTCACTATTTTATAACCTAACCGGGTTTCTTCCGCAGCGTTTACCGAACCCAAAATAATAAATACGACCCCCGTAACAAAACTGATAATAACCGGATAAAAAACCTTTCCTCCCCAAAGGAAAGAAGCACCAATGATCAGCATGGATATTACGAAAAAAATAACGGATACCGTATAAAACCATACTGCATTTCTAATCAATCGCATTCGTTTTTTCAAATAAGGTATTTGTTTTTTGATGCACATTGCCCGTTCTTCGTTCAAAGAACTTTCCCGCATTTCCGCATTTAACAACCTTACCCGGTTTACTACCAACGAATATTTATTGTTCATTCCCAACAATAACAATCCGCAAGCAGAAATCATCACTGCGGGCGCCACCATAGCCTGAATAAAATGTACCGATTCCATATTGTGTGTTTTTAATTTGCTCAAATAAACATCTTTTCTTTTTTACATTTGATGACATTAATCAAAAAAGGCCGCCGCTTGCGGAACGACAGCCTTTTATATCATTGCAACAAAGAATAGTCGCTAAATAACACCTAATTCTTTTCCTACTTTAATAAAGGCGTCTGCAGCTTTGTCGAGATGTTCTTTTTCATGTGCGGCAGACAATTGTATTCTTATCCGGGCTTGTCCTTTGGGTACTACCGGATAGAAGAATCCTATCACATAAATGCCTTCATCCAATAGCCTGTTGGCAAAATCTTGCGACAGCTTGGCATCATACAACATCAAAGCCAAAATGGCCGAGTCGGTCGGTTTGAGGTCAAAACCGGCTGCTTCCAGTCGTTTTTTTAGGTATGCCGTATTGTCCATTAGTTTATCTCGCAGATAAGTTGATGACGACAAAATATCAAATACCTTAATTGCGGCACCGACAATAGAGGGGGCTAAGGAATTGGAAAACAGGTAGGGACGCGACCTTTGTCTTAACATTTCCACTATTTCCTTTCGGCCGGAAACAAAACCTCCCATGGCGCCTCCAAGGGCTTTCCCAAGTGTGCCTGTAATGATATCTATTCTGCCCATTACATTATGGTATTCGGGCGTACCGCGACCTGTCTTACCGATAAAACCTGTGGCGTGGCTATCGTCAACCATAACAAGGGCATCGTATTTTTCGGCCAAATCACAAATTTGATCAAGTTTTGCAATATCCCCGTCCATGGAAAATACGCCATCGGTGGCAATTACTCTGAAACGTGCGCTTTGGGCTTCTTTCAATTTCTCTTCCAAATCGGCCATATCGCTATGCTTAAAACGGAAGCGTTGTGCCTTGGTCAAACGAATACCGTCAATTATCGAAGCATGATTCAATTCGTCGGATATAATGGCATCTTCCGGACCAAAAAGCGGCTCGAACACACCTCCATTGGCATCAAAAGCCGCCGCATACAATATGGTATCTTCGGTTCCGAGAAAATTCGCAATTTTCCCTTCCAATTCCTTGTGAATATCTTGCGTACCGCAAATAAATCGTACGGAAGACATACCGTACCCGTGTGTATCCAGTGCTTCTTTGGCCGCTTTGATAATTTCAGGATGAGAAGACAATCCCAAGTAATTATTGGCACAAAAGTTTAGGAGTTTCTTTCCTGTATTCACCTCTATTTCGGCACCTTGTGGCGTAACGATTACTCGTTCTTCCTTGTACAAGCCTGCATCTTTTATTTTTTGTATTTCGTCTTGCAGGTATTCTTTCATTTTTCCGAACATGACATTAATGTTTTTGGTTCTTTGCAAATATAATAAAATTCTCAGACAAACATAATGTTTTCCTCATCGGTAATTTTCTCGCAATAATGGCATTTCAAAGCCACTTTTCTGTCTTCGGACAGCACTTTAAATTTCGTGGTAACCGGTTCGTTGTTCGTTACACATTTGGGATTGACACATTTAACGATTCCCGTAATTTCTTCCGGAAGTTTTACCACCTTCTTTTCCACCACTTTGTAGTCTTTTATAATATTCAATTTGGCTTCGGGAGCAATCAGAGCAATTCGGTTAATTTCGTCTTCTTCAAAAAACTTGTCGGAAATTTTGATAATGGCTTTTTTACCCAACTTCTTGCTTTCCAAGTTGGTTCCGAAAGTAATTTGTTTATCTATTTTATACAATCCGAGAATATCTATAACTTTAAACAATTTGGAAGCCGGTATATGATCGATAACCGTACCGTCTTTAATAGCACTTACTTTCAGTTCTTTGTTTTCTTTTACCATAATTATCGTTTTTTCAGATTAAACCTAAAATCAAAGCAATAATTGCTTGACGCACATATACGCCGTTCAGGGCTTGTTGGAAATAATAGGCTTTCGGATTGGTATCCACATCCGTACTTATTTCGTTTACACGTGGCAGCGGATGTAGTACTTTGAGGTTGGCTTTGGTTGCTTTCAACATTTCGTTTTTCAGCACATACGAATTTTTCACTTTTTCGTATTCTATCGGGTCGGAAAAGCGTTCTTTTTGTATTCTTGTCACATAAAGAATGTCGGAAGTTTTCATGGTATCGCAGATGTTCACATACTCGACATAAGGGATATTCCTGTCTCTCAAAAACATTTTGTATTCTTCCGGCAATTTCAAGGACGGTGGCGACACCAGATTGAACTTGGGCGAAAAATAAGACATGGCCATAATCAACGAATGCACCGTGCGTCCGTACTTCAAATCTCCCACAAGTGTAATCTCCAAATTATCCAGTGTTCCCTGTGTTTTTTGTATGGAATACAGGTCCAGAAGCGTTTGGGTAGGATGCTGGTTGGCACCGTCACCGGCATTAACCACCGGCACACCGGAAACCTCCGAAGCATAACGGGCACTTCCCTCTAACGGATGCCTCATAACAATAAGGTCGGAATAGTTGGCTACCGTCTGTATGGTATCTTTCAGCGATTCCCCCTTCTTGACACTGGAAGTGCCCGCATCGGTAAAGCCGATAATTCTACCGCCCAACTTGTTTACGGCACTTTCAAAACTAAGACGCGTACGGGTAGAAGGCTCAAAGAACAAAGTGGCTACTACTTTGCCCTCCAAGATTGTCTGAACGGGATTCGCCTCAAAATACTTGGCAACCTCCAAAATGGTCAGGTAATCTTCCTTACCAAAATCCAGGATGGAAACCAAACTCTTCCGGTAAAAAACTCTTTTGTTCATTGTGTTATGTTGTTTTTAGAAATTTTATTTCCATTTTCAGATTGCCCAATTTGTCAAACAATGACTTGTCGTTATAAGGCAAGGCTATTTTTACGCTACAACTTTGTTCCATTCTGATATCGAAATGCTCTACTTTGTTTTTTCTCAAAAATCCCAATACTTCGCCCATCACATCGTAGCCGAAGGATACAAGATAAATATCTTTCAACTCTTTGGCAACAATTTCGGCAGTCGCCAAAGCATCGGCTGATGCTTGTTTATAGGCCGTTATCAACCCACCAACTCCCAGTTTCACCCCTCCGAAATAACGCACTACAACAATGCCCACATTGGTAAGTCCGAACGAGTGTATTTGTCCCAATATAGGTTTTCCAGCCGTACCGGAAGGTTCACCGTCATCATTAAACCGCTCCACAACATCAATCACTCCTATCCGGTAAGCATAACAATGGTGTCGGGCATCGTGAAAACGAGTCTTTATACGCTCCAATTCATCCTTAAAATCTTGTTCCGACAAAACAGGGAAAGCAATTGCAATAAATCGGCTGCCTTTGTCCTTGTAAAACCCTTCGGAAGGTTGTGATATTGTTTTATACGCTGTCAATGATTGTTCCGGCTTAATGTCAAACCGGGATACAAAGATAGATGATAAATTTTTATCCGCCCAAGTTTTTTCAAGACAATTCCGGCCAAATTGTTAGTGGTTGCTTAAAGGCGAATTGTTTTTGTCAATTTTGATTCCATAATGTTTCAAGATGAACTCTTCGGTTCCATACGGTTTTCTTTCTGTTTGTTCAATTACTATTTTTGAATTTTTCATCCACACATATCTCGGATTATGACTTTCTAAGAAATATATGTCCGTACCCTCGGAAGGTTTTATGATTATTTGCTTCTCCAACTCTTGTAAACTCCATTTTTTCAATTTATTTACGGTTACAGCCGGATTATTACTCAAAATTACCAAATAAAATTCATCTTTACTTTTAAGCCAATCACGATTGCTTTGGACGAAATCAATCATAGCATAAAAACAAGAAGGACAACCGGAACCGTCATGCAAGAAAACTACCAGCAGACTGTCATAATGTGTCCCGAAAATGCTATCTATAAGAGGTTTAACCGATATTCCGAAATTTTGTTGGCTCAAATTGATTTGACACTTATCCAGTTGTTGTAACACATCCAGTTTGCTAGAATAGTCGGAATCTACAACCGCTTTTATACTGTCACAATTCAAAGGATTCAGAAAAGTAGGCGGAGTAGTATAAAAAAACCCCACTGCATTCCCGTCACGATTAAAATCCAAAAGGGCAATACGGTTTTTCTCGTAAATACAACGCCTATCTGCATATCCGGTATTTATTCCTTCTCCTATTATATTATAATTGCTATCCAGCACAATTGTTGCATAAATAATGTCTTTATATGCCTTGGATGGAAAAGCAATCAAGTAAAACATTTTTCTAATGTGGTCATAGCTTAAGTGAGAAAATTTAAAATTAGTAATGGAAATTTTCAATCCTTTGTATGGAATGGGCAAAACGGTATCTACAATACAAGACTTAAAAGGGTGATATGTTATTTCATTTTCTTTAATATTCCATTCAAATATTCCCGTAGCATAAGGGAAGGTAAAAACAGGATTTCCTTGTTTATTATTTGCCAAAACAATCTCATAATAGGACCTGGGATAGATAATAGATGGTATCGGGAGGGAAATAAGGCAATTTAATGTCTTTCTTTATTACCAATTTCTCCTTTTTTATGTCAAAAAAAGCAGGAATTATAGGTCTTTTGTCAAGATAAGCAAATTTCAAAGGCATAAAAATTTTATATTGGTCTATCATATACATATTGTGTGATAGCCCCATATAGGTGAAATAAGAATTTTCGGAAGAATATTTGGCCATACTTGACCATAAAAGTGAGTCCTTTACGGGATAATACTTATATATTTCTCCTTTTTGGTTACACAAGAATAAGGTGGAATCGGTAAATCCGTTGGTAAATTCCGTATTTGATGTTGCTATGAGTATGCTGTCTTTGCTATAAAAATGAAAACCGGAAATTCTGTAAGGCAATTCAAAAGAATGATATATTTCCATGGAAACGGTATCCAAAAAAAAGAGCTTTCGCCCTTGAGAAAAAATCAAAGTAGGTTTGGCGTCTATTTCTATAATCCTATCAATGGATCTTACAAATTTTGCAACATTCTCATCCGGTTCAAATTTCCGGCTTTCCCGAGATCCTATTTTTCGGGAAATGATATTCCTTCTGATAATAATATCATTGGTGGTGTTGAATTTACAACCCGTTAAAAGAACAACGGAATAAAAAAATATAAACAAAAAACCATTTTTTTTCATAATATTATTGTATTAATACCTCCTTACATTATTTTCATCGTAAGGGGGATAAGTTAGCTTATTTTCTGCTGTGGATTTTCCTATAAATTCTCCCACCGCACACATAGCAATCAGAGGCCGATCCTTTACATTCAGATACTGTTATAGGCCCCATTGCACCTAGTTCTGTATCTTCTGAATAAGTTCCTGTCCAGCCCTGATGCTGTAAACAGTCTTCACAAGTTTTCAACTGAAATTTTATATCAAAAACTTCTTGTTTCGTGTATTTATTTACATACAAATCACCTATCATGCCGTTTTTTCCACATTGGCTTTGACAAGTACCAGCGGATTTTCATGCTGGTGTTTTATTACCGGATCTTGCAGTTCCTCCTTCTTACAACTACTTACAAAGATAGCCATAATGGCAATACCCATAAAAATAATTCGTTTCATTTTTCATTGATTTTTTGCACGACTTACTGTTGCCGGCAGAGTAAGTCGCACGCCACAGTGACGCTGTATATCGTGAAAAGTTTTGTAGCGAGAATGAATGGTTGTAAATGGGAAAAAGACTAGTAAAAACTAAAAAGAAATCAAACGGAATGAGTAAAATACGCACAACATCAACTACCGAACGAGCGGGTGGGGTAATTGATTGGTTGACAATAATATGTGTGTTTTTGTGAGCATTTTTTGTTTTCTTTTGTGCTTGTAAAGCAAAAACATCTTTTTGAACCTATGAAAAGAATCCATGAAAAAAACATACTTGGATAAAAAAAGACTATATTTGCAAAAAATTTAGAACAATGGGAAAAGGAGATAGAAGAACACGCAGAGGCAAAATTTTCAGAGGAACTTACGGAGTAAGTCGTCCGAGAAAGAAAAACAAAAAAGCTGTAAAGCCTGAAAAGACGGAAGCCTAATCTGGAAATTTTTTGTTGGTTAAAAAAGGGACTATCATCAGGTAGTTCCTTTTTTAATGCTTGAAAAAATATGCGTCTATGACTACATTTCGCGAAGGAGACATCGTAAAGTTTATTGATGAAGTGGGGGGAGGAAAGATTCTCAAAGTTCTTGGGGAAGATTCCGTATTATTGCTCGATGACAATGGATTTGATTATGAAGTGGAATCTTCCAGACTGATGCTGGTGAAGCCCGCTGGTGGAAAAAAGAAGAAAAATAACAAACCTGCATCCCATAAAACCGTTTCTCTCTCTTTCTCCAGATCCGGAAAAATTGTTGAACAAAAGATGTCTTCTTCAGCATCAATAGAGGATATAAAAGAGACAACCCTCCAAAAATACGAAACTACAAAAATAGTTTTGGCCTTTGTTCCGGAAAATAACAATACACTTATTGCAGATTTGAACTTGTATTTGATAAACGACAGTCCGTATAAATTGCACTATCAAATAGCCGTGAAAAAAGAAACCGCTTTTACCACAGTGGAAGACGGCATGCTGGAAGCAAATACACAACTGCTTATTTCCACCATATCACGCAAACAGTTACTTTCATTAAAAGAATTGATAATCAGAGGCATACTTGTGTTACCTTCTTTTATCAAAGAGGGGAAACCTTTTGAAGAGATTATCAAAATAAAACCCGTCCGGTTTACCAGAGAAGGCAGTTACAAGAAAAACGAATATTTTGATATGCCTTCCATTTTACACTACATCAATCCTGTAAGAAAACAGGTGGAATTTCCGGAAAATTACGATAAAAAATACACATCGGACCGTAAAACCGATAAATTACCCGGCCGATTTACTTCCGAAAAAGTGGAAATTGACTTGCACATAGAAAATCTCGAAAAAAATTACCGGCAACTTACTCCGGATCAAATGCTATCTATCCAATTGTCACATTTTGTCAAAGTGTTGGAAAAAGCATTGATTTCTGATACCGTTAAGTATCTGGTAATCATACATGGAGTAGGTAATGGGAAACTTAAAACTTCCATACGAAAAATCTTGCGTGAAGATTATCCGGCATTAAAATTTTCCGATGCCCCTTTCGAAGAATACGGTTACGGAGCTACATTGATTAAAATTTTATAATAGATTCCGGTTTTTCTTTCATTTGAAGGACACGCCAAAAGCAGAAGAAACAGGGAAATAAAGTTATTCGTAGTGTCCGATATCGTTTAAAAAAGTGTGTAAAGCCTTCGGTGAACTTTTTCCCAAACGAGGTTTTCGGAATAAAAGATGCTCCTCCTTAATTGCATTCGGCTACTTACTATTGTAAAAAAACTATTGTTGTTTTCACGGACAGTGTCATTTCCCCTGCTTTTTTCACACCTTGTATCTGGCAAGCGGTTCGATGTCGATATCTGCAAAATCTTTGTCAAGGTATTTATAATATCCGGCTACGGCAATCATAGCGGCATTGTCCGTGGTATAGCGTCTGGGTGGAATATAAGCCTTAGCCCCGGTTTTTTCGGCCAGTTGCAACACGGCTTCTTGCAGTCCGGAATTGGCGGCAACCCCTCCGGCTATGGCAATATTTTTGATACCGGTTTGTTGTATTGCTTTTTCAAATTTATCCAATAAAATCTCTATAATTGTTTTTTGTACGGAAGCTGCAATATCTTGTATATTTTCTTCAATAAATCGTTCATTATCTTTCAGTTGGTCTCTTAAAAAATACAGGACGGAGGTTTTGAATCCGCTAAAACTGTAATCAAGGTCTTTAATTTTGGGTTTGGCAAAGGTAAATGCCTCGGGATTGCCTTCATGAGCCAATCTGTCAATGTGGGGTCCTCCCGGATAAGGCAGTCCCAGCATTTTGGCGGTTTTATCAAACGCTTCTCCTGCTGCATCATCGATGGTGCTCCCCAGAACAGACATTTTGAGCGGTGCTTCCACTTTTATTATTTGTGTGTGTCCTCCGGATACCAACAAGCACAAAAAAGGAAATTCAGGACTCTCTCTATAAGTTTCGTCTTCTATGAATAAAGACAAAATATGTCCTTGCAAATGATTTACGGCTATCAGAGGTTTGCCGGTAGCCAGAGACAATCCTTTGGCAAAAGACACCCCAACAAGCAACGACCCCAACAAACCGGGACCTCGTGTAAAAGCAATGGCATCTATATCGTTTGCAGAAACACCTGCTTTTTTCAAAGCGGCATCTACTACCGGTACTATGTTGGACTGGTGAGAGCGTGAAGCCAATTCGGGAATCACCCCGCCGTATTGTTTGTGTATGTCCTGATTGGCTATTACATTAGCTAGCAATTTTCTATCTCTGATGACAGCCGCCGAGGTATCGTCACAACTGCTTTCTATGCCGAGAATCGTTATAGCCATATTCTACATTTTTTCGGGTACTTCTATACCAAATAATGACAAAGCGTGCTTAATATATGCTGCCACTAACCGGGAAAGGTACAACCTTGATGTTTTCAAATCCTCATTTTCCGCTTTCAAAATCGGATTTTGCTGATAGAATTGGTTATAATCTCTTGCAAGATTGTAAACATAATTGGCAATGATAGCCGGATTGAGCGTTGACGAGGCTTTTCTTATTACGGATGGATACTCATACAAAGATTTTAGAATATGCCTCATTGGTTCGTCAAGCACGGAAAGTGAAAAATCTTCTATTCCCTGGGTTTGGGCTTTGTGAAGCAGTGACTTTATTCTCACATAGGTATATTGCACAAACGGGGCTGTATTGCCTTCAAAATCAACTGATTGTTGCGGGTTAAAAAGCATGTCTTTTTTGGCGTCTATTTTCAGAATAAAGTACTTTAAGGCTCCTAAACCAATAATTTCGTAAGTGCGTTTTTTTTCTTCTTCGTTCAAATTGTCAAGTTTGCCGAGTTCTTCTGCTTTTTCGCGTGCTTTTTCTATCACATCGGCAATCAGGTCGTCGGCATCCACTACCGTACCTTCGCGAGATTTCATTTTGCCGGACGGTAGATTCACCATTCCGTATGATATGTGTACTACTTTGTTACCGTCAATACCTAACTTGTTTAATATTTGTTGCAATACTTTGAAATGGTATTCTTGTTCGTTTCCAACTACATACATGTATTTGTCGGCATGGTATTCCTCGTCCCTGATGACGAATGTTCCTATGTCCTGCGTAATATAAACGGAGGTTTGGTCCGATCGCAACAGCAGTTTTTTATCTAGTCCTGCATCCGTAAGATCCACCCATACGGATCCGTCTTTTTCACGGTAAAACACTCCTTGTTCCAATCCTTGATATACAAACTCTTTTCCCCTTTGGTAAGTCTGACTCTCATAGTAAATTTTATCGAAGCTGACGCCGAGTTTCCGGTAAGTTTCGTCAAAGCCTTCATACACCCAACTGTTCATCATTTCCCACACTTTTAAGGTTTCCGGATCGCCAGTTTCCCATTTTTCCAACAATTTTTGTGCTTCTTTTAGCAATGGTGCTTCTCTTTTGGCCTCTTCTTCCGCTAAACCCGATTTTACCAGTTCAGCTACTTGTTCTTTGTATTTTTTGTCGAACAGCACATAAAAATCTCCCACAAATTTATCTCCTTTCATGCCGGCATCTTCCGGAGTTTGTCCTTTACCCCACTTCATCCATGCCAGCATCGATTTACAGATATGAATGCCTCGGTCGTTTACCAGATTGACTTTTATGACCTTGGCTCCGGTCAATTTCAATATTGTGGACATGGTTTCACCGAGCAGGTTGTTTCTGATATGTCCCAGATGCAACGGTTTATTGGTGTTCGGAGACGAAAATTCCAAAACAATTTTCGATCGGTCAAATTTGCCGTGAAAATTAATGATATCCGGTGTAGTGCGGGCAAAGTTTTTCCAAAAATCTTCGGACAATACAATGTTCAAAAAACCTTTTACTACCGAAAACGAAGCTACCTCCGGTATATGTTGCCGGTAATATTCGCCTACTTGTTGGGCTAGAGCTTCCGGTTTGGTGCGGGCTATTTTCAGAAAAGGAAAAACATTTACACTAAAATCACCTTCAAATCCTTCTTTCGTTTTTTCTATTTTTACTTCCGGCAAATCTCCGGTAACATTATATTTTTCTTCAAAGAAGTTTTTCAGTTGATTTTGTAATTCGGTTGCAATATCTTTCATAATTTTATAAGTTTATGTTAGAATAGTCGCTTAAACTTAAATCGGATAATTTTCCCTTGATTTTGGCGTGTGCACCTATCATGGAGTTGGTCAATTCGCATTCTTCAATATTAGCATCATGCTGAATAATGGAATTTTCAATAATACTTTTTTTGATTGCGGAATTTTTACCAATGGTTGCATAAGGTCCTATTATGGAATTTTCTATAACGGCTTCGTCACCTATGTAACAAGGAGATATGATAACGGAGTTGAGTAATTTGGCAGACTGGCTCACATAATTTTCGCCTTTCAGCCTCAAGATATTTTTGTTGGTATCTACCGTGGCATCTTTGTTGCCACAATCGAACCAGAATTCTACTTCCTGAGCCTTAAATCTCATGCCTTTTTCAGCCATAAACTTCAAGGCATCGGTAAGCTGATATTCGTTGTTGCCTTTAATGTCGTTCCGTATCAGATAATCCAATTCTTCGGCCAATTTCTCTCCTTCTTTGAAGTAATAAATGCCGATAATGGCCAAATCGGATACAAATTCTTTGGGTTTTTCCACAAAACCTTTAATAAGCCGGTTTTCGTCTGTTATAACCACACCAAAGGAAGAAGGATCATCAATTTTTTTCACCCAAATGCTTCCGTCAACTTGTTCGTCTATGGTAAACTGCGTTTTGAACAGCGTGTCGGCAAAAGCCACGATTACTTTACCTCTTAGGCTTTCTTTGGCACAATTTATGGCATGAGCCGTTCCTAATGGTTGTTGTTGATAGTATATTTTTCCTTCGGCAGAAAATTTATTAGCAATTGCCATCAGGTGATCTTCCACTTCTTTGCCGAAATTACCTATGACAAATGCTATTTCTTCTATTTTTTCGCCTTTTGTCGTTTTTATGATTTCCTCTACCAAATGTTCCACTATCGGTTTTCCGGCTATGGAAATCAAAGGCTTGGGCACTGTTAAGGTATGGGGTCTTAGTCTTTTCCCCATTCCTGCCATTGGTATAATAATATTCATAAGATTAAAATTTAGCTTTTCCGATTTTTATTTTTTACTCCCGTATGTCCGAATCCACCCGCACCTCTCTCTGTTTCGTCCAATACTTCCACAGGTTCCCATTCGGCTTTTTCCACTTTATTGATTATCATTTGGGCTATTCGGTCTCCGTCTTCTATGGTAAAAGGTTCTTGCGACAAATTTATGAGTATCACTTTTATTTCTCCGCGATAATCGGCGTCAATCGTACCCGGAGCATTCAAAACGGTAATACCGTGTTTTATGGCCAAGCCGCTTCTGGGCCTTATTTGTGCTTCGTAGCCTTCCGGCAGTGCAATATATAAGCCGGTAGGAATAAGTTTTCTTTCTCCCGGATTTATTATCATTTTCTCACTCAGGTTGGCTCTTACATCCATTCCCGCCGACATACCGGTTTCGTATGCCGGTAAAGGATGCCCGGACTTGTTTACTATTTTTATTTTCATTGAAATATTATTTTCCGAAACAAAATTAATACTAATTACTCACATAAGCGTCTTTTAATGCCTTTTGTTGAAAATTACGGAGATGAGCCTTTCGCGACGAGCCGCCCATACAATAAACGATACAAACAATATGGAATGTATCAGGTATTTTACCACTTGAGAAGGATAGGAAAGACGGGAAGTAAGAAAAAATATGGCCAAGGTAACGGCAAAATACAAGCCTATTGATTTTAAGTCGTAACTTATTGCGTAATATTTGCGGCTTAACAAGTAAGAG
>CAYMVE010000027.1:0-19388 GCA_964393715.1 uncultured Bacteroidales bacterium | reverse complement strand
TTACCTTGTTTTACCGTTCCGTATGCTGCATTAAAGTAGTTTTCCCAAGTATTATCCCCTTTTCTATATACAGCAAATAAATTTACCAATCCGTTGGTAGATATGGAATTTTGTCCACCTGCAGCCCAGTTGGTTAAGGATACTTGTGTCAGATTTAACGCAATAGTGCCTCCGTGTTTCCACCCTTCCGTGGTATCTTTTAAAACATCTTTTGCTTTCAAATCTGCTTCTTTGTCCGTAACTTGTGCTGTAACAGTCATGCTTAGAATCAGCATTACGAATAATAATGTGTTTTTCATATTTTTTTGTTTTTGTTTTGGGGCAAAGGTAATTAAATAATAATTTGCTACCTTGTTGTGCTATCTTTTTGTGACAAAAGATTGGTTTATGATTGTGGACGGTGTGTTATGGATGATAAAATGCTAGGTCGTTGTGTGGTATAGTTTTTTATTTTAAGGTGGGATGTCGGGTGGTAATATTTTGTAATTTTGACAAAAATATTTATTATGGAAGCGGAAACACTAACGGAATCGATTAGTAAGAGTTTGGAGCTTTGGACTATTATTACCACTTATGATGTGGCCTTGGTTTTTCTTTTGCTGGGGTTGATTTTGAATTTTTCACAAAAGTATTTTCAGTCCGGTATGGATGATTTTTCCGTAAAATTGAGCAAAGAGAATTGGGCTATTTTGTTTTATCTGTTTAGAGATTATTCTTTATTTATGGCTTACGGGATGTCTTTGTTGCTAATCAATCCGGATATGTTTGCCGATGTCAAGTTGCCTTTGCCGTTTTTCCCGGTGGGAACTATTCTACTGGGAATGGCGCTTGTTTTCCGGATGGGAGGCAATGATGCAAAGCATAAAAAGTGGTTTTTGGGATTTTTAGCCGCGGCTGCCATTGTGCAATACACGGGTTTTGTTTTCGTGATGGAGGCGGTTCCGTCCGAATGGATAGATGCCGGGCATGCTTCGGAGGTATGGTCGGTATTAAGAGGGTTTCGTTCTAATTTGAATCCGCAGCTTTCGATGTGGTCTTTTATGCTTTCGTTTCCGGTGCTGATGCTGATAACCATACTTATGTTATGGCGTGGTGTTGCCGGACAATCCGGCAAATAGACTTACCGGGTGGTGCGGGCATAATAATGTGGCGAGTTTCCTTTGGTACCGTAACCGATATGATGCTTGATACTTTTTAACTTCTGCTCCAAATATGGTAAATGGTCTTCTGGAGCTTCAAAAGTAGCGGGCTTGTTTTCGTATAGCCAATAATCATCACGGTAGGCGTAAGGAGTAATATTGGGCATCATTACATTGGCACCTACTCTTATGGCTTCTATTCGTCCGTCTTTTGCAATGGTTTGCATGGCAGTGGTTGCCGCTATGTTGATATCTTTCATGATGATTCGCAGTAAGGCAATCATTTTTAGCGTCCATTCAAATCGTTTTTCTTTGGGAGGCAGCAAGTGACGGTATTTACGGAGCGGCGTATTTTTGTGTTCCAAATAAGGACCCATGCCGCACATGTCGATATCCCAATCTTTCATAAACATAAGGTCACGCGCCAAATGTTCTTCTGTCTGAAACGGAAGCCCTATCATTACACCGGTTCCGGTTTGGTAGCTGGCTTTTTGTAGCGCCTCTAAAGCATTCAAGCGTGCTACAAAAGAATGAAACGGGTCATTTGGATGTATTTTCTTGTACAATGTTTCGTCGGATGTTTCTATCCGTAACAAATACCTTTCGGCACCGCTTTCTCTCCACATTTTATACACATCATAGGATTGTTCGCCAACAGATAAAGTGATGCCCAATGTTCCGTTGGTCATTTGTTTGATTTTTTGCACTAAACGGTCGATGGCTTTTATAAATTGGGAATCTTTTCGTTCTCCGGATTGTATGACAATAGACCCGTAATTCTTTTCGTATGCTTTTTTCACCACAGAGAGCACTTCTTTTTCCGTGACCGTATATCGGTGAACTTGTGCATTGCCTTTCCGGATACCGCAATAGTAACAATTTTTAGTGCAAATATTGCTGTACTCGATAAGCCCTCTTAAATATACGATATTGCCACAATATTTTTCTTTGATTTGTGCCGACACACGGTAAAGTTGTTCTGATATTTCGGTATGGTTACATTTGAGAAGTTGTACCATGTCCCGAAAGTCCAACGGAGCGGTTTCATATACGGACAAATTGTTGGGCATGATAAAATTTTGTTTACTGCGAATATAAGTAAAGTGGATTCACAAAAAACTAACTTTTGTCAATAAGAGGATAAAGAAGCACATATCAGCACAATAATTTTTCTTAACTTCGTGCATAAATAAAAACGATTGACGGCATGAAATCGGTACATCTTGTAAGCATTGGCGACGAATTGTTGTTGGGACAAGTGGTTAATACCAATGCAGTATGGTTGTCACAAAAATTGTTTGCATCCGGGTTTGAAGTGCAAAAGATTTCGGTAATTTCGGACAAAAGGCCTGAGATTGTGGATGTTTTGGACTATTCCGTATCGCGGTACGATGTGGTGATAATGACCGGAGGGTTGGGACCTACCAATGATGATTTGACGAAACAAACTTTGAGCGAATATTTTGGCAAAAAATTGGTTTTGAATCGGGAAGCACTGGATATGATAAAGTCGGTGGTAGAAAAAAAGGGGACTCGTATGAATGCGTTGAACGAGGCACAGGCAATGCTTCCGGAAGGTGCCGGATTGATAAAGAACCCGAACGGTACGGCGTGGGGGATGATTTTTGAGAAAAACGGTACCGTAGTAATATCTTTGCCCGGCGTACCATCCGAAATGAAACCGATGTTTGAAAAAGAAGTGTTGCCATATCTGAAAAAAAATTTCAAGACGCTGGAGTTTGTGTATAAAACAGTGCATATCAAGGATATCCCAGAAAGCGAATTGGCTATATTATTGGAAGCTTGGGAAAAGCAGCTTCCTGCTCATATCAAATTGGCTTATCTACCGCAGGCCGGTTTGGTACGGCTAAGGCTTTCGGCTTCCGGCCCCGATAGAGCAGTGTTGGTGACAGAAATAGAAAATGAAATAAAGAAATTGTCCGAAATTGTCGGGTCGCATATTGCAGCTTACGACGACAAACCGGTAGAACAGGAAATCGGAGAGATGTTGAAAAAATACCATTGGACAGTGGCTTCCGCAGAGAGTTGTACCGGTGGTTATATTGCTCATTTGATAACTTCGGTGCCGGGAGCGTCGGAATATTACAAGGGTAGTGTGGTAAGTTATGCCAACGAAACTAAAACGGACATTCTCGGTGTACACCCCGAAGATATTGAGCAATATGGTGCGGTAAGCCAACCGGTTGTCGAACAGATGGCACAAGGAGTAAAAGCACTTATCGGAACAGACTTTTCAGTGGCGGTATCGGGTATAGCTGGTCCTACCGGGGGCACTCCGGAAAAACCGGTAGGCACCACATGGATTGCCGTGGCTTCTCCTCATGGTGTGGTAAGCAAGAAGTTTGTATTTGGTGCCGATAGAGGAAAAAATATTAAACAAACGGCTTTGCAAGCATTGAATATGTTACGGGAAGCAATCAACAAGCACATTAAGGCATGAGATGGGAATTTTTTGTAGCTAAAAATATTGTTTTTAAGGATAATTCAAAGGTAGCCCGTCCTATCATCAATATTGCATTGGTCGGAGTGGTTATCAGTTTGGCGGTTATGATTGTTTCGGTAGCCATTGTATCGGGGTTTAAGCAGATTATCAAAGATAAGGTTACCGGTTTTGCGGCACACATGGAAATAACGGCTTACGAAACGAATTTTTCGTACGAAACCAAACCCATTAATAAAAAACAGAACTTTTTACCGGAACTGAAAAAAATCAAAGAAATCAGGCATATTCAAACCTTTGCTACCAAATCGGGCATTATAAAAACAAAGGACAATTTTCAAGGAATTGTTTTGAAAGGCATCGGTCCCGATTTCGACTGGCATTTTTTAGCCAAACATTTAGTAAGCGGAGACACTTTGAATTTGACAAAAGATACGGCTAGCAACGGTATTGTCATTTCTAAAAAGATAGCCAACCTCCTTAACCTTAAACCAGGCGATAAAATTGTAATTTATTTTATTCAAGATCCGCCCCGGTTTAGAAAACTTACGGTAAAAGGAATTTATGATACCGATTTTGAAGAATTTGACAAAGTTTTTGCTTTTGTAGATATTCGACATATCCAGAAATTAAACGGCTGGAACGATAAGCAAGTAAGTGGATTTGAAATATTTATCAATAATTTTGATGACTTGGATAAGGTAAAACAACAGGTAACGGATATTGTTACTATGTATTCCTATCAACAAGGTGCCGAGTTTTTGAATGTCAAGAGTATCAAAGACTTGTATCCTTATATTTTCGATTGGATTTCGTTGTTTAACACCAATGTTTTTGTGATTATCTTTCTGTTGGTTACGGTGGCTTCGATTAATCTGGCTTCCGGACTGCTGATTTTAATATTGGACAAGACACAAACCATAGGTATTTTGAAAGCCTTAGGGGCGACTAATGCCGGTATTACCCGAATTTTTATTAATGTAGGTAGCATTTCGGTATCGAAAGGTATTTTATGGGGGAATGTTTTGGGAATAACGTTGGTGGCTTTGCAATATTTTACCCATCTGGTAAAATTGGATCCGGAATCTTATTATGTTGATTATGTGCCGGTTTCATTGCATATTTCTCATTTGTTATTGTTGAACCTGGGAGTTTTTGTGATTACGGTTTTTATTTTGGTCTTCCCGTCGCTGATAGTTTCTCGGATTACGCCGGCCAAGGCGATTCGGTTTGCGGGATAAAATAAAAAAGGGTGCCGTTCACTAGCACCCTTTTTTATTTTGTTAGGTGTGAAGTTTACTTCACTTCTTCAAAATCCACATCGGTTACTTCATCGTCGTTACTTCCACCGGTTTGATTTTGCCCTTGTTGGGCATTTCCGGCTTCTGCTCCGGTATTGTTTTGTGTGTTGGCTTGATTTTGCGCATTGTATATTTCTTGTGAAGCGGCACTCCAAGCGGTATTCAATTCATTGGTAGCCTTTTCTATGGCATCCAAATCTTGTTGCTTGTGTGCTTCTTTAAGTTTGTTCAATGCTTCTTCTATTGGCTTTTTCTTATCGGCCGGAATCTTATCGCCGAATTCTTTCAGTTGTTTTTCCGTTTGGAATATCAAGCTATCCGCCGCATTCAATTTATCAATTCTTTCTTTTGCTTTTTTGTCTTCTTCTTCGTGCATTTTGGCTTCTTCCCGCATTCTTTTTATTTCGTCTTCGCTTAGTCCGGTAGAAGCTTCTATGCGGATGCTTTGTTGTTTTCCCGTTGCCTTGTCTTTGGCACTTACATTAAGGATGCCGTTAGCGTCAATGTCAAAGGTTACTTCTATTTGGGGAACGCCTCTCGGGGCTGGCGGAATACCGTCCAAGTGGAATCTTCCTATGGTTTTGTTGTCTTTGGCCATGGCTCTTTCGCCTTGCAATACATGGATTTCTACCGAAGGCTGATTGTCCGTGGCTGTTGTAAATACTTCCGTCTTTTTGGTCGGTATGGTGGTGTTGGCCGGTATAAGTTTGGTCATTACGCCACCCAATGTTTCTATACCGAGCGAAAGCGGTGTAACATCCAACAGCAACACATCTTTTACATCTCCGGCTAATACTCCGCCTTGTATGGCGGCTCCGATAGCTACTACTTCATCCGGATTGATGTTTTTGGCCGGTTTTCGTCCGAAAAATTCTTCTACCTTTTGTTGTACCAAAGGTACTCTTGTAGAACCGCCTACCAATATTACTTCGTCAATGTCGGACGGTTTCAATCCGGCATCTTCAATGGCTTTTTTGCAAGGTTCAATGGTTTTTTCCACCAGGTCGTATATCAGTTTTTCAAATTGAGACCTCGTCAGCGTTTTTACCAAGTGTTGCGGTATGCCGTTTACCGGCATAATGTACGGCAAATTGATTTCGGTAGAAGAAGTGCTTGAAAGTTCTATTTTGGCTTTTTCGGCTGCTTCTTTCAATCTTTGAAGCGCCATCGGGTCTTTTCTCAGGTCAATACCGTGTTCTTTTTGGAATTCGTCTGCCAACCAATTAATGATTCTTTCGTCGAAGTCATCACCGCCAAGGTGGGTGTCGCCGTTAGTGGATTTTACTTCAAACACGCCGTCGCCCAATTCGAGGATGGAAATATCAAAAGTTCCACCTCCCAAGTCGTAAACGGCTACCTTCATTTCTTTGTTTTTGCGGTCCAATCCGTATGCCAAAGCAGCAGCCGTAGGTTCGTTCAATATTCTTCTTACTTTGAGTCCGGCTATTTCTCCGGCTTCTTTGGTAGCTTGTCTTTGAGAGTCGTTAAAATAAGCAGGTACCGTTATTACGGCTTCCGTTACTTCCTGACCTAAATAATCTTCCGCCGTTTTCTTCATTTTTTGAAGAATCATGGCGGAAATTTCTTGCGGCGTATATTGTCTGTCTTCTATGACTACCCTTGGGATATTATTGTCTCCTTTAATCACCTTGTAGGGCAAACGCTTGATTTCTTCTTGAACATCATCAAATGTTCTTCCCATCAACCTTTTGATAGAGTAAATGGTTCTTTCCGGATTTGTAATTGCTTGTCTTTTGGCGGGGTCTCCTACTTTTCTTTCCCCGTTTTTGTCAAAAGAAACTACCGACGGGGTGGTTCTTTTGCCTTCGCTGTTGGGAATTACTACCGGTTCGTTCCCTTCCATTACAGCTACACACGAGTTGGTTGTACCCAAGTCTATTCCTATTATTTTTCCCATATTTTGTTTCCTCCTTTTTTCAAAATTTTGCTTCTGATTTAACAATGTTTATGCCATAAATTTTTTATGCCATATTGTCATGTTGGTATTTGCGGAAAAGTTATTACCTTTGGTTTTGAATTATTAAAAATCATAATTGTTATGGCACAAGAAATTTTGAATTTGGAACCGAAAGAGGTTTGGAGATTCTTTTATGACCTTACACAAATTCCCAGACCGTCTAAAAAAGAACAAATGGCGGTGGAATATGTAAAGAAGTTTGCGGAAGAACGCGGATTGGAATATATAGTGGATGAGGTAGGAAATGTGATTGTAAAAAAGCCGGCTACACCCGGCATGGAAAATAAAAAAGGCATCATTTTGCAAGCACACCTTGATATGGTGCCGCAGAAAAATAGCGATGTGGAACATGACTTTGAAAAAGACCCGATAGATGCTTATGTGGATGGCGAGTGGGTTACAGCCAAAGGTACTACTTTGGGGGCGGATAACGGTATTGGTGCAGCGGCTGCTCTTGCTGTTTTGGATTCAAAAACAATCAAACACGGTCCTATTGAGGCTCTTTTTACCATAGATGAGGAAACCGGCATGACAGGGGCTTTTAATTTGAAACCCGGACTGTTGGACGGCGATATTCTTATCAACTTGGATTCGGAAGATGAAGGCGAACTGTATATCGGTTGTGCCGGCGGCATGGATGCTACCATGACTTTTAATTATACGGAGACCGTACCTGCCAATAAAGTGGCATACAAGGTGGAAGTGAAAGGCCTGAAAGGCGGACACTCCGGTATTGATATTCATTTGGGTAGAGGGAATGCCAATAAACTGCTGGCCAGATTTATTTATGCCGTATCGAAAAAACAAAACATCGAATTGGCGGAATTTCATGCGGGAAATATGCGTAATGCCATACCTCGCGAAGGTTTTGCGGTTGTGACGACTGACAATCCTGATGCCTTTGAAAAAGAAGTGTTAGCGTATGAAAAAATCCTGAAAAACGAATATGGAAAAGTAGAGCCCGATTTGCAATTTTTTGCGAAAAAGACGGAATTGCCCGTTAAGGTAATGTCAGATGATTACAGAAAAAGAATTGTTAATGCCATTGTGGCCACACCAAATGAAGTAATAAGAATGAGTAACGATATGCCGGGGCTGGTAGAAACATCTACCAATTTGGCAGTTGTCGATATAAAAAACGGAAAGGCACAAATTATGGCGTTGATGCGTAGCTCCGTTGATTCGGCCAAACAAGCCCTTGCAGAAGTGTTTGAGGCTTTGTATGAATTAGCGGGAGCCGATAGCATTGAATTTGCCGGAGAATATCCGGGATGGAAACCCAATCCCGATTCGCCGATATTGCGTATTATGAAAGAACAATACAACAATTTGTTTGGTAAAATACCCGAAGTTAAGGCTATACATGCCGGATTGGAATGCGGGCTGCTGGGCGGAATTTATCCGAATTGGGACATGATTTCCATTGGACCTACTATTAGATATCCTCATTCTCCGGATGAAAAAGTTAATATTCCTTCCGTGAAGAAATTCTGGGATTTTCTGATACATACCATTGAGAATGTAGAGGATAAGTAACATTTTGTTGTGGGAGAAAAGGAGGTGTCCGGTAAAAGGACGCCCTCTTTTCGAATTGGGAAATGAAAGTTTTCTTACCCTAAAGCCGTTTGAGCAATTTTTTCCGTAATTTTGCGTTTTATTTTTCCGACACTTCCTGATGAATGATAAGCAGATACCGATTACATATAATTTTTCACCTATTCTTTTATTTGGTGCTTTCCTACGCTCATGCTCAAATAGTTACCGGTACCGTCAAAGATGAAAATGGCAGGTCTATCGACCTTGTAAATGTGATTGTGGTGGAGACAGGTAAGGGAACAGTAACCGATGCGAAAGGTAAGTTTGAAATGCACTTACCCAAAGCCGGTACTTTTACCCTTCAATTTTCCCGGATAGGATATGAAGAAAAAAAACGAGAGATTACGGTGAAAAACGGACAGAAAAAATACATTGCCCAAGTATTGCGTGAATCGGTCCGGCAACTGAATACGGTATCGGTAAAAGAAGTACACAGCCGGAACAACAATCTTGTCAGAATCAATCCGAAAGTGGTATCGAACATACCTTCTCCCGATGCCGGAATAGAATCCGTATTGCGTACATTGCCCGGAGTATCTTCCAAAAACGATTTGTCTTCGCAATATTCCGTGAGAGGTGGAAATTTTGACGAGAATCTGGTTTATGTAAACGATATAGAAGTGTACCGTCCTTTTTTGGTGCGTTCGGGACAGCAAGAAGGGCTTAGTTTTGTAAACACTGATATGGTGGGGTCCGTCCTGTTTTCTGCCGGAGGATTTGATGCCAAATATGGCGATAAGATGTCTTCCGTACTCGATATAAAATACAAAAAACCGTATGCTTTTGCTGGCAATTTTTCTGTAGGGATGCTCGGAATGCGGACACATATCGAAGGTATTAACTCGTCTAACCGGCTTACTTATAATGTAGGACTCCGTTACAAAACTACCAAATATTTGTTGGGAGGGTTGCAAGAAGAAGGAGATTATTACCCTAATTTTGCCGATTACCAAGGATTTTTTACTTATGATATTACTGAAAAATTAGAAGTGGATTTGCTAACCAATATCTCCCGCAATAGTTATATTTTTATACCCAAAACCCGTGAAACTTCATTCGGCACCTTCAATCAAGCATTAAAGCTCAAAATTTATTTTGACGGACAAGAAGCCGACCGTTTTACTTCCGGTACGGAGGCGGTATCTTTTATTTATAAGCCTTATGACAATTTGAGCCTCAAACTGATAACTTCCTACTTTTTTAGCAGAGAATCGGAAGCTTATGACATACTAGGGCAATATTTCCTTAATGAAGTGGATAAACAACTGGGTTCCGACAATTTGGGTGACAGTCTGATGAATATTGGAGTCGGTACTTTTTTGGATCATGCCCGTAATTACTTAGTGGCTGATGTGTACAATGTGTACCACAAAGGGAAATACCGGGGAAAAAACAATACTTTGGAGTGGGGCGTCAAAGCCCAACACGAAACTATTTACGATAAAATAAGCGAATGGGAAATGATGGATAGTGCCGGATATTCTTTACCGTACTCCGATACATCTGTAAACTTGTATTATGCCCTGAAAGCCCAAAACGCCATAAACAGTATGCGATATACGGCTTATTGTCAAAATACTTATAAAAAAGATTTTGATAAATTTTCCGTAATACTGACAGCCGGATTGCGAACCCAATACTGGACGCTCAATCGCCAAAACATTTGGAGTCCTCGGGCATCAGTGGCATTCCGTCCATTTTGGAAACGAGATGTACAATTCCGGATAGCCGCCGGCTATTATTACCAAATGCCGTTTTTCAAAGAACTCAGAGGAATGGATGGTTCCCTGAATACCTCTATAAAAGCCCAACGATCTATTCATTGGGTAGCAGGTATTGATTACAATCTTTCTATTTGGAACCGCCCGTTTAAGATTATCAGTGAAATTTATTACAAAAAATTGGACTTTTTGGTTCCGTATGAAGTGGACAATGTACAGATTCGCTATTATGCTACCAATAATTCCGTGGGATATGCTTACGGTTGGGATTTTAAAATTAATGGTGAATTTGTAAAAGGTACCGAGTCGTGGGCTAGCATTTCCCTGATGAGAACAGAGGAAGATATAACGGATGATTTTTATGTGGATACGGCAGGGAAAGTAATTTACCCGGGGTATATTCCGCGTCCAACAGACCAGTTGGTAAATTTTGCCTTGTTTTTTCAGGATTATTTGCCCGGTATGCCCGACTTCAAAGCCCATCTTACCTTGTTTTACAGTTCGGGACTGCCGTTCGGTCCACCGGAAAAACCCAAATACGCCGATACATTGCGAATGCCGCCCTATAAACGGGTAGATATCGGATTTTCGTACCGGATAAAAGGAGAGGATAAATCATTAAAAACCTTTACTTGGCTGAATCAATTCAAATCAATATGGCTTACTTTAGATATTTTCAATGTGCTGGATATTGAAAATACCATTTCGTATGTCTGGATAAAAGATATACATAACAAGCAATACGCCGTACCCAACTATCTTACTTTCAGAAGAATTAATGTAAAACTTGCTTTTTATTTCTGACGCCGCATCAGTTTTTCTATTTCTCCCGGATCAATAGGAATAAAAGCAGACAAATTGATGTTGCCATCCGTTGTAATGAGCAAATCGTCTTCCAACCGGATACCGATTCCCCAATCTTTGATATAAATGCCCGGTTCGCAGGAAATTACCATACCGGGTTCCAAAACCACATCTTTTCCGCCACAATCGTGGACATCCAGTCCAATAAAATGGCTAAGGCCGTGAGGAAAAAATTTTTTGATTGCTTCTCCGTCATGGGCTTCTTTGGCAGACAGTATGCCCAGATTTACCAATTGGCTGGCAATTTTATCTTTGGCTATCTCATTTAATTCGTTGATGGTGAATCCTGGTTTGATTATCTCTATCATAGCACGCTGTACACTTAACACGGCTTCATATACTATCAACTGCTGTCCGGAAAATTTCCCCGATACGGGAAAAACCCGTGTAATATCTCCGGCATAAAGGTTATATTCGGCTCCGGTATCCATCAAAAGGGTATCTCCCTCCCGCAGTTCCGATTTTAGGGCAGTGTAATGCAAAACTACGGCATTGGCACCTGTTGCAACAATCGGCTCGAAGGACGGGGCGCAGTTATGCTTTCCGTAATAAAACCCCATTAGCCGGCCATAAATTTCCCGTTCCGTTGTGCCGGGTTTAATTAGCGGTAATACTTCTATTAAAGCCTCATAAGTGAGGGATATTGCTCTCTTTATTTGTTGCAATTCCTCTGCCGATTTTTTCAGTCTGAGTTTTTCCATTAAAGGACGGGCAGCGTGCACTTTCTCCCGTATAAAAATTTGCTGCACACTTTCCAACAAAGGAGACAATGGCATCTGTCTGTCACACAGGTAAATCCGGCTACTTATAGCTAATAAATCTTTGTAAAAATCGCTGTCTATATCTTGCAAATAATACACATAATCTACTCCGCTGATGTTTTTGGCTTCCGAAGCGGAAATGAATCCATCTTCGTACCATTGTTCTTTTTCTGAAGGTTTATAAATAAATAACATGGATTTTTCCTGTCCGTCCGGATTTTTATAAAGAATGAGCAAATTATCCGCCGTTGGGATGCCTGTCATATAGAAAAAATCGGAATTTTGACGAAAAGGAAAATAAAATTGATCTCCGTTGCGAGGCTGTTTTGAGGCCGAAAAAAATATTGCTATTTCATTGTATTTTAGTAATTTGAAAAAGTGTTTTCTATGTGCTTTCGGATGCATGATTTTTCATGTTTTTTCAAAAAATGTTGTTAAACATAATTCTTTTTTTTGAAAAATTATATCATTGTAGGGACAAAATTAATACAACTAAAATTTAAGGGTATGGTGAGATTTATAGCCAAAACGACGGTGGGACAAAAGTTCTGGATGAGTATGACAGGACTGTTCCTGATTATTTTTCTGGCGGTGCACTTGACCGCAAACTTAATGTTAGTGTTTGATGACACGGGAGAACTGTACAACAGAACAGTACACTTTATGACAACTAATCCTTTTATTAGGATTATGGAGCCTATATTGGCCTTGGGCTTTATTGTACACATTATTTTGGCTACTGTTCTGACTTTGAGAAACCAAACGATGAGACCCCAAAAGTATCACATGCAAAAATTGTCACATACCGGTAGTTGGGCCTCGCGCAACATGTATATCTTGGGAGCCACGGTATTGGCTTTTTTGGTGCTTCATGTTATCAATTTTTGGGTGGTACTGAGATTTGGCGATCCGGGATCGGTAGTTTATGACGGCGTAGAAATGGAAAATGCCTATAAGATGGTTGCCACTTTGTTTGCAATGCCGCTTTATAGTGTAATATACATAATAGCCATCATCGGATTGGCTTATCATATTTCTCACGGTTTCTGGTCGGCATTCCAGACGATTGGTTGGAGTAACGATATCTGGAGAAAAAGACTTACTGCTGTTGCTTATGCTTATGCAATACTTATTGCAATTGGATTTTCCATAATACCTGTTTATTTTTTGGTTAAATAAAAAATTATTAGAACTATGATAAAATTAGATGCAAAAATCCCGAAAGGTCCGTTAGCGGAAAAATGGACCACCTATAAAGAACATCAAAGATTAGTAGCTCCCAACAATAAAAGAAAATTGGATATTATCGTTGTAGGAACAGGACTGGCCGGTGCTTCTGCCGCGGCAAGTTTTGGCGAAATGGGTTTCAATGTAAAAGTATTTTGCTATCAAGACAGCCCGCGAAGGGCTCACAGTATTGCTGCCCAAGGAGGCATCAACGCAGCAAAAAATTATCAAAATGACGGTGATAGCATTTACCGTTTGTTTTACGATACCATAAAAGGAGGCGATTACAGGGCCAGAGAAGCCAATGTTTACCGTCTTGCCGAAGTAAGCGGCAACATTATAGACCAAGCCGTAGCACAAGGGGTACCTTTTGCCAGAGAATACGGAGGCTATCTAACCAACCGTTCTTTTGGAGGAGTATTGGTATCCAGAACCTTCTATGCCCGAGGGCAAACCGGACAACAATTGCTTTTAGGGGCTTATTCCGGCCTTAACAGGCAGATAGCCGCCGGTACGGTAAAAATGTACAACCGCCGTGAAATGTTGGATTTGGTAGTGGTGGACGGAAAAGCTCGCGGTATTATCGTTAGAAATTTGGTTACCGGCGAAATAGAAAGATACGGTGCACATGCCGTAGTACTGGCAACAGGTGGCTACGGTAATGTATATTTCCTTTCCACCAATGCCATGGGTTCCAACGGAAGTGCCGCATGGAAAGCTTACAAGAAAGGAGCGGCATTTGCCAATCCGGCATTCGTACAAATCCACCCGACTTGTATTCCCGTACACGGAGATTTCCAATCCAAACTAACCTTGATGTCGGAAAGTCTGCGTAATGACGGTAGAATATGGGTGCCTAAGAAAAAAGAAGACGCCGAAGCCATTAGAAAAGGGTTGAAAACCGCTAATGATATTCCGGACGAAGACAGGGACTTTTATTTGGAAAGGAGATATCCGGCATTCGGAAACCTTGTTCCTCGCGATGTAGCGTCAAGAGCGGCAAAAGAAAGGTGTGACGCCGGGCATGGTGTAGCACCTACCGGATTGGGTGTGTTCTTGGATTTCAAATATGCAATAGAAAGACTGGGCCGCAAAAAGATAGAAGAACGATACGGTAACCTTTTCCAAATGTATGAAAAGATTACAAGCGTAGACCCCTATAAACATCCTATGATGATTTATCCGGCCGTTCACTATACCATGGGTGGCTTATGGGTAGATTACGAACTGATGAGTACCATACCCGGATTGTTTGTGGCAGGTGAAGCCAACTTCTCCGATCACGGAGCCAACAGGTTGGGAGCATCTGCTTTGATGCAAGGTCTGGCAGACGGTTATTTCGTGCTTCCTTATACCATCCAAAATTATTTGGCCGATGAAATTTATCATCCTGAAATTGACATAAATACAAAAGAATTTGATGAAGCGGAAAAAGCCGTTAAAGACAGAATCAATCAATTGATGAGTGTGAACGGTAAAGAACCCGTGGACCACTTCCATCGAGAATTGGGTAAGATTATGTGGGACCATGTAGGCATGTCACGAAATAGAGAAGGTTTGGAAAAAGCTATCCAAGAAATCAAAGCGTTGAGAGAAGAATTCTGGAAAAATGTAAGGATTCCGGGAAGTGCAGACGGTGTAAATCCCGAGTTGGAAAAAGCCGGAAGAGTAGCAGATTTCCTTGAATTGGGCGAACTTATTGCAAAGGATGCCTTGCACAGGGAAGAATCTTGCGGCGGACATTTTCGTGAAGAATACCAAACGGAAGAAGGCGAAGCTCTTCGTAGAGACGACCAATTTATGTATGTGGCAGCTTGGGAATACAAAGGCGAAGACCAAGAACCCGAACTCAATAAAGAACCTCTCAACTATGAATATATTGAAGTAAAAACAAGAAGTTACAAATAAAAATTAACCTAAAAAATTCGGTAGTATGGAATTCACATTAAAAATATGGCGTCAGAAAGATAGCCAATCGAAAGGTAAATTTGAAACATACCATGTAAAAGATATTCCTCCTGACGCATCATTTCTGGAAATGCTCGATGTGTTGAATGATGAGCTTATTAAAAAAGGAGAAGAACCCGTTGCCTTTGACCACGATTGTCGCGAAGGAATTTGCGGCATGTGCAGCCTTCATATAAATGGTAGGGCACATGGACCTGACGAAGGTGTTACCACTTGCCAATTGTTTATGCGTAAGTTCAAAGATGGCGATACCATTTGGGTAGAACCGTGGAGAGCTAAGGGATTTCCTGTTATCAAGGATTTGATGGTCGATAGAAGTGCTTTTGATAAAATATTGCAAGCCGGCGGATATATTTCCGTGAATACCGGTAATGCTCCGGATGCCAATAATATTCCAATTCCCAAAGATGATGCCGATATTGCTATGGATGCGGCTACTTGTATAGGATGTGGAGCCTGCGTGGCAACTTGTAAGAACTCTTCGGCCATGCTTTTTGTAGCGGCTAAAGTTTCACATTTGGCACATTTGCCGCAAGGTAGGATAGAAGCAAAAAGAAGAGTAAAAGCCATGATAGATAAAATGGAAGAGTTGGGCTTCGGAAGTTGTACCAATACTGGTGCTTGCGAGGTGGAATGTCCCAAAAACATATCTATTGCACATATTGCCAAATTGAACAGGGAATTCCTCAAAGCTAATTTGGATGTGTAAGATTTGCTTGTCAATTTGATAAAGCATATAAAAAGGCGGCTTTTACAGGGGTCGCCTTTTTTATTTGGTCGTGCGGTAAAAAAGATTTACATTTGTTTATTATTAAAGGATAAATGATTTTTCTATGGAAACCTATACCAAATCACCTAACAAAGGATTTTATATCGGAGCTTTCGTTTTTATAGCCGTTATTGTTTTGGCTGTTATGGGCTCTTCAATGTTCAAAGTGGTACACCCCGGCGAAAGGGCGGTTATATTCCGAAAATTTTCTACCGGACTGGACAAAGAGCATATTTATACTCCTGGATTCTATATCATTGCTCCTTGGAATGATTTTTACATCTATGATGTACGGGAACAAAGCCGTGAAGAAACAATGGATATACTCGATAAGAACGGACTGGCTATCAATGTGGATGTAACCGTAAGATTCAATCCGGAATACGACAAAATAGGTTATCTGCACGAAAAGTTCGGAAAGAGATATGTAGAAGTGCTTGTGGTGCCCGAAGTGCGATCTGCCGTAAGAACCGTAATGGGGAAATATATAGCCGAAGAAATTTATTCCACCAAAAGAACCGAAGTGGAACGCGAAATCATAAAAGAAACCGCCGATATTCTAAAAAGGAATTATATTGACATGAAAGCACTACTGATACGATCGATAAAACTCCCGGAACGAATAAGGCAGGCTATTGATACCAAATTGCAACAAGAGCAAGAAGCTCTTGCCTACCAATTCAAACTGGAAAAAGAAAAGAGCGAAGCCGAAAGGAAAAGAATAGAAGCCGAAGGGATAGCCCGGGCAAACGACATTATCAACAAAAGTCTTACCGACAAACTTTTGCGTATGAAGGGAATTGATGCTACCTTGGAGCTTTCCAATTCTAAAAATGCCAAAATCGTAGTAATCGGAAGTGGAAAAGACGGACTGCCTTTAATATTAAATTCGCAATAAAATGCACTTGTTTTTTGTTGACGAGTTGAAAGATCCGGTAACGCTTAATGAAGACGAAAGCAGACATTTTCAGGTGCTAAGGATACATGGCGGGGATACCGTTATAGTTTCGGACGGAAAAGGACATTACACTTATGCTGCCATTTCGGAAGTAAGAAAAAAAGCCGTGACACTTCGTATCGGCGAAATTTTCAAAGAAAAAAAGCCGGCTGCCGGAAACCTTACGCTGGCTGTTGCTCCGACCAAAAGTAACGACCGGACAGAGTGGCTACTCGAAAAGGCTGTGGAAATAGGTGTGGGAAAGGTTATTTTTGTGAATACCAAGAATACGGAACGAAATAAAATCAATCTGGAGCGTTTTGGAAAAATAGTCAGGAGTGCGGCCAAACAATCTCTGACCTTTACACTTCCGAAATTGGAAGGTTTTTATACTTTTCCCCGCCTATTGGAAGTTACCGGGAGCATTCGGCATAAGTTTATTGCTCTTTGTGATGCGCAACTTCATATCTCCGAGCTGAGAAACCAGGTGCATGACGATGATGAGATCGTTTTCTTCATAGGGCCGGAAGGTGGTTTTACCGATGTGGAAAAAGAGACTTCGCTAAAAGCGGGGTTCAAACCCGTTAGATTATCGGCAAAGCGTTTGAGAACGGAAACGGCTAGCATTTTTGTGACGGTTGTATTTTCTTTGTTTGGGGATCCTTGATGGAATTTCTTCAGGAAAATATCAACTGAACAGATAGGGAGATTGTTGGAGTTTATTTAGTAAAATTTGTTTATTTTTGCAGAAAAAATATTTTTTATGAAAAAGACAATATTTTCGCTATTGATGTTTTTGTTTTCCATGCAGATAATAGCATAACAAGCATCCAGGGTGCCGGGTAGTCCTTATCCCGTCTCTCAAATTCCGGATACCGTTTATTTGGTTGGATTGGCCAATGTATCGGACGGCCAGTTGTTGGCTATTCTTACTTTACAAGGCATGTTGGCCAAAACCAAACCGGAGATTTATATTGATATGGGTGGGGGATATACTACATGGATGCAAGATTTGGAAAATAATTACGGTGTGGTTTTTAAGAACACTTATTATTCCGATTTTCCCGGTTTGATAGCTCATTTTAAGAACCGGATAGGCGGATATTTTCTTTGCAATGTCGGGGATTCCTCTACCAATGTGGCTATTTCCGCTTGTGCTCAGCACAGTGATAAAATAGCCATTACGGTGGATTTGGTACCGTTGATGGATTCTCTGAATATTCCGTTGGCTTATGATGTAAGAAACCTTGGTGAACACTGGATGTATGAGAACTATGGTAATACTTTTAGCACAGAGGTAGCTACTTATCAGCGTTATGACAATTCATTGTTTTTGGGAGATTATAGTGTTTTTGCCGGAGCT
The DNA here is from genome assembly GCA_964393715.1 of uncultured Bacteroidales bacterium. GTDB lineage: Bacteria > Bacteroidota > Bacteroidia > Bacteroidales > JALTDM01 > JALTDM01. The sequence continues at coordinate 1,303 of CAYMVE010000027.1, read as the reverse complement.
TTTCAGTTCTATGAAAGCATAGACAACGCTTTGGTAGATAGCGTATTGAACCGTATGAGTACCAATGCCGTAGTGTTCGGATGGGGAGATGATGAGTTTCAGACGGTAAGCAAACTTTCTTCTTACGGCGTAGCTTTGCATGCTGCCGACTGGATGAGAAATTTGTCTTTGCTGTCCAATATGGAGGCTGCCACAGTGCAACATACTCATCCCGATTCGGTAATAACAACGGATAATGTCCATACGGTATGTTTCCTTATGAGCGACGGGGATAATCTGAACTGGATGGTCAACGAATTCGCTGCTCAACCCAATTGGTACGGTTCTTCCGATAGAGGTTCGTTTGATATGGGGTGGACTATTTCTCCGGCTTTCTCCGAGCTAATGCCTACAGTTATGAAATACTATTACGATCAGGCTTCCAACACACCGCAAGCACAAGATAATTTTGTAGCTGCCGCTTCCGGTACCGGCTATATTTTCCCGGATCAGTATCCTGATTTACAAACTTATGCCGGATTGCTGAATGAATATATGCAAAAAGCGGATGTCCGTATTCTGAATATTTTGGGTTCCGTTTATGATGACACTTATATGGAGCCTTTTTTGCAACAACCGAATATCGAGGCTGTTTTTTATTATGATTATGCCAATTATTCCGGATTGAACGGTGCTATTTATAATGTAAATGGCAAACCGGTGATTGGTGCCAGATATAATTTTTGGGATGGTTTTGAAGATGTTGCTTCTTTGACCAATGCGTTGAACAATGCTTCTACAGATGCCTATTCGCCGGACGGATATAGCCTGGTTGTGGTACATGCATGGAGTCGGACGCTGTCTGATGTCAAAGCCGTTGTAGATCAATTGGATTCCAATGTTATTGTGGTTACTCCGGAAGAGTTTGTGGCACGAATCAAAAGTAAATTGGGGTTTGTCGGCAACGAGGATACTCGTGTTCATGACGCTGCTTTTTCATGGAACATTTGGCCCAATCCGGTTCGCAATACTTTGTATGTGCATTGCCCGGACAATGCTAGTCGAATGGATATATATGCTGTGGACGGTACTTTGGTGCAAACCGTTTTGCCAAGGTCTCATGGAATAACACCTGTAAATGTATCGGAACTACCGGCAGGCACTTATTTTGTCAAATTTCCCGGCAAGTCCGGAATGCCTAAAAAGATTATAAAACTCTGAGTTTTTGTGGATTTTACGGAGTTGTTTTGTGTCGGTAATCGAACTCAATTATCAGTAATTGTTAACATAAAGCCTGTTATTCACCGCCAACGTATCATTACCG
>CAYMVE010000026.1:0-19417 GCA_964393715.1 uncultured Bacteroidales bacterium | reverse complement strand
ATAATACATCCCAAAAACGTCCGAGGTTAATGAGTTCGCGCCCTTCGTTTCCGAACCAGAACCAGCTTTCGGGCAATTGTCCGGTGGTCCCCATCCAGATACCAATCAGCGAACCTACGCCTACAAATACCAAAGCACCCCACAAAACATCAACCAGCCAAGGCATTTTGTGGTCTTTGCCGGCTACCCAAGGTGCTACCAGCAGTCCGCCTACCAGCCAACCTACGGCTACCCACAATATAGCCAACTGCGTGTGTATGGGACGTGCGGCGTTATAGGGTAAAATACTTTGCGGAATAATGAAGTCTTTGGCCGGTTCGGTAGTAAGGTGGGTAATATAGCCTCCGAAAAACAATTGGGCTACAAACAATAAGGCTACGATAGGTACATATTTAAGTAGTTTTCGCTGCGATTTGTAAATCTTGTCGATTTTGAAAGTAGGTTGCAATTCTTCTTTCCTGTTGAGCAGATACTCGTAAAAGAGGTAAATAACGATGATAGACAATGCCCACAGAAGCAGAAACTCCCAAAGCGATACAGTATTGTTAGTCCATAACATGTCTTGATCGATGAGCGGCTCATTAGGCCAGTTGTTGGTCCAAGTGCGATCCGTACCGGGACGCAGTGTAGAGGCGGCCAAATTGCCCCAGTCTATAAAGTCGGCAATCTTTTCGGCGGCTTCCTTACTCATAAATCCTCCCGGATAGCCACGATCTTTGGCTGCCCCGTTTACGAGTACATCCACCCAGTATTTTTTCAGCTCCTTGTAGGCTTCCGCATCCGCTTGGGAATAGGTAACCGTGTTTTCGTTGAGTTGAATGCCTCTAATGTCTTTTTTTACAATCTCCTTGATTTGCGCTTTTTCTTCTTCGTTTAGTGCATCAGCCTTTTTACCAAACTTTTCTTGTGCGTAATAATCGTACAGGAAATTGGTTCTCAAGTGTAAATGTTCGGTGGTCAAGTCCGGTCCTAAATAGGCGCCCATTCCGAGGAATGTTCCCCAGTCCATCAGGCCGTATTCCTGAAAATAGGCTTTCCCCTGTACCACATCGTCGTAGGTATAAAGCACTTCGCCGTTGGAAGCTTTTACCTCTTTGGGTATCGGGGGCACTTCTTTGTGCATGTAAGCCGTGAAATAAATCAAGGCCGTAACCATAAAAATGGCCATAATCCAAAACGCTGCATACAGCCCTTTGCGCGTCATGAATCTGTCTAACAAACTTGTTTTCATAAGCTTATAGTTTTAGGTTTTTAATATTAAATGCCACACAAAAGTAGCATATTTTCCACAAAAATAAACAAATTTTTTCTGACTGATTATATAACAATTTAAAAAATACCCAATTGTAGGTAGATTGAGCGGGTTTTTATTGACACATCTACATATTATTATTTTTTAATGATATTCGTTTTCCGGTTATTTCCATTTGAGACTGTTGTGAATAGTTTATGGTTTTGTACATTTGTAACCTGAAAAAACAAAAAAATTCAACGCTCGGGATTTATTAACTAAAATTGTAAAGTAAAATGGATTTTTCAGAAGTGTTGGAAGACATACTGGAGCTGACTGTTTTGTGTTTCTTATGAAGACATGCTGGCTGCATTGGATATTAGAAAAAATTACGGGTTTGAAGATGCCAAACTTCTTGATTCCAAATTGATTAAATTGTATTATATTGCTATGGACATTGCAGATGATATCAGCGAAAAAGACAAGCGAATTCTAAAGAAGCATTTTGAAAGGATTCTCGTACCCACCAAGTATAATCACGACTTTTCTCCTCCTAAGGAACAGGAGGATTTGGATGAGTACTCTTTAGGCATTTTGGAGTACTTTTGGGAGATTATCAATAACTTGATGCCAAATAATGGATTCGAACCGGAATGAGGAAATCTGCCGTTCGAACTGTATTTAAAGTCGTTGTGAAAACATGTAAGGTGGCATCCGGTTGATGTCGCCTTTTTTGTTAAGGGAGATTTTACTTTCCGATACAGAATTTGGAAAAAATGTTGCCGAGGATGTCGTCTTCCGTAATTTCACCGGAAATTTCGCCCAGATAAAACATGATTTGTTTGAGTTCTTGGGTGAGCAAATCTACGGGAAGTTGTATTTCCAGTCCTTTTCGCACCTCGTTTACGGCTTCTTTGATTCTTGCAAGTGCCTGATAGTGCCTTTCGTTTATGGCTATGGATTCCGATTCGTAAAATTCGGCGGCACCGGACAGTTCGAAAATTTTGTCATAGATTTTGCCGGCGTATGCGTCTTTTTTAGCTACAATTTCCATAAATTCCGTATCATAGTTGGCAAGCATACTGCGTATAGAGGCTAAATTTTCGTCTGTACTTACATCTATTTTATTGATAAGCACCAGTACCTTGCTATCTTTGGTTTTGTGCGCAAAGACTTTTTTCAGGTGTGCTTCATTTTCTGTCGTCGGCAGCGTGGCATCGGCCACCACTATGTTGATATCGGCTTTTTGTATGGCGTTTACACTGCGTTCTATGCCCAGATTTTCCACCACATCTTCGGTCTGGCGAATGCCGGCCGTATCAATAAGACGGAAGCGGACTCCTTTTATATTGATCACATCTTCAACAATATCCCGCGTAGTACCGGGAATGTCCGATACAATGGCTTTGTTTTCCCGCAACAATAAATTGAGCAAGGTTGATTTTCCCACATTCGGCTTACCGGTGATAGCTACCGGGATACCTTCTTTCAGGGCATTTCCCAGATGAAAGGAATTCATCAGTTCTGCCGTCCAATTTTCTATTTCGTTTATAAGGGAGATGAGTTCGCTCCTGTCGGCAAACTCCACCTCTTCTTCACCGAAGTCCAATTCCAGTTCTATAAGTGATAGCAGGTCTATTAGCTTGTCTTTCAGTTGTTTTATTTTTGAAGAAAAAACGCCTTTGAGTTGCTTCATGGCAAGAGCGGCTGCCATTTTCGATTTGCTGGAAATCAAGTCGGATACGGCTTCGGCTTGTGCCAAATCTATTTTGCCGTTCAGAAAAGCACGCATGGTAAATTCTCCCGGCCGGGCAAGTACCGCTCCTGCTTCTACTAGCAATTCCATAATCCTGCGTTGTATGTACTCGGAACCGTGGCAAAATATTTCTACCGAATCTTCGCCGGTATAGGAATGAGGCTTTTTGTATATGGCCACCAGCACTTCGTCCAGTATTTCGCCATTATCTTTTATGTAGCCATAAAGTAGTGTATGTGATTTTTGGGTAGTTAGTTTTTTGTTTTTTGAGGCCGATTCGAAAATTTTGTCGGTAATTTCAAAACATTGCTCGCCACTTATGCGTATGACCGCAATGGCGCCTTCTCCGGGTGGTGTGGCTATGGCACAGATGGTATTATGAAGGTTCATTTATTTTTTGTGGCAAAGATACACAAAAAGCGGTTCTGTCCGGGATGTTTTTCCAACCGAAAATATCTTATTGTGGTATCGATTGATGGGGTTTCTTGCCAGTATAAAATAAAGCAGGAAATAAACATTGTTTTTGCCTTTTAATTTCTTCCGTACTCTTTTACCTTTGAATATAATAAATGAGTTATCTTTGCCGTGATAAAAAATTTTTCGGAAATGAAAGGAATATTCAAAATTTCGGTATTGTTGTCCGTATCGGTGATCACTTTTTTTTCCTGTGTTCCGCAGCGGAAGTATTTGGATGTGAAAGATAAGCAGATGAAATGTGAAAACGATCTTAAAAAGTATAAGGATCAATTGAGACAAGATACCATAGAAATTAAAGAATTGAAAGCCAAAGTGGCGAAATTGCAAAAGGAACGGGACGGGCTGGTTAGGGATACGACCGTATTGAATACTAGTTTGCGAACATTAACAAAGCAATATGATAAGATAAACGCTCTTAATGACGAATTGTTGAAAAAACAAAAATTACGCAGTATGCAGGATGCCGAAGAAATACGAAAACTTCTTGCCGACCTTCAAAAAGCTAAAGACGAGCTGCAAGCCAAAGAAGATGCTTTAAAAGAGTTGGAAAAAATGTTAAACAAAAAGAAAAAGCACCTCGAAGCATTAAAAGCGGAAATAGACAGGAAAAATACAGAACTTACACGCAAAGACAGTTTACTGACCGAGAAAAACAAGAAACTGATCGAATTGCAACAAATACTCAACAAAAAGGATTCCGTAGTGGAAGCCCTTAGAAAAACCGTAGCTGATGCTTTGTTGGGATTCAAAAACCAAGGGCTTGATGTACAAATAAAAAACGGAAAAGTATATGTTTCGTTGCAAGAAAAGTTACTGTTCAAATCGGGGCGGTGGGATATTGACCCCAAAGGGAAAGAAGCTTTGAAAAAATTAGCAAAGGTATTGGAAGAAAATCCGGACATAAACATTATGGTAGTGGGGCATACCGATGATGTGCCGTACAAAGGTTCCGGCGGAATAGATGACAATTGGGATTTGAGTACCAAACGGGCTACCTCGGTGGTGAAATACATATTGGCCAATTCAAAAATAGATCCCAAGCGATTGACTGCCGCAGGACACGGAGAATTTATGCCCGTAGATCCGGCCAAAACAAAAGAAGCAAGAGCCAAAAATAGAAGAACGGAAATCATATTGACCCCGAAATTGGATGAATTGTTCAAAATAATGGAAGAAAACTAAAAAAGTACGAAAAATGGGAAGACTTTTAATAGTTGGAGCAGGCGGAGTGGGTAGGGTAGTTGCCCATAAAGCGGCTCAAATGACTGATGTGTTTGATGAAATCTTGCTGGCCAGTCGTACCAAAGAGAAGTGCGACAAGATAGCCAAAGATGTGAACGAAAAATTTGGGAAGGATATAATAAAAACCGCAAAAGTAGATGCGGATAATGTGAAGGAAACAGTGGCACTGATTAAGGACTTTCAGCCTGATTTGGTGGTAAATGTAGCATTGCCGTATCAAGACCTACCCATAATGGATGCTTGCCTTGAAACAGGGGTGAGCTACCTTGATACGGCCAACTATGAACCGAAAGATACTCCTAAATTCGAATACTCGTGGCAGTGGGCTTACCACGACCGTTTCAAAGAGGCAGGTATCACCGCCATATTGGGTTGTGGTTTCGATCCGGGAGTAACAAGTATCTTTACGGCTTATGCCGCCAAACACCATTTTGACGAGATACATTACCTCGATATAGTGGATTGTAATGCGGGTGACCACGGGAAACCCTTTGCTACCAATTTTAATCCCGAGATAAACATTCGTGAAATAACTCAGAACGGCCGTTATTGGGAAAATGGCAAGTGGGTGGAAACCCAACCGATGGAAATACACAAAACTTTGAATTATCCGGAAATAGGGCCTCGCGAATCTTATTTGATGTATCACGAAGAATTGGAATCATTGGTGAAAAATTTTCCTACTATTAAAAGGGCTCGTTTCTGGATGACTTTCGGAGAAGAATATCTTACGCATTTGAGGGTGTTACAAAATGTGGGTATGACTTCCATAGAACCGATAAAGGTAGGTGATTGCGAAATTGCACCTTTGGAGTTTTTGAAAGCAGTGTTGCCCGACCCGGGTAGCCTTGGTGAAAATTACAAGGGACAAACCTCGATAGGTTGCCGCATCAAAGGTGTAAAAGACGGAAAAGAAAGAACTTACTATATATACAACAATTGCCAACATCCCGAAGCATACAAAGAAACCGGCACGCAGTGTGTAAACTATACAACCGGAGTGCCGGCAACCATTGGTGCGGCATTATTTATGCAAGGAATTTGGAAAAAGCCTGGTGTGTGGAATGTAGAACAATTTGACCCCGATCCTTTTATGGATATGCTGAATAGATACGGGTTGCCTTGGCACGAAAAGTTTGATGTCGATTTGGAGTTGTAAAGGATTAGATAATAAAAAAGAGGTCGTCTCAATATTAGAGGGCGGCCTCTTTTAGTTTATGATATTACAGCCAAATTTTTCATGCTTACAATTTGATGGCTTTTTTTGTCAAGATGCGGTTTTTGTCTTTTACCTGTATCAGGTAAATTCCCGGATCTGCATAAAAAATTTCTCGGGTACTTGGGTTATTATTTTTTATTTTGTTGCATAATTCAATATTGGCATTGGCTACATCCGAATTGATATAGCCTTCTGCCCACATATAAGCACCGGAGTTGTCCTGTACATATACATAATCCCAAATTCTGGAATTTATCAGGTTTTCCGTTGTTGTACGGCTTACATGGCCGGGATTGTTCGAATTGTTCGGGTCGTCATACACATATACACCATTAGGCGCATACATTTCTACATGTACATTGAATCCTGCCGATGTTGCCATTTCTATGAAATGATGGGCAATTGACGGACCTGTGGTCGGATCGGTTTCATTGGTAGAGTTGCCATTTGTAAGGCTGTTCCCTAAAAACAATATACTTATCTCATCCGGTTGAGCCATGGATAGTAGTGTACTAAAAGTTACCATGAGCAAAAAGACAATTTTTTTCATAGCAATAAGGTTTTTTGATTGATTTTCCCTAAAATATATCCGGTTTGTATATGTTTTGCTTGCCAAATTTAGTTGAATTTTTAATAAAAAACAAATAGTTTTTATGTGCTGTTTTTAGATTTCTTCTGAAAAAGGGGAGTGTGATTGGGGCAGTGTAGCTATATTTCAAATTTATCTCCGTCATTCACGGCAATAATTTCACCGTTAAATTCTTTGGCAGCTTCCTCTACAAATTTCCGGGTAGATGTATAGCGTGTGGAAAAGTGTCCGATGAGCAATCTTTGGGCTCCGGTGAGGTTTGCGGCTTTGCCGGCATCTGCGGCGGTAGAATGTTTGGTGGTGGCTGCTCTTTCGTGAGCGTCGGACAAAAAAGTGGCTTCGTGATAAAGCACATCGGGATTTTTTACATATTCGGCCAGTTGGGGGATGAATTCCGTGTCGGTTACGAAAGCATATTTGCGGGGTGGAGGTGGCGGGACGGTTAATTCGTTGTTTGGTATTGTTACTCCGTTTTCCGTTACAAAGTCTTCACCGTTTTTTATTCTTACTCGCCAAGGGATAGGTATGTTGTATTCTTTGATTTTTTCTTTGATAAGATTGGCGGGTAGCGGTTTTTCTTCGAACGAAAACCCCCAAGTCGCTATTTTATGCGAAACGGGAAACGAATAAACTGCCAAAAATTTGTTCTCGTAAATTAAATTTTTTCCGTTTTTTTCCAGTGGATGAACCATTATTTTGTAGCCAAGGTGGGTAAAAATGTAGTCATGAATGGCATTGAGGAAATCATTCATTCGCGGTGGGGCATAAATATGTAGGTCTTTTTGTCGGCCTAACAGGTTGAATGTGTTTACGATGCCGGGTAGTCCGAAAATATGATCTCCATGCAAATGGGAGATGAATATGTGGTCTATCCGTAATAATTTCAGTCCCAATTGCCGGATTCTGATTTGGGTAGCTTCTCCGCAATCAATCAAAAAAAACCGCTCAGCATGATTTAGGAGCTGAGCGGTTGTGTTTCTTTGGGAGGTTGGCAAAGCCGAACTGCTTCCCAAAATTGTAAGTTCAAACTTCAATTTCAATGCTACGGATTTATTTATGTTGTCCGTCTCCTTGGGTTTGCTTCATGTGCTTTTCTATCATTTCTTCTGCCTTGGGCATGGTATAGGCGATATTGAGCACATTATCCAGCTGCGAAATTACAATAAGCCGTTCCACAGCTTGTTGCAACCCTGTAAGCACCAATATACCTCCGGCATTCTTACACAGCCTGTTGGCTACCAAAATGGCACTCAACCCCGACGAATCTATGTAACGGCATTTGCTAAAATCCAGCAACATGTTTTTTTCTCCTTTGCTGGCTATCATTACAAATTCGGCTTTAAGGTCAGGAGCGATAGTGGTATCTATCTTCTCCGCCAATATGGTTACCAGTGTATAATTATCCTTTTTTTCGGTTTTGAAATTCATTTTATTTTTCTCTTTTGTTTTTTACAAAACTACATATTTTTTTTCAAAGAGAAAAATTATTTTTCTTCTTCATTTTTCTTTTTCAACTCTTCTTTGAGTGCTTGCAGTTCTTCCGCTACATCGCCGAGAGTTGTTTTTTCCACTTTGGGTGCTTTGATTTTCGACTTGGAAGTTTTTTCTTTCGGTTCTTCCCAAGTTCTTGTGTGTGATACTATGATTTTTTGGGCTTCTTTGTTAAATTCCGTTACCATGAACGGTAATTTTTCGTCCACTTGGGCCCTGGTTTTATCTGCTTTGATTAGGTGCTTATTCGGGGCAAAGGCTTCCATTCCGTAAGGTAATGCTACGATAGCACCTTTATCCACTTTTTCTACGATAGTGCCTTCATGGATAGAACCTTCGGAGAAGATAGTTTCAAAAGCATCCCACGGATTTTCTTCCAGTTGCTTGTGTCCAAGGCTCAATCTTCTGTTGGCTTTGTCAATATCGAGAACTACCACATCTATTTTTTCGCCTACTTGGGTAAATTCGGCAGGATGTTTGATTTTCTTGGTCCAAGACAGATCACTTACATGAATGAGGCCGTCGATACCTTCTTCCAGTTCTACGAAAATTCCGAAGTTGGTTAGGCTGCGAACAATACCGGTATGTTTGGAACCAACGGGATATTTTTCTTCCACTTTTTCCCATGGGTCGGGATACAATTGCTTGATACCGAGAGACATTTTGCGTTCTTCTCTGTCGAGAGTAAGTATTACGGCTTCTACTTCGTCGCCTATCTTAAGGTACTCTTGGGCTGTTTTGAGGTGATTGGACCAAGACATTTCGCTTACATGAATCAAACCTTCTACTCCGGGGGCTATTTCTATGAATGCGCCGTAATCGGCCAATACCACTACTTTGCCTTTTACTTTGTCGCCCACTTTGAGATTCGGATCGAGAGAATCCCACGGATGAGGTTGCAATTGTTTCATACCCAATGCAATCCTCTTCTTTTCTTCGTCAAAGTCAAGGATAACTACTTTTACCTTTTGATCCAATTGTACCACTTCTTCCGGATGATTGATTCTGCCCCACGACAGGTCTGTGATGTGAATCAATCCGTCCACACCGCCGAGGTCAATAAATACTCCGTAAGAGGTAATGTTTTTGACGGTTCCTTCCAGAATTTGTCCTTTTTCGAGGTTGGCAATGATTTTTTTCTTTTGTTCTTCGAGTTCTTCTTCAATAAGTACTTTGTGAGAAACCACCACATTTTTGAATTCGTGGTTGATTTTAACCACTTTGAAGTCCATTACTTTACCGACGAAAGCGTCGTAATCCCTGATAGGTTTTACATCAATTTGCGAGCCCGGTAAGAAGGCTTCTATCCCGAATACATCTACAATCATACCGCCTTTGGTGCGGGCTTTGATATAGCCTTTTATTACTTCGTTGTTGTCGTAGGCTTGGTTTACTCTTTCCCAAGCTTTTACCAAGCGTGCTTTTTTATGTGACAGGACGAGTTGTCCGGAATTGTTTTCGATGCTTTCTACGAATACTTCCACTTTATCGCCTACTTTGAGGTCGGGATTGTAGCGGAATTCGTTTCTGTTGATGATGCCTTCCGATTTGTAGCCGATGTTTACTACCACTTCTCTTTTGTTAATGGCAATTACCGTTCCTTCTACAACTTCTTTTTCGGCAATGGTGGAAAGAGTTTGGTCGTAAAGGGCTTCGTATTTTTTCCTTTCGTCTTCATTGTAGAAATCGTCGGTGTTGTTCAGTTTTTCCCAATCGATTTCCACTTCGTTTTGTTGGTTTTCGTAAAGATTGATTTCGTAATCGCCGTCTTCTACTTGTTTTTCTGCGGCTTCTTCTGCTTTTTGTTCCATGCGGTACTTTTCAAGTTCGTCTTCTTTGACATCGTCCGCACTTACATTCAATTTTTTTTCTTCCAGTTCCTGTTCTTGGTTTAATTTTTTTTCTTCGCTCATAACTTTTTGGTTTTTAAATGGTTATTATGTTAGACCTTATGTTGTTTGAAAACAACCTCCCTAAAATTTTGACCCACAAAGGTATGATTTTTTTTAATATACAAAGAGTTAAGTGATGTTTTTTCAAATAATTTTTGTGGGAGGATGTCTTTTCCTGAAAGGTTGTATGGGGTAAAAAAATCAATGTTTCGATACAATGGTGCAAGAGGCGATTTTGTATTTTATAATTGTATAGCAAGGTACTTACCAACCGATTTTTTAAGTAATTTTGAAAAAAATTTTAGCCATGTTTTTAGAAAGAAAAAATACCAGGCAAGAAAAAAACGGATGGATTGAAGTTATCTGTGGTTCCATGTTTTCGGGAAAAACCGAAGAATTGATTCGCAGGCTTAAAAGGGCGGAAATTGCCGGACAAAAGCTTATGATTTTCAAACCTTCCATAGATAATCGTTATGCAGAGGATAAAGTGGTGTCTCACGACGAAAAGAGTTTGAAATCCATGGCGGTACAAAAGGCCGGGGATATTATGCAGTATATTGACGACGATGTGGAAGTGATCGGGATAGATGAAGCGCAATTTTTTGATGATGAGATTGTTACGGTGGTAAACGATTTGGCAAACTTAGGGATACGGGTTATTGTGGCAGGCTTGGATATGGATTATAGGGGAAAGCCGTTTGGTCCGGTACCACATATTATGGCTATTGCCGAGTTTGTTACGAAAGTGCACGCTATTTGTACCCGTTGCGGTAATTTGGCCAACTATTCGCACCGCAAGGCATTGTCCGACGATTTGGTGCTGTTGGGTACCCAAAACGAATACGAACCTTTGTGCCGCAAGTGTTTTAACGAATTAAACCAACAAGCATGACCGTTCCTTACAAAGAAAACTTGCCCAAAAAGCAGCAGGTAAAAATCATGTTTAACCATATTGCGCGAAAGTATGATTTTCTAAACAGATTGTTGTCTTTGGGAAATGACAGATGTTGGCGGCGTAAGACCGTGAAACATATCGTCCGATTGCTGAACGGAAAAAAGCCTGCTCTGATGCTTGACTTGGCTACGGGTACCGGTGAATTGGCCAAAGATTTGTTGAGACTGAATCCCGAGGCTACGGTTTATGGGGTGGATATTGCCGAGGATATGATAAAACTTGCCCGACAAAAGTTTAGCAAAGTTAAAGGGCTTGTTTTTGAAACGGGTGACGGGGAACGCTTGCCGTTTGAAGATGATAGTTTTGAGGTGGTTACTATCGGTTTCGGTATCAGGAATTACAACGACATAGACAAAGGTTTGGCGGAGGCTTACAGGGTTTTGAAACGAGGCGGTGTTTTTGCCGTTTTGGAGCTTTCCGTTCCGCGTAATCCGGTGTATAGGATTTTTTACGAGATGCATTCCGGCATTTTTATTCCTTTGGTGGGGTTGATTTTTGCCGGCGACCTCAAAGCATATACCTACTTGCACGATTCGATAAAAGAATTTGTCCAAAAGGTGGATGTGGTGCAAAAAATGAAAGCAACCGGTTTTTCTTCGGTGGAAGTTTATACTTACACTTTTGGTACGGTTAAATTGTATTTGGCTATCAAGGAAAGCTAATAAATCCGTGTTTCCGAACAGGTGTGGCAATTTTGGAGGATTGCTTTTTTATTTTCGATTGTTTGTTTGTAAGTTGTTGGAGCTGAACTGTTTTTTCGGAAAAAATTAAGAGGAAACCTCATTCAAATTAGGATTACAGCCTTTCTACGGGCATGGTCATACATCTGGCACCACCGCCGCCTCTTGCCAGCTCATTGCCTGGAAAGGTTATCACATATTTATCGATGGATGTCAAATCATATTTATCCACATCGACGGCTCTTATTATTTCAAAACCGGCTTTGTTCAATGCTTCAAGAGTGTGGATGTTTCTTTCGTAGCCGATGACCTTTCCATTGCCTACGGCAAAAAAGTTGGCTCCGCTGTGCCATTGTTCCCGGGCATCGTAAGGAGGGGTGGCATTGCCACAATATATGGGTTTCAGGTAAATACCTTTGTAGGCAAGTGCTTCCAATAAGTTGTGAAATTCCCGGGTAGCTGTAATTTTTCCGTTTTCCGCTTCCAATACGGTAGCTTTGTATTGTGCCGATTCCATAACGGGGCGGTACACCATACATGCTTCGGACGACAAAATGGAAAACAACATGTCCAGGTGGATGTAAGAATCCAATTCCGTAGGCAGTTCTTGAATAATGTAAGTATGTTGTTTATGCTTTGAAGTTTCCGAAATAATAAAATTGATACCTTCCAGGTTGGTACGCAATCCCATGCCGATAGCGGTGATGTTGCCGGAAATAATGTGAATGTCGCCTCCTTCAAATTTCAAGTTGTCGGTTTGTACCAAGTATGCATCGGCAATGTTTTCCGGGGGTATTTTAAAATGAGGATGAAATTTGAAAATGGTTTTGGCGATAGCCGATTCTTTGGCCCGCACTTGTGAAGCCATGCGGGGGAGGAGTACTGTTTGATTGTGTACAATGGCTATGTCGCGAGTGAAAAACAAGTTGTAGGCTGGATTGAGTTTTATATTGTCCGCCTCGATGCCTTCAATCACGGTTTGTGCCAGTATTTCTTCGTTTAAGTTAAGCAAATATTTCTCCGTTTCGCCGGATATGCCATCGGTGTACTTTAACGAGTCGATTAAGAATTTTTTTGCTTCTTGATTTGTTAGCGTTTCCGCCAGTAGGTCTTTTATTTCCAGGACTTTTGCGTGGTATTGTAATGCTTTTCTGAACAAGGCGTATTCTTGCGAGGCGATATGTAGGTTCAACAGGTCACTGTAAAGAGCGTTTTTAGCGTTTTCCGGGGTCATTTTTTCAATTTCGCTCCCGGGGAAGTGTGTTATAACCGTTTTAAGTGTGCCGTTTTCCGAAGTAATATTGGGTGTTATTATCCTGTCAGAATCCATAATAATGGTTTTGCATTTGCATGCAAAAGTAATAAATTTTTGTTATCTGAATTTTTCAATTAATCCGTATTGAACGGCAATGGCAAATAATAGCGTGATAAGCGAGGAAGTGATAGCACGAGCAAAAATCTTGAGTATCATGGCAAAATTGAAAAAATCTATGCTATACAACACAAAGCTGTGTAACAGTATGATGGTAAAAGCGTATTTTAGAAACCAGCCTGCTCCAAAGGTCCGGATGCCTAAAAATTGCCCTTGGTCGTATCCTGACGGTGGTGTGTAAGCCGATAGTACCGCCGGCCGTAAAAAAGCGGCAAAAACCGTGGCAAAAGAGTGAATGCCTATGGTGGCGGAAAATATATCTTGAACAGTACCCAATACAAAAGCGGATAGGATAAGGAGAAATTTATTGGTATCAAAGGGTAATATGATTAAAAACAGGATGTATATAAACGGTATATAGGTGCCGGCTATTACTATGTTGTTGAATATCAAGATTTGCAACAGCAAGATAATCAGGAAGTAAAACAATATTTTGTAGGAATGTTCATTCATCTATCGTGGAGTTTTGTTGTAACGAGTCGAATTCCGATTTATAGTAATTTTTTATGATGTTTGCGTTGGATACCGTTTTTATGTTTTCGGCAAGCTTGACTTTGACCGTATAGAAATTATTATTTTTATTTTTGTAAAATGATACGATGGTTCCTATTAAAATGTTTTTGGGGAAAATGGCTGAAAATCCTGAGGTTACAATAGAATCTCCTTTGTTAATTTTGAGGTGTGACGGTATGTCGTAAATACTTACGAATCTGTAATCTTTGCCATCCCATTTTACCAGACACGGATAGTTTGAGTTTTTGTGCTTGGCACTTATTCCCGTTTTGGTGTTCAATACCGACAATACCGATGTATAGTGCCGGGATACTTTGAATGTGACGCCGAGTATTCCTTTGGAGCCGGTTACGCCCATGTTGGGTTTTATGCCGTCTTGGCTTCCTTTGTTGATAATGATGAAATTGTTTTGGTATGAGGTGGATAAATATATTATTTCCGCACTTACATATTCAAAGGAATGGCTTTTTTGTGACAGTTTTTTAGTGATTTTGAGTTGTTCAAGTTTATTTTTCAGCAGAGCGTTTTCTTTTGACAAAGCATTGTTCTTTTCTTTCAGGTTCATGTATCCTGTTACACTGGCTATTACGGAGTGAATACTTCCGGTAAGGCTGTTTGAAAAATTAAAGAATATCTGCCTTTGGTATTGGTTAAACTCAATAATAAGAAACAGGTTAAAGGCCTGAAAAATAATAAAAAGCGCTGTGAAATAGTGCTTTATTATAAATTCAAACAGGCTTTTCATTGCTTAATCTCTAAGGTCAATTACTTCTACGCCCGGATGTTTCTTTTTGTTGAAAATAAACATAGAGTCGCTCATTGGTTTGTTTTTATACAACCGGAATAGTTTTATGATGTAAATGTTACCGTCCTTATCAAATTTGTCAAATTCATAGATTTCGTTTTTCGATTTGTCTATTTTTAGTCTAATCCTTGAAAATGATTTGCTTTTGTCCGTCGGGAAAAGGTCTATTACATACAGCGGTCTTGTGTCTTCGAACCGTTCTTGGATAAATCTTACCTTGTACCCATCTTTGTAGATGTCGAATATTTTTGCGGGATTTATGGCTTCGTCGTCCTCATCGTCCGGCGAGGTTATGTTTACTTCATTGGATTCTTTGATGTATGTCCAAATGTTTTTTCCGTCAAAATAGGTTTGGGCGTTTCCCATATCCACTTTGTATTTGTCACCCTTTACCCATACTTTCCCTCCTCGTTTGTCGTCCACTCCTTCTTGGCTGTTTTTCAGTTCGAAGCCGAATTCGGCATAGATGGTTTTGTAAGTTTTCATATTTTGCGAAACCTTGTCAAGGATTTTCAAAGCTTTTTCGTCACTTTGTTGGGCTGTTGCAGCAATGGCAGACAGAACAAACATGCAGGTAATCAATAAATCTTTTTTCATAATCTATGTTTTTATTTTAGGTCTTCCAAAATTTGTTCCAAAGTCATAGTATCACTTATCAATACTTTGCGAGGCTTACCGTTTATAGCCGGTCCTACAATTTTGGCGGCTTCCAGTTGGTCCATTATTTTGCCGGCTCTATTGAAGCCTACGGAAAATTTTCGTTGAATCATCGAAGTAGAACCAGATTGGCTCTCCACTACATAATAAGCGACTTCTTCGAACAGCGGGTCCAGTTTATCCAGCGAAACTTCGCTTTTTTCGCTGCCTTCTTCTTCCGGTTCGGGCAATACCAGAGGCATTAAGCCTTGTTGTTGGTGAATAAAATCCACAATATTTTCTACTTCCGATGTGTCGAGGAATCCGCATTGCAGTCTTACAAAACCGGAGCCTTTTGAAAACAGGAGGTCGCCTCTTCCGATAAGTTTTTCCGCTCCGGGATGGTCCAATATGGTTCTTGAATCTACATTGGAGGTTACCCGGAAAGCAATACGAGCCGGGAAGTTGGCTTTGATAAGTCCGGTTATCACATTGGTAGAGGGGCGTTGGGTAGCTATTATCATGTGCATACCTACGGCTCTTGCTTTTTGGGCAATACGGGCTATGGGCATTTCTATTTCTTTGCCGGCCATCATTATCAAATCGGCAAATTCATCAATTACAATAACAATGTAAGGCAAGAAACGGTGTCCGTTTTCCGGATTGAGCTTACGGTTAAAGAATTTTTCGTTGTATTCTTTAATGTTTCTAACTCTGGCTTTTTTCAGAAGTTGGTACCGGTATTCCATTTCGGTTACCAGTGATAGCAATGCCCGTTTGGCATTATCGGTGTCGGTTATGATGTAGTCTTCCGAATATTCGTCGATGGTGGCCAGAAAATGATTTTTCAAATCGTTATACAACGAGAATTCCACTTGTTTGGGGTCTATCAAGACCAGCTTTAACTGTGTCGGGTGTTTTTTATAGAGGAGCGATGCCAGAATCACATTTAGCCCTACCGACTTTCCTTGTCCTGTTGCACCGGCTACCAGTAAGTGGGGCATGTCAGCTAAATCAAAGACAAAGATTTCGTTTTGAATGGTTTTACCCAGAACCACCGGGAGTTCCCCCTCAAATTTTTGAAATTTTTCGGAGGCGATTAATGATTTCATACCCACTATTTGTGCTTTTTTGTTGGGAACTTCTATGCCAATGGTGTCTTTACCGGGAATAGGAGCAATGATTCGGATGCCAAGTGCGGCAAGACTCATGGCAATGTCGTTTTCAAGATTTTTGATTTTGCTGATTTTAATGCCGGCTGCCGGTTTAATTTCGTACATAGTAACGGTGGGACCGACATTGGCTGTAATCTTTACGATTTCAATATTATAATTTTTCAGGGTCTCTATTATAGTGGTTTTGTTGTTGTTGATTTCGTTTTCATCCACAGTAACATCTTGCTTGTAATCTTTTAGAAGGTCCAAAGTGGGGAATTTATATAGAGAGAGTTCTTGTGTAGGGTCAAATATGGTATCTATGGTAATATGGTCACCATCTTTGATTTCATTGTGGGTTTCCTCTTGATAATTTATTTCAAATTCCGGTTCATCATCTTTTTTACTATGATGTTCCAGTGTTGATTCTTGTTTGGGTGCCGGTTGTCTTTCTTCTTCTTTTGTTTGGGAGGCGGGGGCGTTGATTTCTGGAGGGGAGAGTGGTTCGGTTTTTTCTTCTTCGGAAGTGGCTGGGGCAGTTTCTGCTTCTATGTCTTGCTTTTGGATTTTATCGGAAGTGCCGGTTGTCCTTGGGGTAGAGTGTGTGTGGTAGAAATAGTCGTGGATTCGGTTCCATAACTTTTCGTGTAAATTAACGATGAGAATGAAGGAAAACAGTGTCCATATCGATATGGTTCCGATGTGTCCGACAAGTGCACTTAACCATTTGTTTATGGCATAACCGTAAAGTCCGCCGAACAAAAAATTTTTGTTGGCCAAATACAAATCAATGTAACCTAGGATTAGTGATAGCCAAATGGCAAGTATGATGCTTGTTTTTAGTGTTTTGCGAAAAGGTAACAATCTGATACGCAAGAGCCGAAACCCGATTAAAAACAGAAGAAACGGGATGACAAATGCCCCGATTCCGATAAAACGGGTAATCAGAAGGTAAGAAAAATAAGCACCCAGCTTTCCGGTAATATTATGTACTATAATGTCCGGATTGCCGAAAACATCTATCCACTGAATATTATCATATTGCCATGTAAATAAGTATGAGGTGAATGCTAAGAATAAATAAAACGAAAATAAGGTGAGTATCAGCGAAATAGCAAAAATATTTTTTTTGTTTAGCGGTTTTATGTTCTTGCTTGCAGGCATAAATATTTTTTTGCAAATATACGATGTTTTGTCGAAAGGGAAATGATTTGCAGGAGAAGACATAAAGCAGTGGAGCTGCGGGGAATCGAACCCCGGTCCAGATGAAATTCAAAGACACCCTCTACATGCTTAGTCGGCATTTGGTGTTCTTCCGCAAGCTGGCAAGCCGACCGGCCTACTTGCGGTATAGCTCCTTGAGGATTTCTCATTTCTGCCGGAGCAAGCAGAAATGAATAGCCCGAACTTCACGGTAGTACCACCATAAATGGAAAGCCGTCAGGCAAAGCTTTCCACGGTGGCAGCTCGTCCCCTGTCCTTGACTGGGGATTAAGCCTTATCCACCTTGTGGATTAGGCAGCGAGCGCGAAATTGTTTTCGCCAGTTATCCTTTCGCTGAGCAGTTTTACGGGATGCAACAGCGATAGCCCGGCATGCAGGTGTCATCTCCTTTCACCTGTCAAAAGCCAAGTCAGCCCCGATTTTAAAGAACTTGCTGTGCATATACGATGCAATATTCAAAAGGTTGCACAAAAGTACAAAAAAATCCGGAAAAGTTTTTCTAAAAATAATTAGGATTTTTAAAAAAGTGTTACCTTTGCAATCCTAAAAATAAAAAAGTATAACCATGATTGTAATTAAAGTAAATGAAGACGATACCATAGAAAGAGCCATTAAGAAGTACAAAAGGAAATTTGAAAAGGTAGGGATTCTGAAAGAAATCAGGGCAAGAAAAGAATATGTGAAACCTTCCGTAAAAAGAAGGCAACAATTGCTCAAGGCCCAATACATCCAAAAGCTGAAAAGCATGAACCAATAACACCTATGGGGTATGTTGACGATTTTGTAAGTTATTTAGAGTACGAGCGGAGATTTTCCCGGCATACTCTTACGGCTTACAAAAATGACTTGATACAATTCCGTAATTTTTTGAAAGGGAATTTTTCCGACATGGATTGGGAAGGTGTAAATTCCACTCACATCCGTGAGTGGATATTTTTTTTACACTCGGAAGGAATTTCCCCTCGTTCGATTAATAGAAAACTAACCACATTAAAATCTTTTTATAAATTTTTGGTAAAGAAGGGGGGTGTAAACCGGAATCCTGTGGCGGGTATTCATTCTTTAAAAGTGGAGAAAAAACTACCCGAGGTGCTTGACGAAAAGTCTTTGAACTTGCTTTTCGATGAGATTTTGAATTCCGAAGAAGAAGATTATTTGTTGCTTCGAGACAAAGCCATATTGTTAATGTTTTATTATACCGGCATGCGATTGTCGGAGTTGATAGAAATTAAAAACGGGGATATTGACTTTGCCAATTTGACAATCAAGGTGTTAGGTAAGCGTAATAAAGAGCGTTATATACCCATTACCGCTACATTTGCTAAATTTCTTGAAAAATTTATTTCCGAAACGGAATTTTTTTTTAATTTTACCTTCCGGAAAGACTCTTATTTGTTTTTAACCGATAAAGGGAACAAAATGTATCCTAAATTCGTATATAGAAAAGTAACAAGTTATTTGGACCGAGTGACTTCCATGAGCAAAAAAAGCCCTCATGTGTTAAGACATTCCTTTGCTACCCACATGTTGAATCATGGTGCGGATTTGAATGCCATAAAAGAAATTTTAGGACATGCCAACCTTGCCGCCACCCAAGTTTATACCCATAATACCATAGAAAAATTAAAACAAGTTTACAATAAAACACATCCCAGAAACGATAATTAACAAAAAAGGAGGACCAAGTTATGAACATTAAAATTGACACGGTACATTTCGATGCTGACAAGAAATTGATAGAATTTATTGAAAAAAAGATTAATAAAGTAGCCAGAAAGTCTAGCGATATCATAAGTGCAGATGTTGTGCTCAGACTTGATAAATCCGAAACAAACGAAAATAAAATTGCCGAAATAAGATTTGAAGTGCCCGGCAACGATTTGTTTGCCAAAAAGCAGGCCAAAACCTTTGAAGAAGGCGTTGATTCAGCCTTGTCTGCACTGGAAAAACAAATGGAACGCTATAAAAATAAAAGGTAAAAAAAAGTGTAAAAAAAAAACTAAAAAACGCTTGCATATAAAAAAAATGATTACCTTTGCAACCCGAATTTGAGTTCTAAGACAGAATGCTGGTGTAGCTCAGTTGGTCAGAGCAGCTGATTTGTAATCAGCAGGTCGTGGG
>CAYMVE010000025.1:0-20679 GCA_964393715.1 uncultured Bacteroidales bacterium | reverse complement strand
TGATGTTTTGGTTTTGCAACACATTTCCACTGGCATCTCTGATGATGGCTTGATATGATACGGCTTGTGGTTGAGAAAAAGAAGTCCATGCCATTGTTAACAATACCCAAAATAAGAATTTTGTTTTCATGATTGAAAAATTTATTTTCGTTAAACAATTTTTAATGGTCGTGTTTTGATGATTATTTTTTGAATCAATGTATTTTTTTAGAGTTCAACTACTTAAACAAAGGTATTTCAAAATAATCAAACTACCAAATTTTTTTTATCAAAGTAAAAAATATTTTTTGAAGAAATGAGTTAATGAAAATCAAATTCAGTTTCATAAAAAATTCCTATTTTAGCATGCTCAAATTTTTAGATTATGAAAAAGAGGTCATTTGAATTTTACAACAATTTGGTTGGGTGGATTGTTTTTGCAATTGCAGCATTTACTTATCTATCCACTATCGAACCTACCGCGAGTTTTTGGGATTGTGGCGAGTTTTTGGCTACTTCGTATAAATTGGAAATAGGGCATCCTCCCGGAGCCCCGTTTTTTATGCTGATGGCTAAATTTTTCTCTCTTTTTGCGCCCAGCAAAGAGTTGATACCTGTTTTTGTAAACTCCATGTCGGCATTGGCCAGTGCTTTTACTATTTTGTTTTTGTTTTGGAGTATTACCATATTTGCAAGAAGAATTGTTTTGAGGAATAAGGAAGAACTTTCGACCGGTAATATCATTGCTATTTTAGGTAGTGGCATTGTGGGGGCATTGGCTTATACCTTTTCCGATTCGTTTTGGTTTTCTGCTGTTGAGGCTGAGGTTTATGCCAGTTCTTCGTTTTTTACGGCTTTGGTTTTTTGGGCGATATTAAAATGGGAAGCCGTAGCCGATGAAAAATATTCCAATCGTTGGTTGGTTTTTATTGCTTATATGATTGGGTTGTCCATTGGGGTACACTTGCTTAACTTGTTGGCTGTTCCGGCCATAATATTTGTGTATTATTTCAAAAAGTATCGGCCGACAACAAAAGGAGTTATTGTAACTTTTATACTTTCCGTATTGGTTTTAGCTACCATTATGTATCTGATAATTCCGGGTACTGTAGTGGTTGCCTCGTGGTTTGAACTGTTTTTTGTAAATGTAATCGGCTTGCCTTATCATTCCGGTGTTATTATATATTTGGTTGCATTGGTTGCTTTTATTGTTTGGGCTTTGATGTACACTTACCGGAAAAAGAAAGTTTTGTGGCATACTGTTCTTCTTTTTGTGACGGTGTTGCTAATCGGTTATTCATCATTTACGATCATTGTAATCAGATCGTTGGCGAATCCTCCTTTGGATGAAAATAATCCGGAAGATGTATTTTCCCTGTTGGCTTATTTGAATCGTGAACAATATGGAGACAGGCCATTGTTGTACGGACAATATTACAATGCACCGCTGGATCCTGAAGAACCGTATGTGGACGGAGAGCCCATATACGATAAAAGGGACGGAAAATATGTGGTGGTTGGTTACAAGCCGAAACCCAATTATGACAAACGATTGTGTACTATTTTTCCGCGCATGTGGTCGTCTCAGTCCAACCATGTGAGAGAATACAAAAGTTGGGCAAAAATAAAAGGCACACCGGTCAATATTGGAGGAAAAACATACTACAAGCCTACTTTCGGTGAAAATCTTCGTTTTTTCTTTGTTTATCAGTTGGGGCACATGTATTTCCGGTATTTTATGTGGAATTTTTCCGGTCGTCAGAATGATTGGCAAGGACATGGCAGCCTGTTGAGAGGGAACTGGATTACCGGAATACCTTTTATAGATAAGATTTTGGTAGGTCCGCAAGAAGGGTTGCCCTATAAAATGAGGACTAACAAAGCAAGGAACACTTATTTTATGCTTCCTTTCCTTTTGGGTATGTTGGGGTTGTTTTATCATTGGTCCAGACATAAGGAAGATTTTTTGGTGGTATTGTTGTTGTTCTTCTATACGGGTATTGCTATTGTAATTTATTTGAATCAGTATCCTTTGCAACCTCGTGAGCGTGATTATGCTTATGTCGGATCTTTTTATGCGTTTGCCATGTGGATAGGACTGGGCGTGTTGGCTTTGTATGAGTATCTTAGAAAATATTTGAAACAAACTTCGTTGGCGGCAAGTTTGGTTACTTTGGTTACTTTGGTCGCCGTACCGGTAAGAATGGGAGCGGAAAACTGGGATGATCATGACCGTTCGGGAAGATTTACGGCAAGAGATTTTGCCAAAGACTACCTGATGAGTTGCGACAAAGATGCTATTATTTTTACCAATGGAGATAATGATACTTTTCCGTTGTGGTATGTGCAAGAAGTGGAAGGTTTCAGGACGGATGTAAAAGTAGTGAATTTAAGTTTGTTCAATACCGATTGGTACATCGATCAGATGAAACGAAAAACTTATGAAGCCGACCCTATACCCAATTCATTTAATCACGAACAGTATGCACATGATACAAGGGATTTGACCCCTATTTATGAGATTGTTAAAGACTATGTGGATTTGAAAGAAGCAATAGATTTTGTAAAACGGGAGGACCAAAGAGCAAAATTGCAAATGCAAAACGGTGATTTTGTGAACTTTATGCCAACGAGGAATTTCAAACTTTCTGTAAATAAGGCTAATGCCAAAGCTTCGGGAGCTGTGAGTCCGAATATGCCGGATTCACTGATTCCGAGTGAAATTAAATTTTCGTTGCCAAAGAATAAAAATTACATCATAAAAGGCGAATTGATGTTATTGGACTTGTTGGCACAAAATGATTGGAAGCGTCCTGTGTATTATGCCGTTACGGTTTCGAGCGATAATTATTTGAATTTGCAAAATTATTTCAGTATTGAAGGTTTGACATACAGGGTTACGCCTTTCAAAACGAAGTCCACTTCTCCTCTTGGATACGGAAGTGTGAATACCGATAAGATGTATGACAATTTGGTCAATAAGTTTGTTTGGGGTGGTATAGACAATCCGGATGTTTATTTGGATGAAAACAATATGCGGATGACTATGAATTTCAGAGCCAATTTTGCCAGATTGGCTGCCGCTCTTATTCAGGAAGGGAAAAAAGATAAGGCTAAAAAGGCTTTGGATAAGTGTATGCAGGTTATGCCGGATACTACGGTTCCGTATGATATATTCTCTTTGCAATTAGCTAATTTGTATTTGCAATTGGGAGCCGACAGTTCCGCCATGCAAATATTGACTGTGCTTAAACAACGTACGGAAGAAGAACTTAATTATTATGCCAAATTTTCAAATGCTCAAAAGAAGAACATTAAAAACGATATAAGAACTTCTATGGGAGTGTATCAAGAGATATTCAGAATAGGCAATATGTTCAAAAAGGAAGATTTGACAAAAGATATGCAGGAAAAATTGATGGCGTATTACAATGTGTTTGCAGCCATAGAGTAGAAATGAGAATTTATTGGTTATAAGAGAGATGGAATAAAAAAAGGTCGCTTTTTTGAAGCGGCCTTTTTTGTTGGTTGTGTCTATTCTCCCATAAAATACTTTTTCATTCGTGAAAAGAAACTGTCTTTGTCTTTTTTATCTTTGGGCGGTATAAAATTTTCGGAACTTCTGAGCTTTTCAAGAATTTTCCTTTCGTCTTTTGACAGGTTTTTAGGTACCCATACATTGATATTTACAAACAGGTCACCTCTGGAATGAGTGCCATAAACCGGTAATCCTTTGTTTCTCAGCCGCAATATTTTTGACGGTTGCGTACCGGGTTCTATCCGGATTCTTACTTTTCCGTCCAAGGTGGGAATTTCTACTTGCGTGCCGAGAGCAGCTTCTATAAAACTAAGATAGAGGTCGTAATGTAAGTTTTCGCCGTCCCGTACAAAGTGCGGATGTTCTTTCTCTCTGATTTCTACAATAAGGTCTCCATTAATGCCTCCTCTTTTAGGGGCATTGCCTTTGCCTGCATATCTGAGTTGCATACCTTCTTCTACGCCTGCCGGAATATCCAGTTCTATCACGGTGTCTTTTTTGAACACACCTTCGCCGTTACAGTGAGGACAGGATTCTTTGATGATTTTACCTCCTCCTCCGCAAGAGGGACAAGTGGTGGTGGTTTGTACGCGTCCGAAAAATGAACTGTGGGTTTGTATTACCGTTCCGCTTCCGTGGCAAGTAGGACAGGTGGTAAATGCCGTTCCGTCTTTGGCACCTGTTCCGTTACAATGTGGGCAGGCTACATATTTTTTGATTTTGATTTTTTTGGTGGTGCCTTTGGCAATTTCTTCCAAAGACAAGGAGAGGCTGATTCTTATATTGGAACCTTTGTTTGCTCTCTGTTGCCGGTGGTATCGTCCGCTTCCGAAACCGCCACCAAAAAAGTCGCCAAAGATATCGCCGAAACTTGAAAAAATATCATCGATGTTCATTCCTTGGAACCCGCCGGCTCCTGCTCCTCCTACGCCAGCATGGCCGAATTGGTCATATCGCCGGCGTTTTTCCGGATCGCCAAGTACGCTATATGCTTCGGCAGCTTCTTTGAATTTTTCTTCTGCCTCTTTGTCACCCGGATTTCTGTCGGGGTGATATTTCAAAGCGATTTTTCGGTATGCTTTTTTTATTTCTTCTATGGTTGCTTCCCGGGAAACACCCAATACCTCGTAATAATCCCTTTTGGCCATGGCTGTTTTTTTAATCTCCGATAACTACTTTTGAATGTCGTAATATTTTGTCGTTCAAATAATAACCTTTTTCCACTACATCTACTATTTTTCCTTTGAGTTCCGGATTTTCCACCGGAATTTTGGTTAACGCATCATGTAGTTCCGGGTCAAATTCTTGGTGCATTGCTTCTATTTCGGAGACACCTTGTTTTTGGAGTAGTTTTACAAATTTGTCATATATCAATAAAAATCCTTCTTTCAGATGCTGGGCGTCTTCTACTTCTTCGTTGGCTTTTATGGCTCGTTCGAAATCGTCTACTATGGGTAGCAGTTCTAACAAGAGCTTTTCCGAAGCATTTTTTACCATTTCGGCTTTCTCGTTCATGGTTCGTTTTCTAAAATTGTCAAATTCTGCCATTAGCCGGATGTATTTATCGTTCAATTCTTGTAGTTCGGCTTTGAGTTTTTCGTTTTCTTCCTTTAATTTTTCCAACTCCGAAGTCTTCTTTTTGGCCGATTTTTTGTTTTTTTTAGTTTCGGAGTTATCAACCTTTTGTTCTTTTTGCGCTTCTGTATTTTGATGATTTTTCTTTTCTTTCATGGTGTTTTGATTTTTTGTAGCTGGCTTTCCCAACCAAAAAATTTGCCAATCATTGGGGGGCTGTCAAATTGTCCGAAGGATTGGCTGAATTATCTTTTTCGGGTAACCGTGTCTGTTCTGTCTTTTTATATTTAATTAAGGCATAGGTCATTAGCATACTGGATATGATGATGAGTAAAAATAAGATACCGTGATTGAAATCGCTAATGGCATGTTCTTCGGGGATGGCGTAAAACAGAAGTATGGTAATCAGTCCACGAGGTGCCGTAAATACTTCCGGCCAGATGGCGGTTTTGCCATTTAGCAGGCGAAGTATCAGATAACGGCTTCCGTATATGGTGACCAGCAGTAAGAATGTGATTACGATTACTTTGAAATTGGCTACGGCACTCAACGAAAGGGTGATGCCGAATATTACAAAGAAAAAGGTTCTGACCACAAATGAGGTTTCCAGTGTGATTAGTTTAATGTCTTGTGTGATGTTGTCCAAAGCTTTGCCGTTGAGTTTTTTAGCGATAAAACCGGGAATGAATACCGTTCGGTTGTTCATGATGAGTCCGAAAATCAAAATGATGATGAGGGAAGACAAATGAAATAATTTTCCAATGGCATAAAAAAGGATTAAGATGGCGATCAGCAAAAAAAGTTTGATGTGTGTGGTGATTTTTTGTGCCAAAAATAAGATTAGATAAGACAGGATAAAGGATAGCACCAGTGTGAGTGCCAGTCCTATGGATAGGGTAGTGGTAAATGAGGAGAGGCTGTCGTGTTCGGGAAACATGAGCAGGGAATAGAAAGCGATAATGCCTAATATGTCGGAAAAAGTGCTTTCGTAAATCAGAAACTCTTTTTTTTCTTCGGGTAAGGTGCCGATACTTGGTATTACAATGGCGGAGCTGATGATAGAGATAGGGATAGCATAAAGTGCTGCCGTAAAAAAGTCGATGATGAAAAACAACTGGTAAATTTTGGCAATAACAAAAATATTTACTCCAATCGAAATAAAAGCGATTAGAAAGGCCTTGGATATTAATTGGGTTTTGTCCTTGCTTAATTTTAGGTCTAAGGCCGATTCCAGTACTATCATAATCAGGCCGATGATACCTAAAATTTCCAAAGCCGGAAACCAATTGATGTTATCGAAGCCTGTAATGGCCAAAGTGCCTTTTATGAGCAATCCGAGGGTGATAAGAAGCAATACCGAAGGTATATTGGTTTTTTTTGAGATAAGATTGAAAAAATAGGAGATAATGATAATAACGGATGCGGAAATGATGAGCACATAGGAATTGATTGTTTCCATATTCGGTGTGTTTGGTTTGCGACAAAGTTAATTATATTTTTATACCTACTACGGTTACATCGTCCACTTGTTCGTAGTTGCCTTTCCATGTTTCAAAAGTTTTTTTCAAAATTTCTTTTTGTTCATTCATAGGCAATTTGCAATTGTCCAACAACAATTGTTTGAAGGGTTTGTATTTGAATTTTTTTCCATTAGGTCCGCCGAATTGGTCGGCATATCCGTCTGAAAACAGGTAAATTTGCATGTTTTCGGTGCTGTTGAATTCATAAGTGGTAAACTTTTCCATTCGTTCGTAAATGGCAATCGGCATTTTATCGGGTTTAATTTCGTACAAAATATGGTCGTTCCCTTTTATTGTTTTTACGAGATTGTTTAGCGTTGTTTCGTTTTTGGTGGTTAGTTTGTCTTTGGTAATGATGTAGATAGGGTTGTTTGCTCCTGCAAATTGTATGGTGTTTGTACGGTGGTTGATGGTGATGAGAGCCATATCCATACCGTCTTTTTGTTCGCCTTCCGCACCTTTTTGTTTTAGGGCTTTGATAATTTCTTGTCGCAATCTGTTTAATATTTTGCCGGGTTGGGTAATTTGTTCTTTGGTTACGATTTCTCTAAGCAAGCTCATTCCTAACATGCTCATAAAGGCACCGGGTACGCCGTGTCCCGTGCAGTCGGCAACAGTTATTACGGTATGGTTTCCGGTGTGGCTCCACCAGTAGAAGTCACCGCTTACTTTATCGCGTGGTTGGAATAGCACAAAATAATCTTGGCAGTAGGTTTCCATGATTTTGAAATCGGGTAAAACGACTTTTTGGATTTTGGTTGCATAGTCTATGCTTTGTGATATTTCTTTGTGAGAGTTTTCTATTTGGGCTTTTTGGAATGCTAAAATTTTGTTGGTTTTTTTGTTTTGTGTATAGGAACGAATGATGAATATGATGAATATAACGCTACCGAGCAGGATAACGGACAATAAGCGGAGTTGTTTTCTTTGAGCTTCTCTTTGGGCTTTTTCTTTTTCCAGCAGGTTTTTTTGTTTGAGTATTTCTTTTTCTTTTTGTGCGGTTTCGTATTGGGTTTGAATTTCTTCTAATTGTTTGTGTTTTTCTTCATTAAAAATCGAATCGTTAAGGTTGTGAAATTTTTCAAAAAATATGTATGCTTTGTGGTATTTTTTTAATTTATTATAACTCTTTGCCAATCCTTGGTAATCTACTAATGTGACTTTTCTATAATTGGTTTCGAGTGAGTAGTTCAAACTTTTGTTATAATAGGTAATTGCTTCCGAATATTTTTTTTGTAAATAGGAAATCTCTCCCAGTTGTGAATAAATTAAAGCGATGCGTATTTTAATATTTGCTTTTAACATTAAGGCAAGGGCTTCTTTGAATGTGGTTGTTGCCTTTTCATATTCTTTGGTGTCGGTATAAATATTGCCAATATTTAAAAGTGCCAAACCAATTCCTTCCGTATCTTTTTTTGCTTTGTAAAAGTTGTAAGCTTTTTTGTAGGATAATAATGCAAGCGGAATATCTCCTTCTTCTATATATACATTACCCATGCCTATGTTTGCGGATGCCAAGCCTATTGTATCTTTAAGTTTCGCTGCATATTTATAACTGATTTTGTAATGTTTTAAAGCTTCGGAATATTTGTCCCAATTTATGAACACATTGGCTATTCCGATGTGCGCATACATTACTCCTTTTAGATTGTTGCTTTGTTTTCTAATATCCAAGTATTTTTGATAGTAAGCAAGTGCAGTACCGAAATTGCTTTGGAATTTATATACATTTCCCATGTTGCTATATATTGCTCCTAGCCACAAAGAATCCTTCAAATATTTGGCTATTTTAATTTCTTGATTTGATAGTTTTAGAAGCAAATCGAATTTTTCCAGATAATAATACATTTTTTCGGATTTACGATATGCTCTTTTTACAAAAGAAAGGTAATTGTGAAATTTTGCGGTGTCTTTTTGGTATTTGGAAAACAGTTTATTAGCAACCGATAACATCTTTTTTATAAAATAAAGAGCTGAGTCTTCGTTGGTGTCTTTATAATAAACGGCACTTTGATAGTATTTGATTAGTTTAACCGTATCCGCTTCTTGCGATAAAGCAATATTTGATTGAGCGATGGCAGGATTGTATTTGTAGATTACAAAAAATATAAAAATGAGAGAAATTTTTGTAATTATATTTTTATGCCTACTACGGTAATGTCGTCCACTTGTTCGTATTTTTGTTTCCATTGTGTTAATGTTTGCGCTACTATCTTTTGTTGTTCACTCATTGGTTTGTTTGCATTTGCCAGAAGGAGTTCTTTGAACGGTTTGTATTTGAATTTTTTACCTTTCGGGCCACCGAATTGGTCGGCATATCCGTCTGAAAACAAGTAAATGCAATCTCCTTCGATGCGTTCAAATTCTACGGATACGAAATTAGTCATTTTTTGGTAGATTGCAATAGGCATTTTGTCGGGTTTTATTTCGTAGAGTGTTAAATTTGAGTGGGATGAAAATATTTGGGTACGGTCGTTAGATGAAAAATGGTGATTGTAAGAGGAAACAAGGTAAAGGGGATTGTTTGCTCCGGCATAACTTATGCGACTTTTTTGGTGGTCTATTGATATGAGAGCCATATCCATGCCGTCTTTTTGTTCGCCTTCCGCACCTTTTTGTTTTAGGGCTTTGATAATTTCTTGTCGCAATCTGTTTAATATTTTGCCGGGTTGGGTAATTTGTTCTTTGGTTACGATTTCTCTAAGCAAGCTCATTCCTAACATGCTCATAAAGGCACCGGGTACGCCGTGTCCCGTGCAGTCGGCAACAGTTATTACGGTATGGTTTCCGGTGTGGCTCCACCAGTAGAAGTCACCGCTTACTTTATCGCGTGGTTGGAATAGCACAAAATAATCTTGGCAGTAGGTTTCCATGATTTTGAAATCGGGTAAAACGACTTTTTGGATTTTGGTTGCATAGTCTATGCTTTGTGATATTTCTTTGTGAGAGTTTTCTATTTGGGCTTTTTGGAATGCTAAAATTTTGTTGGTTTTTTTGTTTTGTGTATAGGAACGAATGATGAATATGATGAATATAACGCTACCGAGCAGGATAACGGACAATAAGCGGAGTTGTTTTCTTTGAGCTTCTCTTTGGGCTTTTTCTTTTTCCAGCAGGTTTTTTTGTTTGAGTATTTCTTTTTCTTTTTGTGCGGTTTCGTATTGGGTTTGAATTTCTTCTAATTGTTTGTGTTTTTCTTCATTAAAAATCGAATCGTTAAGGTTGTGAAATTTTTCAAAAAATATGTATGCTTTGTGGTATTTTTTTAATTTATTATAACTCTTTGCCAATCCTTGGTAATCTACTAATGTGACTTTTCTATAATTGGTTTCGAGTGAGTAGTTCAAACTTTTGTTATAATAGGTAATTGCTTCCGAATATTTTTTTTGTAAATAGGAAATCTCTCCCAGTTGTGAATAAATTAAAGCGATGCGTATTTTAATATTTGCTTTTAACATTAAGGCAAGGGCTTCTTTGAATGTGGTTGTTGCCTTTTCATATTCTTTGGTGTCGGTATAAATATTGCCAATATTTAAAAGTGCCAAACCAATTCCTTCCGTATCTTTTTTTGCTTTGTAAAAGTTGTAAGCTTTTTTGTAGGATAATAATGCAAGCGGAATATCTCCTTCTTCTATATATACATTACCCATGCCTATGTTTGCGGATGCCAAGCCTATTGTATCTTTAAGTTTCGCTGCATATTTATAACTGATTTTGTAATGTTTTAAAGCTTCGGAATATTTGTCCCAATTTATGAACACATTGGCTATTCCGATGTGCGCATACATTACTCCTTTTAGATTGTTGCTTTGTTTTCTAATATCCAAGTATTTTTGATAGTAAGCAAGTGCAGTACCGAAATTGCTTTGGAATTTATATACATTTCCCATGTTGCTATATATTGCTCCTAGCCACAAAGAATCCTTCAAATATTTGGCTATTTTAATTTCTTGATTTGATAGTTTTAGAAGCAAATCGAATTTTTCCAGATAATAATACATTTTTTCGGATTTACGATATGCTCTTTTTACAAAAGAAAGGTAATTGTGAAATTTTGCGGTGTCTTTTTGGTATTTGGAAAACAGTTTATTAGCAACCGATAACATCTTTTTTATAAAATAAAGAGCTGAGTCTTCGTTGGTGTCTTTATAATAAACGGCACTTTGATAGTATTTGATTAGTTTAACCGTATCCGCTTCTTGCGATAAAGCAATATTTGATTGAGCGATGGCAGGATTGTATTTGTAGATTACAAAAAATATAAAAATGAGAGAAATTTTTGTAATTATATTTTTATGCCTACTACGGTAATGTCGTCCACTTGTTCGTATTTTTGTTTCCATTGTGTTAATGTTTGCGCTACTATCTTTTGTTGTTCACTCATTGGTTTGTTTGCATTTGCCAGAAGGAGTTCTTTGAACGGTTTGTATTTGAATTTTTTACCTTTCGGGCCACCGAATTGGTCGGCATATCCGTCTGAAAACAAGTAAATGCAATCTCCTTCGATGCGTTCAAATTCTACGGATACGAAATTAGTCATTTTTTGGTAGATTGCAATAGGCATTTTGTCGGGTTTTATTTCGTAGAGTGTTAAATTTGAGTGGGATGAAAATATTTGGGTACGGTCGTTAGATGAAAAATGGTGATTGTAAGAGGAAACAAGGTAAAGGGGATTGTTTGCTCCGGCATAACTTATGCGACTTTTTTGGTGGTCTATTGATATGAGAGCCATATCCATGCCGTCTTTTTGTTCGCCGGGTATGCCTTTTTGTTTCAGGGATTTGATGATTTCGCTGCGAAGCATATTTAGGATGGTGGCGGGTTCTGTAATCTTTTCTTTCTGTACAATTTCTCTTAGAAGGGATGCGCCGAGCATGCTCATAAATGCACCGGGTACACCGTGTCCGGTGCAGTCGGCAACGGTAACAATGGTGTGGTGGCCGGTATGGCTCCACCAGTAGAAGTCGCCACTGACTTTGTCACGCGGTTGAAAGAAAACAAATATGTCGTTGATATAGGGTTTAATGTTTTTTACCAACGGGAGTACGGATTCTTGTATTTTGGTGGCATAGTCAATAGAAGCGGAAAGTTCTGTGTAGATGTTTTCTATGATATTTTTTTGTTTTTCTATTTCGTCTCTTTGGGCAGTGATTTCCTCTACCAGTTGGTTAAGCTCTTCGTTTTTGTATTCGATTTCTTTTTTTTGGGAAGCCAGCAATTCGTTCATTTTTTTCTTTTGCAGGTACGACCGGATGACAAATCCGGCGAATATTAGGGTTACGACAAGGATAATCAGCAGGAGGTTTCTTTGTTTTTTTTGGGCTTCTTTTTCCGATTTTTCTTTTTCCAGTTTCAACTTGCTTTTTTCCAATTCGGCTTTTTGCCGGATAATTTCTTTTTCTTTTTGTGCGGTCTCGTATTTAGTTTGTAGTTCCGACAATTCTTTGGTTTTGTTTTTATTATATATAGAATCGTTGATAGCAAAAAACAACTTATGATATTTCAATGCTTCGGGATAATTCCGTTTTTTTTCGTAGGCGGTTGCCAGTACTTTGTAAACATTTTTTTGCACATTGAGCAGGCCTATTTTTTTGGCTATATCCAGGCTTTGTTGTCCGGCGCTTATGGCCTTGTCGTAAGCTTTTTGGTCCAAATACAGCGACGATATCCCTGCCAGAATAGAGGCTACTGCCAATTGGTCATTTATTTTTTTCTTGAATATCAAAGCTTTGTTGAAATAGGCCAGTGCCTTGTCAAATTGTTTGAGGTGTTGATAAGCATACGCGATAGATTGATAAGCCATTGCTATAATGTCCGGTACTTTCAAAAGTTTTCCTATTCGCAGGGCTTTGTAAAAATATTCGAGTGCTTTTAGGTGCTTATGGTTGGTATCATAGATGTTTCCTATATTGATAAGTTGATGTGCAATGCCTGTTTTATCGTCTATTTTTTCTTTTATAGATAATGCTTTGGCGTAATAATTCAGTGCTTTTCGATAATCTTTGCTTTGTTCGTATATGTTCCCGATGTTGCCGGTTAGTATGGATACAGCCATTAGGTTACCGGTTTTCTCATTGATTTTGATGGCTTCAATGTAATATTTCAGCGCTTTGTTATAGGCAGCTTTGTTATGATAAACGGTTCCGATATTTCCCAGCGTGGTGGCTATTCCGTCATTATCATTTAAACTTTTGTATAGTTTCAGGGCTTTGAAGTAATTGTTCAGAGCCTTATCAAATTTTGATATATCGGAATATAGATTTCCTTTATTGAGCAATATGGCTGCCATTGTTATTTGGTCGTGTGTATGTGAGGTGATGTTATACGCTTTATTGTAATATTCCAGCGCTTTATTGTATTTTCCAGTGTTGTAGTAAGTTATTCCTATGTTTACCAGAAGGTTGGCGATATTTTCGGTGTCTTTAAGGGCCGTAAAGGTTTCCAATGCCCGTTTGTAATATACCAAGGCTTTGTCATAGTTACTTTGGTCGTCATAAATCATTCCTATATTGCCTAATGTGGTTGCTATTGAGCGTTTGTTTTTGAGCTTCTTTTTGATATTGAGGGCTTGGAAGTTGTAATACAAGGCAGAGTCGTATTCGCTTTTGTAATAAAAACACAATCCGATATTTCCCAGTGAGGCGGCGTAGAGTTTGATTTTGCCTGCTTGCTTGTAATAAGCAGTGGCTTCCTTGTAATAGTTTATGCTCCGGTTATAGTTTCCCGTGTTTAAAAACAAGGCGCCCAACGAAGAACAGATATTGGCTGCTTGAGTGATTTTTCCGTATTTACGGGCTTGGGCCAGTGCTTTTTTGTAAACCGAAACGGCACTGTCCGGATATGTGGATTCGAGTCGCTTACCCGATTGTACGAGGCTGTCTATTTCTCCGGATACCGGATTGTTTTGTGCAAACAACAGGTTGTTCGTCAGCCATAAAATGACCCAAATACTAAATTTCAAATGATTCATTTCATAAACTTCTGTTCTTTGATCGTTCGCAAAAACTTTTCGGAGAAAAATTCGTTGTCTTCCTTTTTGTATCTTACTTCGGCGAATACTTGTGCCAGATTTTCTTTGCCGTTTTCTTCCACAAATTTTTTATACACGGGATTTTCTTCCTTTTCGCGGTATAATTTTTTGATTTTTTGGGGAGAGTAATCGGTGTACACTTCGTAATGTACTACTGCGTCCAGAGGTAACCGATCGGTAAGTGGCGGATCTTCGTCGGGATAACCTATGGCCAAAGTAGTTACCGGGACTACTAATTCGGGCAACCGCAGAATATCAATAATTTCCTCTGCATTGTAAGTTGTGGTGCCCAGATAGCAGATGCCAAGTCCGTGTGCTTCGGCAGCCAATGCCACATTCTGAGCGGCTAATAGGGCGTCGATGCTTGCCGTATAAAATGATAGGAAATTGTCGTATCCGGCTTGGGCGTTGTTTATTTTGCACCATTTTGTAAATCTGTTAAAATCGGCACAAAAGGTTATCAGCACCGGAGCTTGTTTTACCATATCTTGTTTGAAGTGTGCTTCCCACAATTTGTTTTTCAAACATTCGTCCGTGCTTACTATCATGCTGTAAACTTGCATATTACCTGTGGTAGATGCCCTGGTGCCGGCTATCAGTATTTGTTCCAGTACATTCTCTTCTACGGGCTTGTCTTTGAACTTTCTGATGCTTTTATGCTGCAATATTGTGTCCATCATAACGAAAATAGTTTTATTTTTGCCAAAAGTAACAAAGATTTGTAAATATTTAGAAGTAGGAACAGTTTTTATGGAAAAAATTTTGATAACAGGTACCGCAGGTTTTATAGGTTTCCATTTGGCAAACAGATTGCTTCAAAGCGGTTATACTGTGGTGGGAATTGATGCGATAAACGATTATTATGATGTCAATCTGAAATATGACCGTTTGGAATATGCCGGCATTGTCAGGGATACGATAGCGTATGGACAAAGGTCTGTAAGTGGGGATGGACGATATGTTTTTTATCGGGTAAATTTGGAAGATAACGGAGCCATTGACAAAATTTTTTCCGAAGAAAAGCCCGATTATGTGGTAAATCTGGCGGCACAGGCGGGGGTGCGATACAGCTTGCAGAATCCTTATGCTTACATAGATAGCAATATTATCGGGTTTTTGAATATTTTGGAAGCGGTGCGTCATGCCCAACACCGGATAAAGCATTTGGTATATGCCAGCAGTTCCAGTGTGTATGGGTTGAACAGAAAATATCCGTTGTCGGTGAAAGACAATGT
The DNA here is from genome assembly GCA_964393715.1 of uncultured Bacteroidales bacterium. GTDB lineage: Bacteria > Bacteroidota > Bacteroidia > Bacteroidales > JALTDM01 > JALTDM01. Next base: position 5,802 of record CAYMVE010000025.1, on the reverse strand, counting down.
GGACCATCCTATCAGTTTGTATGCAGCCAGCAAAAAGAGCAATGAATTGATGGCGCACACTTACAGTTATCTTTTTGACATACCGACAACGGGATTGCGTTTTTTTACGGTTTACGGTCCGTGGGGGCGCCCCGATATGGCTTTATTTTTGTTTACCAAAGCCATACTGGAAGACAAGCCCATTGATATTTTTAACAACGGTAAGATGATCAGAGATTTTACTTATATTGACGATATTGTTTCCGGTATCATTAAGGTACTGTTTGACCCTTCGCAGCCGAATAAAGAATGGAACGGAGAAGAACCCGATCCGTCCACATCCGTGGCACCGTACCGGGTAATGAACATAGGCAATAGTAGCCCGGTAAATTTAATGGATTTCATAGAGGCATTGGAAAAAGAACTGGGAAAGAAAGCCCGAAAGAATTTTTTGCCTATGCAGCCGGGCGATGTGGCCAAAACGCATGCTGATGTTTCGGAACTTGTTGAAAATTACGATTATAAACCATCTACCAGTATTGAATACGGAATCAGAAAATTCGTATCTTGGTACTTGGAATATTACAAAATCGATAAACTATGAAAAAGTTTTTATTTTTATGGCTGATGGTTGCCGGAGCGATTTTTGGAGGCAATAATCGGCTCACTGCGCAAGATTTGGAAGGAATAATCAAGTTATCCGACCTGCAAAGCGAACCCTATTCCAAATGGTATTTTGACAATTTTTATGCGGCACACCCGAATGATGCGGTTTTATCAAAAATCAAAGGTCTGCTGCAAGACAAAAAAATAACGGTTGTAATGGGTACTTGGTGTAGCGACAGCAAAATGTGGGTGCCGTATTTTTACCGGATGTTGGAACTTATGAATTATGACCCCGAAAAGGTTACGCTTATTGCTGTTAATAAGGACAAAAAGGCCGAAGGAGTCGATTTGTCCAAGTATAAAATAGAACGCATTCCCACTTTTATTATTTATGACAAAGACGGCAAAGAGTTGGGGCGAATTGTAGAGTCTCCCCGGTACAGTATAGAAAAGGATTTATTGGAAATTTTGGAAAAATAATGCCCGTAAACAGGAAGTTACTTAATGAAGAGTTAGGCCGGAAGTCTGTGGAGGAATTTAAAAAAAGCCCCAAAATTCCGGTAGTCATTGTTTTGGATAATGTAAGAAGTGCTTTGAATGTCGGTTCGGCGTTTAGAACGGCTGACGCTTTTTTGGTGAGCAAAATTTATTTGTGCGGACTAACTACTACGCCTGAAATAAATTTGAAAGAGGTGCATAAAACAGCCCTTGGTGCGGAAAATGCCGTGGATTGGGAACATGTGGATGATACGGTGGCATTGGTACAAAAACTTAAAAGGGAAGGCTTTGTAATAGTTTCCATAGAACAAGCCGAGAAAAAGATTTTCTTGCACGAGTTTGAACCGGATAAGTCACGGAAGTATGCTTTTGTGTTTGGTAATGAAGTCAAAGGCGTATCGCAAGAAGTGGTAGATATGAGTGATACCGTGGTGGAGATTCCCCAATTGGGCTATAAACATTCTTTCAATATTTCCGTGTCGTTGGGGATGGTGATGTGGCATTATGCTTATCGGACAAGAATTTTTGACAAAGAATGGTGAGAAAAATTATTATTTTGGGACCGGGTTATCCTTTACGGGGCGGCATAGCCGATTTTAACGAAGCATTATGCCGGACTTTCCGTAACAAAGGAATAGATTGCCGGATTGTTTCTTTCAGTTTGCAATATCCTTCGTTTTTGTTTCCGGGATCGTCGCAGTATGTGCCGGAAGGAACGAAACCTCCGGAGTTGGAAGTGTATCCTAAGTTAAATTCAATCAATCCCGTTTCGTGGTTTCATACTGCCCGTTTTATAAATAAAGTCCATCCCGACTTGGTTATTTCCTCTTATTGGTTGCCGTTTACAGGGCTTTCTATGGCGGTGGTGTTGAAGAGACTTAAAAGCGGCATCCGGCGGATATCATTGTCTCACAATATCATACCGCATCAAAGTATGCCGTTTGATGCTCATATAACTTCTTTTTATGTGAAACAAAATGAGGCATTCGTTGTGCTATCGGAGGCAGTTGCCAACGATTTGGACAGGTTCGATGCCGATATGCCCAGAGTTGTGATTCCGCATCCGGTGTACGACATTTTCGGGAAACCGGTAAGTAGAGACGAAGCGGCGGAGTTTCTCAAATTGGATAAATCGTACGATTATATTTTGTTTTTCGGATTGGTAAAGCCGTACAAAGGATTACGGTATCTTGTTGAAGCCATGCGATATTTGAAAGACAAACTTCCGGATGTCCGCTTGATTGTTGCCGGGGAATTTTATGAAGAACAAAAGCCATACGAGGACAAGATAAAGTCTTATGGTTTGGAAGACCGAATATGCTTGTTTCCCGATTTTATACCCAATGAGGAAGTGAAATACTTTTTCTCGATGGCCGATGTTGTGGTACAGCCTTATTTGTCGGCTACACAGAGTGGTATTACGCAGGTGGCGTATAATTTTGACAAACCGATGATTGTTACCGATGTAGGCGGGCTGCGTGAGATTGTGGAAGATGGAAAAACCGGTTATGTAGTACCGAAAGAGAATCCGGAAGCCATAGCCAGGGCTGTGGAAAGGTTTTATGCTGACAGGAAAAATATAGATTTTGCTGCTCATGTTCGGGAGATAAAAAAGAAATTTTCGTGGGACGGTTTTGCAGAAAAGGTGTTGAGTCTATATGAGGAGACTAAGGTTCGATAAGCGTTTGCAACATTGTGATTTCTGTCCGCACAATTGCGGTGCCGATAGAATAGCGGGAAAAAAAGGGTACTGCAATTTGGATGCTTCGTACCATGTGGCTTCGGTAACCTTGCATCGCGGAGAAGAACCAGCTGTTGGCGGGGCCGCCGGTATTTGCAATGTATTTTTCAGCCATTGCAATATGCAGTGTGTGTATTGCCAAAATTATCAGATAAGTAGAAATTCACGGTTTGATGCGGACAAAAGTTATGAGTTTGAAGTGTTGTATCGTATGATAGCCGAATGTATGGAAAAGCACGGCACCAACCGTGTCGGATTTGTATCGCCTTCGCATAATGTGCCGCAGGTGATTGAGTTGGCCGGAAGGTTGAAGGAAGATTTTCCCGGTATTGTAACGGTGTATAATACCAACTCTTATGAAAGGCCGGAAGTGATAAAGGAGGTAGCACAATTTATCGACATATTTTTGCCGGATTTCAAATATTTTGACGACCGGTTGGCCCGCAAGTATTCCAAAGTAAAAGATTATTTCCATTACGCGTCGGGCTCCATAGCGGCCATGTTGGCGACAAAGGGCGAACCTTTGTTTGATGATAACGGATATATGGTTTCCGGTGTGATAATCAGACATTTGATTTTGCCGGGCGAAACGGAAGATTCTGTAAAGGTGCTTGAATACATAGCAACTCACTGGGGCACACAGGTTTATTTGTCTTTGATGGCTCAATATTATCCCGTTCTTGAAACGAGGTATGAGAATCTGAACCGGAAACTTACCGGGGACGAATACGAAAAGGTAATAGACAAGGTTATGGAACTTGGTTTTGAAAACGGTTGGATACAAGAATTGGATAGTGCCGAGGTGTATTTGCCCGATTTTACCAAAGAAAAACCTTTCGAATAATGGATACGAAAGCAATAATATTTGATTTGAACGGTGTGCTTATCGACAGCAACACTTTTAATGCCGGTTTGTTTCGTAAAATTTTTGCCGCTTATTCGCCGGAAGCCGGAGAACGGGCGGCAAGGCATTATTTGCATAACGGAGGTATTCCTCGCAGAAAAAGGATGGAAATGTATTTGCGTGATTTTGCAAGGGTGGAACCGGATGAAAGGGAGGTGCAAAAAGTGCTGGACAAATTTTCCGAATTGTTGCATGCCGGATTAAAAGATATTCCGTTGAAAGGTTGTGTAAGGGAGTTTTTGCAGGAAAATTACGGTAAATACCGGTTTTTTGTTGCTTCCGGAGCGGTGGTGCAGGATGCCGAAAAGGTGCTTAAAGCCAAAGGGATTTATGATTTTTTTGAAAGGGTTTACGGTTCGCCGGAGCCCAAGCACTTGCATGTGGCGGATATAATGAGGGAGTATGGCTATCGAAATAACGAGCTTGTCTTTTTTGGTGATTCGGTACATGATAAGGCGGCAGCGGACAAAGCAGGTGTGCGATTTGTAGCCGTGAAATCTGCCGAGAATGATTGGAAAGGATATGAACCCAAGATAGATGATTTTTGTGAAGAAAAAGTGTTGCAAAGAATTTTGGGAGATATCCGGTAACGAAGACTAAGATTGCTCTCATGACCTTATTCCGTTTCGTAGTAAGGATTTTATGGTTAGAGACCTTTGCAAGGCAAAATTACACTTAATCATTTGATTTTTAGTTTAATAATACCATTCGTTTGAGTTTTTTTGTATTTTTGTGGCATGAATAAAATGATAGGACCAATGAGTTTCAGTAGTTATTTTGTAGCCAAGAAAGCTACAAGGAAATGCTTTACAAGGGTTGTCGAATAAAATCCAGAAGTGAAAAGTTGGGGGGAGGAAACGAAAAAATTACACTTTGCCTACAAAAACTACTTTTACAAAGGTCCCTATACAAAAAGCGGGAAATCCTTTTCCCGGAAATCCCGCTTTTTGAAAAAGTTGTATCGGACAACAGATGTTTACAACAATGTGGATCCTTTGTTGTTTTTTCCTAAATTAATACCGAGGACGATTTCAACAGATCCCGAAGAGTATGATTTAATATCCGAAAAACTGTAATCGTAAGCAAACCCGAAAACATATATTTGGTATTGCATTCCTACCATTGTTATTAAGGATTTGTCACTTCTAAATGATAATGCCGCCCAATAAGATTTTTGGTATATGCCACGTAGGTTAAGGTCGATATTTATAGGAGAACCGTTTACATATTTTATCAACAAAGATGGCATTATTTCAAACGCTCTACCGGATTCAAAGGCATAGCCGCCGTACAAAAAATAATGACGCTTATTGGTACCTTTTCCCTCTAAATCCGCTAACTTTATTTTATATTGGATAAGCTGCCCTATGGACAAACCGCCAAATAAACGGTTATTATATACATGGATACCGAAGTCGGCATCCGGTATAAATTCCGCATGTTGGCTGCCTGTTAAAAACGGATCGTAGCCGTGGTAAGCCAATTCGGTTTCATCCAATACATATTGGAAGGCTCTGAGACCCAAACCAAACGATAAAAATGTTTCCCTGTCCAAAGGAATATGATAAGAATAGGCCAGCTGTACCCCTGTTTGTGATATGGCGCCAATATTATCCTTGTAAAGGTAGCCGCCAAGTCCCATTCTGTTGTCCATTAAGGGGGTATGAACAGATAGTGCGTAAGTGCGTGGTGCTCCGTCAAAGCCCAAATACTGCATCCTGCCAGTAAGCCGTACGGGGGTGTAATTATGGGTACCGGCCACCGCAGGATTAAGCAAAAAATTATTCGTCATATATTGACTGTACAAAGGTAACTGTTGGGATATGCCTTGTAATGTCGTAAAAACAAATATGACTATCGGTAAAATTGCTTTTTTCATATCAATCGTTTTTTTGAATTTAACCTATTATTTTCGTCTCTTAATACTTAACCAGTACCGTTCCTGTGAATACTTTGTGGTAATTCCCTTTTAGTTCTACAATATAAAGGTACTCGCCGAACGGAACAGGTTCGCCGTCATAAGTACCGTCCCATTGGTTTTTAGTATCCAAGTAATCATACCCATTGCCATGAA
>CAYMVE010000024.1:0-21265 GCA_964393715.1 uncultured Bacteroidales bacterium | reverse complement strand
CTCAATTTATATTCCCAAGAAGGAAGTCAAGGCAATGAATGAACCGCTACAAGGCAACTTTGAAGGAATAGGAATACAATTTGCCATAGTCAATGATACCGTTCAGGTGGTAGCCACCATATCGGGCGGACCTTCCGAAAAAGTAGGCGTTCGGGCAGGAGACCGGATAGTAAAGGTGGACGGAAAGGATTTTGCCGGAATAGGAATCACCAATACCGATGTGGTGAAAACCTTGAGAGGAAAAAAAGGAACCAAGGTAACCATAACCGTAAAAAGACCCGGAGAAAAAAAATTGCTTGACTTTGAAATTATAAGAGATAAAATTCCTATTTATAGTCTTGATGCGGCATACATGGTAACTCCCAATACGGCCTACATAAAATTAAACCGTTTTGCCGCACAAACGGATGAGGAATTCAAACAAGCTTTGGATTCGCTCAAAAAAATTAACCATGTAGAAAACTTGATATTGGACTTGCGAGGAAACGGAGGCGGATATTTGAATACGGCCATAGCCATTGCCGACGAATTTCTGGGAAAAGACCAGCTCGTAGTTTTTACGGAAGGTAAACGATTTCCGAAAACGGAATACAAAGCCACGGAAAAAGGCGACTTTGAAAAAGGTAAACTTATCATTCTTGTTGATGAAGGAAGTGCATCGGCAAGCGAAATCGTAACCGGAGCTATTCAAGATTGGGACAGAGGAGTGGTGGTTGGCCGACGATCGTTTGGTAAAGGGTTGGTACAGAGACAATTCATGCTTCCGGATAGTTCTATGATACGACTAACAATAGCAAAATATTTTACACCCTCCGGTCGTTGCATACAAAAGCCTTACAACGAAGGCGTTAAAAAGTATGCCAGAGACCTGATAGATAGGTATAATAGGGGAGAACTCACCAATAAAGACAGTATCCATTTTCCCGATTCATTGAAATACGAAACCTTAGTAAATAAAAGAACCGTTTACGGTGGAGGCGGTATAATGCCCGACATATTCGTACCACTGGATACCACTAAAAAATATTCCGAAGCCTTTTCCAAAATTTTACGAAAAGGACTTCTCAATTCGTTTGTAGCTTCCTACATAGACAAACATCGTAAGGAGCTGAAAAACAAATATAAAACCTTCGATGATTTCGATAAACACTTTAAGGTGGATAGTGTGTTGATAACCCGGATGATAGAATATGCTGCATCTAACAAATTAAAACTCAAAGAAGAAGAAAAGAAAAAATTGAAAGAAGACCAACTGGCCCAAAACATACTAAAAGCCATGATAGCCCGTGATTTATGGAAAACTACACAATACTTTATGATAATCAATAAAGAGGATGAAGTATTGGATAAAGCCATTCGGATACTCAACAACGAAAAAGAATACAATAAAATATTAAAAGGGAAAAAATAATTTGTTTATTTTTGCAGCAATAAGCTAAGGGTATGGAAGATATTTATATAAAAGCTACGGAAAAAACTCCGGAAATAGTAATAAAGGTAAACGAAGGGTATGTGAAAATAGAAGGCAGATCTTTACCGGAAAATGTCAGGAGTTTTTATTATCCGATTGTGCAAGATTTTAATAGGATAATAGAACATTGGAAGAAAGAAAGCGACTTGGAAGATTTTGAATTTCATGTAAAACTTGGATATTTTAACTCTTCATCGGCAAAATTTATTTTGGATCTGTTGATGGCATTTGCTACCATAGAACCCGAATCCTACAAACAAACCAAAATTTATTGGTATTACGAAGAAGAAGATATCGATATGAAAGAAGCCGGCATACAAATTGCCGATTTGCTCAACAAAGAGTTTGAATATGTCGAATATACCGAAGAATAAAATTTATTGTAAACCAAACACTATTTAACATAATATAAATTATAGGACAAAAGAGGTGCGGCTTTTACAAAAATGAGATTCCAAGTTTTTTTTATTCTCTTTTACTTATTCACACAACTTACTGCTGCACAAGTGCAAATAAAAGTTAGATTATTTACGGGCTACGAACTCAAATCTTTGGTGATTACGCCTATTGTCGGATCTTATTATCTGGTATGCCATAACGATACGGTGAAGTCTATTAATAAATTGGAAATTATCAACATCTACACAAATGCAGACTCTCTAATCGGCAAGCAATGGCTTACTTATTTATGTGCTTCGGATACCATAAAATTGATACCGGCATCAAAATTTTCGTATTTACGAATTAAATCAATAGATCCGGATATCAAAGTAAGATATTACGACGGATCTTTTCATTTGTGGATAGATGCTATTTCACATAATATTGTCGTTGTAAACCAAACCAATCTGGAAACTTACATTGCCGGTGTGGTAGAAAGTGAAATAGGTTCCAATTCAAATTTACCCCTTGAATACCTTAAGGCACAAGCCGTAATATCCCGGACTTATGCCATAAAAAATATCGGCACCTATTCCGAGCAAGGATTCGATTTGTGCGACAATGTCAATTGTCAGGCCTATTACGGAAAAGCCATTAAAAACCGGAAAGCGATACAAGCCGTAAATGCCACAAAGGGATTGGTAATTGTAGATACTTCACTGAACCTCATCAATTCCTTTTTTCATTCAAACAGCGGTGGCGAAACGGCGCCATCCTACTTGGTCTGGAGCGATACTCTTGATTATCTTGTTGCGGTTACCGACAGTTTTTGTATGACTGGAAAAAATTATAGGTGGCGGTTTCAAATAAAGAAAACCATCTGGTTGGATTATTTGAAGCAAAAAGGTATTGTATTACCGGCAAGTTATAATTTTTCTATGAAAATGCCACATCGTATCAAATATTGGGAATTCAAAAACGGGTTGGCCGTAAAGGTTACCGATATAAGGAAAGATTGGGGATTAAAGTCTGCTTTTTTTGATGTTTATGACGACGGCACTACCCTTTTGTTTTTCGGACGAGGTTTTGGTCACGGAGTAGGTTTGTCACAGGAAGGAGCCCTGAATATGGCTCGTAAGGGATTTAATTTCAGAGAAATACTTTCTTTTTATTACAATAATATAAGAATAGTTCCATATTCCGATATCTTGCAACACTCCGGTTCAAACAAATAAATCATTAACTTTGCAAAAAAAAACGGGATTGGAAAAGAAAAAAATTTATTTTGTGTCGGATGCACATTTGGGGTTACCAGCTGAAACCGACTCGTTTACCAGAGAAAAAATGTTGGTAGAGTGGCTAAAAAAGGCTGCTGTAGATGCCCAAAAAATTATATTGTTAGGCGATATTTTCGACTTTTGGTTTGAATACCGCTATGCCGTTCCCAAAGGCTTTACAAGATTGTTGGGTACTTTGGCACAACTGAAAGATGAGGGTGTTGATATTGATTTTTACATTGGTAATCATGATATGTGGACTTTCGGATATTTAGCCGAAGAAACCGGAATCAATGTAATTTACGAACCGAGAATTGAAGAGTTTTACGGTAAAAAATTTTACATTGCTCATGGAGACGGACTTGGCCCTTATGACAAAAGCTACAAACGGTTGAAAAAAATATTCACCAATAAGTTGGCCAGGTTTCTGTTCCGATGGTTACATCCCGATATCGGAATATGGTTGGCACATACATGGTCTCACAAAAGCAGATATAACGAAGGGGACGATCATACCCCTTTTCTTGGCGAAGACAAAGAATGGCTGGCATTATATGCAAAATCGATTTTGTCACACACACATATCGATTATTTCATATTCGGACACAGACACATAGACAATACCATAAAATTAAATGAAAATTCTTACTTATATTATACGGGAGACTGGTTAAAGTTGTTTAGTTATTTGGTTTATGACGAAAGCGGATTGCAACTAAAATATTACAAAAAATGAAGAAAAAGATATTCACTTCTACCCTTTTGATATTTATGAGTTTAACACTTTTTTCACAAGTCGATACGGAATTTGACAAAACAAACAAAATGGTAGAAACCCATGGCGATACCGTTGTTTACAAATATAAGAACGGAAAAATTGCCGCAGAAGGCAAAATGCGTTGGGGAAGCGAATTGGGAAGGTGGAAATATTACGATCAAAAAGGAAGGCTAATCGAAGAAGCCGATTTCGTAACGGGTGTACTGCATGGAAAACTCATCTACTACTACCCTAACGGTCAGAAAAAAAATGAAGGTGAATTCAAGTACGGCAAACCTTACGGTTATTACAAAGAATGGTACGAAAACGGAAATTTGCGAAAAACAGGTTATTACAAAAACGGTATTCGTGACAGTTTGTGGACCAAATATTACGAAAACGGCCAAAAAAAATCCGAAATATTGTTTAGCGATACTGCCGATCCCAAACTGGTAAACTATTGGGACAGTACGGGAAACCAACTGATAAGCGAAGGAAATGGGTTATTTTACGAATACTACCCGGGCACCAAACAATTAAAACTGAAAGGTAATTACAAAAATTACTACAAAGACGGTAAATGGGAATATTGGTATGAAAACGGCCAAAAAAAAGCCGAAGAGTATTATGTAGAAGGCAAACCGGTAGGAGTGTGGAAGGAATGGTATGACGACGGCAGCAAAAAAGCCGTATTGAATTACGAAAACGGAAACAATACTTTGTGGTATCAAAATGGTAATAAACAGGCCGAAGGTAAAATGATAGACAGTAAAAGACAAGGAATCTGGACATTTTGGTATCCATCCGGAAAAATCAAACATAAAGGCAATTACATGGACGATAAAATGGACGGTGTCCATACTTTTTGGTATGAAAACGGTCACAAAAAAGTGGAAATGAATTTTGTGAAAGGCAGGAAAAACGGAAAGGCCGTTTGGTGGCACGAAGACGGCAAACCGGATATGGAAGGACATTTCAAAGACGATGTGCAAGAAGGATTGTGGACTTACTGGCGCACCGACGGACACAAAGGAAACGAAGGCTATTACAAAAACGGAAAAATGGACGGAAAATGGACATGGTGGTATGGAAACGACTCTATATGGAAAATAGCCTATTATAAACAAGGTATAAAGGATGGCCCATGGGTAATTTATTATGAAAACGGAAAAAAATTTCATGAAGGACAATTTGTAAACGGAGTACAAGAAGGATTGTGGAAAGAATGGTATGAAAACGGCAAGCTGAAAAACCAAGGTTATTTCAAAGACAATATGATGGATAGTTTGTGGGAAGGATGGCACGAAAACGGCCAACTCAAATACCGCCTTATGTATAAAAACAATATTCAAGTAGGGAAAGCCGAGTACTACTACCCCAATGGCAAACCAAGATTATTCAAAACGGTAATAGACAGCGTTTTGGAAGGCGAGTATAAAGAATGGTATCCCAATGGCAAACAAAAGCAAGAAGGGGCATACAAACACGGCAAAAAAGACGGAAAATGGAAATATTGGGACCCGAGAGGCCGCCTACTTACCGAAGAAAATTATAAAGAAGGGCGTTTGGACGGAAAATTCAAGCAGTATTATCTTAACGGAAAAGTAAAAATGGAAATTGACTATAAAAACGGCTTGAAACACGGTAAATATACCATATACGACCCCAAAGGAAAGATTATTTATCAAGCATTGATGGAAAACAATCACAAAAAGAAGATTTTGGTTCAGCCGGAAAAAAAGAAAGATAAAGTAGGATATCTGGATATCAATTAGAAACCCAAAAAAACTGTACCTACCTTATCGAAGGTATGACAAAATTTCATACCTTTACGAGAAATTTATAAATACCGAAAATCCTTCTAACCAATGGACATTCAACAAATTAAACAAAGATTCGGCATTATAGGCAATTCTCCCAAATTAAACCGAGCTATCGAAATAGCATTGCAAGTGGCAAAAACCGACCTAACGGTATTGGTAACCGGAGAAAGCGGAACCGGAAAAGAAATTATCCCCAAAATAATACACCATAATAGTCCGCGCAAACATAACGAATATATAGCCGTAAACTGCGGTGCCATACCCGAAGGCACCATAGATTCCGAATTGTTCGGTCACGAAAAAGGAGCATTTACGGGAGCTTACGAAAAGCGCAAAGGATACTTTGAAGTGGCGGACAAAGGCACCATATTTTTGGACGAGGTGGCGGAACTTCCGCTCGAAACACAAGTAAGACTGCTGCGTGTGCTGGAAACCGGCGAATTTATGAAAGTAGGTTCGTCAAAAGTACAAAAAACCGATGTGAGAGTAATTGCCGCCACCAATGTAAATCTGGTGGAAGCTATCAAAAATGGTAAATTTCGCGAGGACCTGTATTACCGCCTCAATACCGTTCCTATCCACCTGCCTCCGTTGCGCGAAAGAAAAGAAGATATTCACTTGTTGTTTCGTAAATTTGCGGCGGATTTTGCCGAAAAATACAGCATGCCTCCGGTAAGACTTACCGACGATGCCAAACAATTGCTGATAAACTATTATTGGCCCGGCAATATCAGACAATTGAAAAATGTTACCGAGCAAATATCAATCATCGAAAAAGAAAGACTAATCAATGCCGATACGCTTCGAAAATATTTGCCGGAATATAACCAAACCAAACTTCCCGCCGTATATCAAGGCAATTCGCAAATGATAGACCAAAAGACATTTCTTAGTGAGCGCGAAATATTGTACAAATTGCTATTTGACATGAAAAAAGACATTGACGAACTGAAACGAATCATATATACCCTTCAAAAAGATGCACATACGCACGGTGCCGATACATCTGTGGTAATCCCTCAAAATCAATATGATATAGTATTGGAAAATAACAATAATATATTGCTAAACGACGATACGGAAAAAAAAGAAAATTGGATTTCTTCTTCTGAAAAAAGTCCCCAACCCGCTTCTGTAATGAAAGAAAAAAACGAAGACGAATTCAGTAAAATTGTTGAGGATGTGGAAGAAGAAAAAGAGGAACTATTACTCTTAAATGAAGTGGAAAAAGAATTGATAGTCAAAGCTTTGAAAAAACACAATGGCAAACGCAGACCGGCTGCCAAAGACTTGGGAATATCCGAGCGAACCTTGTATCGAAAAATTAAAGAATACAAAATAGACTTATGAGAAGGATACGGCTTGTCATCCTACTGGCCATTACGGTATTGTCGTTGCACTCCTGTAAGATAACTTACAGTTTTAGCGGTACCAATATATCCCCCGATGTAAAAACTTTTTATGTAGCGGATTTCCCCAATCGTGCCCCCTTGTATGTGCCGGCCCTAAGCGAAAAGTTTGTAGATAATCTCAAAGAAAAAATTCTTACACAAACATCATTAAACCTTGCCAATAATGCAGGAAAAGCCGATTTGATTTTCGAAGGTGAAATCACCCGATACAACATAAGGCCCAATTCCGTATCGGCCAACGAAACAGCCGCAACCAACCGGCTAACCATAACCGTAAATGTTAGATTTACCAACAATAAAGATCACAAGCAAGACTGGGAAAAATCCTTTTCCAATTATTCCGATTTTCCGGCCGACCGCGATATAAGCGAAGTAGAAGAAGAATTGACCGACGAAATTTTTGAAAAAATTATTGAAGATATTTATAACAATTCAATAGCCAGCTGGTAAAATATGGACAAAAACGAATTATATAAACTCATAGAAAATCCGGCCTTAATAGATACAAAAGCTAAAGATTCGCTATGGGCCATATATAAAGCTTATCCGTATTTTCATGCCGTTCAGCTGCTATTACTAAGAGCACTATATACCACCAATGCTCCGGAATACGAAATGTTATTAAAAAAACTTGTCATATCATTACCGGACAGGCCCAAAGCTTTTGCATTCATAAATGGATTGGAAAAACCGACTTTCCGCAAAAAGCAAAATATAGATGTTAATGAATGGGTAAACGCTCCGGAACCCCACAAGGAAAACGAAAAGGAACAAATGAGTTTCGACGAATGGTTGAAAAAAATTTCCGTCACATCCTCGTCCACATATCAAGAAGAAGATCCCATATCAAAGTTTCTGAAAAATACCTCTAAATTCAAACCCTCCTCACAAACCACCCCAACCATGGTTCCGCATCCGGAAACAAACTGTAGCAACGAGGAAGAAGAAGACTTATTCTCCGAAACTCTCGCCAAAATATACGCCAAGCAAGGGCACATTGAAAAAGCAATTAAAGTTTATGAAAAATTAATATTGCATTTTCCAAAAAAAAGTAGTTACTTTGCAAGCCAAATTGAAGAATTACGAAAACTAAAAAATAAGTAACAATGTACACGGTATTTATTGTATTGATAGTAATAGTTAGCATTTTACTCCTTCTGATTGTATTGGTTCAAAATCCCAAAGGAGGAGGTTTGGCATCTACTTTTGCTTCGTCAAATCAATTTATGGGCGTAAGAAGAACCACCGACTTTTTGGAAAAAGCAACTTGGACGCTTGCTATATTGTTGGTAGTATTCTCTGTGCTGGCCAGCATGACCATACCAAGAGAAGAAACCGACAATGATAAATCCTTGATTGAAAACCAAATACAAGAAATGCCGGAACCCGGTCAAATGCAAAATTTTCCGGTGCCGCAACCTCAACAAAATCAGCAACAACCGGCCGCCAACGGACAAAAACAAAAATAATCCCCCACGATAAATTATCAAAAACAAAGGTTGTGCTTTCTCGAAGGTACAACCTTTGTTTTTTTACCACCACCCTTTTATCCCGAAAAAAACACTTTTCTGCGACTTCATTGTGGCAAAAAATACCTCTTTTTCAAACAATAATTTATATATTTGTTGCGGGAAAAACTAAACAAGTATGAAGCATAAGTATTCTTTGGCATTTTTAGTTGCATTTATTTTGGGGTTTCAATTACCAACACAGGCGCAACAACCGGTAAACGAAGATTCTCTGAAACATCCGGAAAGGTATCAGAGAATAGACTTAGAAGACTTCAATAGTAAATTACTGGAAACCATTGTCTTGGAGAAAATTAATATAAAACGGGCTGCCGAAAATTACGATAGTTTGGTGGTCAATACCATTCTCCAAAATGCAGCCGAAGATCAAGCAATGTTTATGGCTGCAAAACAGGAAGCCACATTGCTACAAAAAGGCAAAAAGAAAACCACGGGGAAAAGAATACAATATTATGGTGGTTCTACCTCCGGAGACGAAGTGGTAACCAAAATGTCTCCCAAAAAAGGGAAATTCCTCCTTACCTATAACGCCCTTGCAGACAATATTGTTTTCAAGTTGTTCAAAGGCAAAAAAACAATGAGGGTGCTCATGGACCCGAAATATATTTTTGCCGGGGTAGCAGCCAGATTGGACGAACCTAAAAAGAAAGTTTATCTATCCATAGTAGTGGGAAACTACGACTCGTTCAACGGTGGAATAACCCGAAGGGACGAAATGGACCTTCCCTATACTACCAAAAAGTACGGACTTAAACCAAAGGATAAAAAGATTTGTCGTAAAACAAAGAAATTCAAAGGTTTGCATACTCTCCAACAAGCATTGTATGTGAAAAATAACAAAATCTATTTCGATTATCCGAATATGAAAAAGTTCAAAAAACTGATTCGTGACAATAAAGACGGTTTGGCAGTGGACATTGTTCAAAGAAGCCAATTTGATTGCTCGGGCGACAATATTGTGGACAATTCTTTGGTAAACCGGGGAATTATGCTCAAAAGAGTTTGGGCAAGAAAATTATACAAAAAGAACATGTATGAAGGAAAAGCCGCTAAAAAGAAAATAAAAGTACTACTCGGAGAATTGCCAGAAGGGCTTGAAGGCGATTACGAACTCAATCTGATTGTTATAAAAAGTAAGCATGTATGTGCCAACATACAGCCCGTAGCTAAAATTGAAGGGGATGTGGAATACCAAAAAAAGTTGGAATGGCTGGCCGACACGGTATTGGGCGATTCTATTCCGCCGTATAAAGTAGAACCGGAAACCAAAATATTAACCTTCAAAATACCGTTCGAAAAAAGTAAATACGAATACCGAAGAGAAGATATTGAACCTTTCATAGAAAAACTGAACGAACCGGATTTTATCGTAAACGAAATCAAAATATACGCTTACTCCTCCATAGAAGGAAGTGACCGAATCAACCAAAAATTACAGAAAAAAAGAGCCGAAAGTATTTTGGAAGCCATCAAATCCCGCCAAAAACAAAAAATCAAACCCGAAATAATTACAGACTACAACTGGAATGATTTTGTAAAAGACCTTCAAGGTACGGAATATGAAAACCTGACCCAAATGACTTTGAAAGAAGCCCAAAAATATATTCGGGATCACCACTTGGCAAAAAAACTGGAACCATGGCTCAAAGAACACAGATATGCACTTATAGAAATGCACATTACCTATGATGTATCTACGCCGCAAAAAGAACAAAAATATGTGGTAAGCCGTTTCAATATGGCCGTAGAAAACATGAATAGACCGAAAGCCCTTGCCATACAAAAATACATATTCAAAAAGGTAATAGCCGGTACTTACGATTCTTTGGCGGTAACCCAACAAAATATTCCGGAAAAACCGGCTTTTGCAGGACTTATTATGAACAAACTATGGTTATTGAAATATCTACGGGAAGACGATATCGACGAAAACTATTGTAAAAAAATAAACATTCTCTACCATCTCGACAAACAAAATTTCTATATCAAATACAACTACCTGCTTTGTAGTGTTCTAAACAAAAATCTTGCAAACGAAGATACCATTAATTGGCTGCAAACACAAATAGATTCATTGTACGAAAAGCCGATTTCCAAAAAAACCATAGATAACCTCAATCTGGAGTTTCAAATGCGAGTAATCGAAGCTATTGATACAACGGATAAACCGTCCAAACTTGTGATGGAAACCCTCAATAAAATTAAAGAACTGGTAAATATCAAAGAAGATAACGACTGGCAAAACGCCTTGAAACTCTCTTACTTGTTCATCCAAGCACAAGACTATGATTTTGCAGCAAAAATATTGGAACCTTTCATCTATGATAAAAATGTATTTGAAGAACTACTCTACAATTATATATTGTTGTGTACTTATTCAGATGCCAGGATTTTCTCCAACAAATTTGCTTATGCCATGACTAAATTGGAAAAAATGAATCACGACCGTTTTTGTGATTTGATTAACAAGAAAATCGTATCGTTTCAAATATTCAGAAATACACGAGTCAAAGACTTGTATTGCTCCAAATGCAAGCAAAAAAATTAAGTGCAAATAAAAGAGGCGGGCAAAGACCCCGCCTTTTTTATTATGTTTCGGACTTCTTTATCAAAAGTGATACAACCCGAAAAGTTTGCCAATAAAGAAAATCAAAACTACAACCAGAATCCACCGGGCAAAACCTGCTCCCTTTCTCACAGCCAAATGAGAAGCCACCCATCCACCCATTAATCCTCCGATAGCCGTAATACCTCCCAAAACAAAATCAACCTGTCCGTTCAAAATGTAAATGAGCAATGCAAAAGGATTGTACATCAGCACAATAAAAACTTTTATGGCATTGGCCTTTACCAAATCGTACCCGGCATTCAGCACAAGGCCGGCCAAAATAAAAATACCGACTCCGATATGTAAAAATCCTCCGTACACACCGATTAAGAAAAAGATAATCACTTGTAAAAAAGTTGGTTTCGGTTTTACCAAAGAAGCCTTTCCTTCTATCCACCGTTCCGGTTTTCGCAGCACAAAAAACAACATCAACAGCATGGCAAACCCCAATATGGTTTGAAAAACATGTTCGTCAATATGTACGGCAATTTCCGCTCCCAAAACGGAACCGAACAAAGTAGGCAAACCCAGCAACAATGCCTTTCTCAATTCCAAGACATTCTTACGAAAAAAAGTGATGGAGGCCGCCAATGTCTGCAACAAAACGGTTATCCTCAATGTCCCGTTAGCCAATGTAGCCGGTAAGCCGAGCATCATATACACTGTATAGGTTATAGCCGAACCGCTCCCTGCAAAAGTATTGATAATTCCTACCAAAAAACCGGCTCCTACCAGCAACAATATTACCCACCAGTTGTAAATGTCCACTGTATAATGTACGGTCTCCATAATGCTAAAATTTAATGGTTTTCTACAATCTTATACACTTTATCGGAACGCCTTAATTTGGCACTTACCTTAAAAGTAGCCACTTGATTTTTTTCAATTGTATCCCTCTCCCTTTCATGATAATCTCTTAGTTCTTCAATCACAACTTCTTCCACACCGGTTGTCGGTCCGATAATCATTATCCGGTCCCCTTTTTTTAGGTCGTAGGCTTCAATCTTAACTTCCGCCACCTCTATTTTGGAAAAATAATTGGTAACCTTACCAATATACAATTTCTTTCTCGTAGCCTTAGAACCATGAACATTAGACCATTCACCGAGCTTGCGACCCAAATAATATCCATCCCAAAAACCACGATTATAGACTTTCATCAATTCTTTTTCCCAACCTTTTACTTTTTCGGGCGAAAACGACCCGTCCAAAACCGAATTTATTACATCGTTATATACCTCCACCGTAGTTTTTACATACTCCGGTCCTCTGGCTCGTCCTTCTATTTTGAATACGGTAGCACCGCTTTCCATTATTTTGTCAAAGAAGAAAAAAGTGGCCAAGTCCTTAGGAGACATAATATACTCATTGTCTATTTCAAGTTGGTATCCAGTTTCCTTGTCTGTAACAATATACGACCGCCTGCATGTCTGCTGACAAGCGCCTCTATTGGCGGAAGAATTAAACTCGTGCAGGCTCATATAGCATTTGCCCGATATAGCCATACACAAAGCACCGTGAATAAATATTTCTATCTTTATTTTTTCACCGGAAAACCCTGTGATATTTTCTTCTTCTATCTTTTGAGTCAAATATTTAACTTGTTGCAACGACAGTTCCCTGGCCAATACCATTACATCGGAATATTTGGAATAAAATTTAAGCGTTTCAATATTGGAAACATTAAGCTGTGTAGAAATATGTACCGGCATCCCTATCGAGTTCACATAATTTATAACCGCCTGATCACTAGCTATGATGGCATCTATTCCGGCTTCTTTTGCTTTGTCGGCAAGCAATCTCATCACGGGAAGTTCGTGGTCGTAAACAACGGTATTTAAGGCCAAATAAGCTTTTATTCCTTGGGCATGTGTACGCTTGGCAATCTCTTTCAGGTCATCTATCCGGAAATTGTTGGTGCTTTTGGCCCGCATATTGAGTTGTTCCACCCCGAAATACACGCCATCGGCTTTTGCTTGAATAGCTGCCGCCAACGACTCGAAGGTTCCCACAGGTGCCAGCAATTCGTAATCACTTCTTTGTTTCATAATCTACTTGAATTATGCTTCAAAAATACGGTTTTTTTACACTCATCATCATACAGAAAAATCGGTATCCTGATAATTGTCATTGAATAGTGCGAATAGGCGGCATTACATTTGCCAAAGAACTCTTGAATGTTCCCTATCTATGACGGAGCATTCGAGACAAATACCAAAAACTGCCCCGGAAGATGCATCTGACGGAAAGAAAAATAGGAACCGCACTTATTATTGTTGAAAAAGACTCGCCACACATTCCGGTACTCAACAATTTGTTGTCATCATTCGGACGGCATATATTAAGCCGGCAAGGATTATCTTTCAAAGACAGACCGTATAATTTGATAACAATTGTGTTCGAAGCGGACATCAACAGCATCAATACTTTTGCCGGCAAAGTAGGAAGAATGTCCGGAATACGAATAAAAATATTAACGATAAAACCTTAAAAATAACAGTATTATGAAATTTTATCCGGAAAAATACGCCATACCCGACGAGCCGATGAAACCATTCATCGATGAAAATGAGATTTTTGATTTTTTGGAAAAAACCAAAAATCCCGACAAACAAAGAGTTCGGGATATTATAAGCAAATCATTGGCTAAAAACAGGCTATCCATGGAAGAGGTGGCATGGCTCATAAATGCCGATAGTCCTGATTTGATAGAAGAAATAAAGGAAGGCGCCAAAGAGTTGAAAAGAAAAATATACGGGGACAGGATTGTCCTCTTTGCACCACTCTATGTAGGAAATTTATGTACCAACAATTGTGCTTATTGTGGGTACCGGGTTAGCAACAAAACAGTAAAAAGAGTCACTTTGCAAGGTAAAGAATTAATAGAACAAGTGGAAGCCCTGGAAGATGACGGCCACAAAAGGCTCATATTGGTTTTCGGCGAACATCCGGCTTATGATGCCGATTTTATAGCAAATACCGTTAGAACCGTTTACAGTGTAAAAAAAGGAAACGGCGAAATCCGGAGAGTCAATATCAATGCGGCGCCGCTGGATATTGACGGTTACAAAATAGTAAAAGAAGCCGGTATTGGCACTTATCAGATATTTCAGGAAACTTACCACCACCCTACTTATGATCAGGTGCATTGGGGTGGCAAAAAAAAGGATTACAATTGGAGATTAACCGCTTTGGACAGAGCACAGGAAGCCCTCATTGATGATGTAGGCATCGGAGCCTTGTTCGGTCTATACGATTGGCGGTTTGAAGTATTAGGTATCATCAGGCATGTAAACCATTTTGAAGCCGTATATAATATCGGTCCTCATACCATATCGTTCCCGAGAATACAAAATGCCTACAACCTGGCCATAGACAAAACCTATTTGGTAAGTGACCAAGACTTTACCAAACTGGTAGCGATATTGCGTTTAGCAGTGCCTTATACCGGCATGATACTAACAGCAAGAGAACCCGCACACATACGGGACGAAATCATGCAATTCGGCGTATCCCAAATAGATGGAGGCACCAATATTCAAATGAAAGGCTACACCCGAAAACACCAAGAACAACATTTGGACGAAGAACAGTTCGAAATAAACGATACCCGTTCGTTGGCCGAAATTATGGAAGAACTTATCGACAACGGTTTTATCCCCTCGTTTTGCACCGCGTGCTACCGGCTTGCTCGAACAGGAGAGCATTTTATGGAGTTCTCCGTACCGGGATTTATCAAACGGTTTTGTACTCCCAATGCCATTCTTACTTTGGCGGAATATCTGGAAGATTATGCTTCGGAAGAAGTAAAAAAGAAAGGGTACGGACTGATTGACAGAAATATTGCAGCAATAGATGATGAAAAAATAAAACAAGCACTGCTGGAAAAACTGGAACGATTGAAAAAAGGGGAACGGGATTTGTATTTTTAGAAACGAAAGATAGCTCTCAAAACCTTTTTCCCGGAAATATTTGCAGTGGGAATCCGGAAAATAAAAAAGCGATAAAGAAACTTAAAAAGCAATATGCCCGCTACTCTATCCGTTATAATAATAGAAATTTGCAAGCTTTTTTCGTACCATTAACCATAAACCACTGTATTATGAAAACCAAGAAATCATACAAGTCCGACCTTAACAAGTGGCGTTTGATATTGTTTGAAATAGGACTGGTTTTTGCACTTATTGGTACATATCTGGTATTCCAAATTAAAACAAGCGAAAGAGATAACAATATCCTCGGGGAATTGGGCAATATTCCCATCGAAGAAGAAATTATTCCGATTACCGTTATGAAAAATAAAAAGCCCAAACCTCCTGTTCCGGCCAAGGTGGTAGAAGAAATTAAAATTGTGGACAACGATAACGACGATATTGACGACGAATTTGACTTTGATGCCGATGCAGACGAAACCACTACGATTGACCAAACGGAAATACAACCGGAAATTACGGAAGATTATGACGATGAACCGATTGATTTTTATTCCGCACAAGAAGCTGCCGAGTTCCCGGGAGGAAACGCCGCATTGTTTAAATTCATTTCGGATAATCTCGATTATCCGGATGAAGCAAAAAGCAATGATGTTACCGGAACTGTAGGCGTAAAATTTGTAATTGACAAGCAAGGAAATGTAACCAATGTAGAGGTAGTTAGAAGTGTCGATCCCTACCTTGACCGTGAAGCTGTGCGGGTTATAAAAATGATGCCGCGTTGGAAACCTGCTCAACAACGGGGCAAACCGGTAAAAGTTATATTAATGCTTCCTATCAGGTTCGAGCTAATCAAATAAAAAATGTTTTTACTTTTTTCTTTTGGATTAAGAGTTTTCAAAAAAAAAAAATTATTTTTGCGTAAAATTTACCGATAAAATGGAAATAAAGAAAAACCCTAAGGTTGATTTGGAAAAGTGGCGAATGGTTCTATTTGAAGTGGGACTGGTTGTATCTTTAATAGCCACTTATTTAGTCTTCCAAATCAAAAGCGGCGAAAAACAGGAAAATGTTCTGGGCGATTTGGGAGACATCAAAGTTGAAGAAGAAATTATTCCGATCACAAGAATGAAAGAAGTTAAACCGCCTCCACCACCTCCCCCAAAAGTGGTAGAACAGCTCAATATTGTAGAAGATGACGAAGATATCGAAGACGAATTTGAAATGGACGATAGCGAAGCCGACGAAGAAACGGCGGTAGAGCAAACAGATGTACAAGTGGAGGAAGAAGAAGACGATGAACCGATCAACTTTTATGTAGTGGAACAAAAACCGGAGTTTCCGGGAGGCGAAAATGCCTTGTATAAATTTTTGGCGGAAAATACCAAATACCCGGAACCTGCCAAAGAAAACGGAATTACCGGTACGGTTTGGGTACAATTTATCATAGATAAAGACGGAAAAGTCACCAATGTGAAAGTAGTAAGGAGCGTAGATCCATATTTGGACAAAGAAGCGGAACGGGTAGTAAAATCCATGCCCAAATGGAAGCCGGCCAGCCAAAGAGGAAAACCGGTTAGAGTAATTTTCCAAGTACCCATTCGGTTCGAATTGTTCTAAAAAAATATACAACTTTATCCGAAAAAGGTCGTTCTTGAAAAAGGAACGACCTTTTTTATTTATTTCCCAATACTGCAACTATCCCTTTCAAGGTAGTTTTTTTGAATTAAAAAACATCAATATGTATATGAAAAAAGTTGTTATATAATTTTTTTTTGTTTTATTTGCAAAATAAACATCGGGTAGAAAACAAAAATGAAAAAAGTAGGAAATACATATTGTCAACAATGCAAGATAAGCCTCAAAAATGTTTTTTCAAATCTGACTATTGACGATTTGGACAAAATTTATATCAACAAATCTTGTCATATTTATAAAAAAGGGGAAATTATATACAATCAAGGCAATTATTTACACGGCTTCTACTGTATAGAAAAAGGAATTGTCAAAATATACAAAATAGGTCCCAAAGGACGAAAACAAATCATAAAATTGGCTAAAAAAGGAGACATATTCGGTTATCGTTCCGTATTAAGCAAGGAATCGGCTTGTTCAACAGCCGAAGTTTTGGAAGATGCCATAGTTTGCCAAATATCTTCCGAAGTACTTTACGACTTGATATATTCAAATCCTCGTTTCTCGGTAAGTATGATGAAACTGGCATGTGAAGAACTGGGCGACGCCAATACTTATATTGCCAATCTCAGTCAAAAATCCGTAAAAGAACGGACTGCAGACCTGATATTGACATTGAAAGAAGACTTCGGAACGGATGAAACCGGTTTTATCAAAATTGCCCTAACAAGAGAAGACATGGCCGAAATTGTGGGAACTGCTACCGAATCTTTTATCCGGGCATTGACAGACCTTAAAAACTCCAGTATTATCGAAACTAAAGGGAAAAAAATTGGCATCAAAGACGAAAGAATGCTCCGGCATATTGCCGAAGGTTTGGAATAACTAAAAAAGCCCCTCATTCCTACCAATGAGAGGCTTTTTCAAATTACATTATTGCGGTTTTATTCTTCCGTTGGGTTTTCGCTTTCTACATTTGAGTCTCCCAAATCGTCAAATTCGACACCTGAATCATAGTCTTGAGCGGTCAAATCTTCATGATGTTCTGGCTCCAGATTGTTTTCTTCCATTTCGCTTCTCTTCACAATGTTAGGCCTGTTGATTTTAATAAATTCAATAGCCTTTTGCATGGCATCGAGGAATTCGTCAAAATCTTCCTTGTAAAGAAAAATTTTGTGTTTTTCGTAAAAATGCCTTCCTTGTCTGTTAAACCTCCTTTTGCTTTCCGTAATCGTCAGATAATAATCATCGTTGTAAGTGGATCTTACATCGAAAAAATAAGTTCTTTTTCCAGCCCTGATTACTTGCGAGAAAATTTCTTCTTTCTTTTTCACATTTCCCTTGTTTTCGTTTCCTTCCATTTTCTATACTTTTTAAATCATTATCTCATTTGCAAAAATACACAAACTTTTCAACCCTGCAAATTTTTTTTATTCTTCATCAATAATCGTTATCCATCCAAATTTGTCTTCTTCGGTTCCCCATTGTATTCCTGTCAATTTTTCATAGAGCCTGGTAGTAACAGGTCCGGGATTTTCACCGTCACCAAAGGTATATGTTTTGTTTTTGTCAATATCCACAATCTTGTGAATTGGAGTAATAACAGCTGCGGTGCCGCATGCTCCTACTTCTTCGAAAGTATCCAGTTCTTCAACGGCCACTTTGCGTCTTTCCACTTTCATTCCCATATCTTCGGCCAAAGCTTGTAGGCTTCTGTTGGTAATGGAATCCAATATGGAAGTTGATTTCGGTGTAATGTATGTATTGTCCTTAATTGCAAAGAAATTGGCAGGACCGCATTCGTCTATATATTTCTTTTCTTTGGCATCCAAATATAGGGCGGAAGCATATCCTTTTTCGTGTGCCAATTCCATAGATTGCAAGCTGGCTGCATAGTTTCCGCCAACTTTATAGGTGCCGGTACCGAGAGGTGCTGCCCTATCGTAACTTCTGGTAATCATCATATTAACCGGTTTGAATCCGTTTTTGAAATAAGGTCCTACGGGGAGCACAAACACTACAAACAAATATTCTTTGGAGGGTTTTACTCCGATTTCGGGACTGCTTCCTATCAACAAAGGTCTGATATAAAGCGATGCTCCGTGTCCGTAAGGCGGAATATAGTCTTTATTTAACAATACGGCTTTTTTTACCGCTTCAAAAAACAATTCTTTCGGTGGTTCTGCCATTAAAATACCCCGAGCGGAGTGTTGCATTCTGGCGGCATTGTCTTCCCACCTAAAAAGCCTTATCTTACCATCTGGACCACGAAAGGCTTTTAACCCTTCAAAAGCTTCTTGTCCGTAATGCAATGTTGTAGCCGATATGTGAATCGGAATGTATTCGGACGACGAAATTTCCAGTTCGCCCCATTTTCCGTCGCGATAATAGCATCTTACATTGTAAGGGGTCCTTCTATAACCAAACCCGAGGTTGCTCCAATCTAAATTTTTCATAGCTTTTATTTTTTTAGTTTTCGGTATCCCATATCCATTTTTTCTTTTCGACATAATAAGTGATTCCATACATAGCCGAAACAAATAAAAGGGTGCTAATCAAAGTATTCTTAAAAAATGGCAAAGCCATTGTATAACAAGTTATTAGTCCTTGTACGGTTTTCGGATACAAAGCTCCGGAAAACCATACACCAAAGTTTGATATTACATAGAATAAAACGGAAGCCACTACTCCGCTCCATAAAGTCCTTGTAAATGTAAATTTTTCTAACAGGGGAATTGATAATAATGATAATGCCGTCATGGCAATGTATGTCCAAACGGCTCCGTGATACAAAAGTACAAAACCGTCAAAATAAGCCCGGTACATTATATTATTTACCAACAAATCACTTATAAACATTACCGACAGCGGAAATAAAACCGCCCACCATTTGTTTCTGAAAAAACCCGAACTGAAAATAAAAATTGCCAGCAATGGCGTAAAATTGGAAGGATGTGGTAGAAATCTGAAACCTACTGCCAGTATTACTAATCCTACACCTAAAACTTTCCTGCTCATATTTGCTTGTCCATTATTCTTTATTTGCACAAATATAATTTTTTTTAATAAACAAACATATATTATATTTCATTTTTTTGTTAAAAACAAACTACTAATTGTGGTGTAACGGTGAAAAACATTTAACATTTCCGGATTATTACTAAAAAAAGCCGTCCCCCCAAGGGAAACGGCTTTTTTATTATCTCTGGTAATTGCGATTATTGTTCAATATTAGGCAGCTCCAAGCCATATCCTTTGATACGGTCTTCCCGTTTGAGCAATATAGCAAAGATCAGTGACAACAATGCCAGCGTTGTGAATATCAACATATCCCAGAAGTAGTTGTAACGCAAATTCAATTTGTTTTCTATAACAGCTTCATATACAACATCTTTTGTAACACTTACCACTACTTCACTCAATTTTTCTTTATCCGGAGTGCCGGAAAGTTGTGCTGATATTTCGTTCAGTTTATTTACAATTTTCGAATACAGTTCGTTGGCTATTTTTGCCGTATCCAGCTTACTATTACTTACCGGTTCATAAGTGGAATATTGTACTACGGAATCAATAGATGCCCCGGTAGCTTTTTCTATAAGTTTTTCAAAATCTTTACCGGAAAGTTGATAAGTTTTTAAAGTTGCTTGATAAGCCTTTTCTATTGATTTTTTTACCAACAACTTGTTGGGAGCTACTTCGGGGTTGGTCTTGTCCAAAACGGTTCCTAACAAGAGAGGAATCGCGAGCAACCCAATATTTTGAATCCAGAAAATAACAGCATAAGCGGTTCCTAATTGCTTTTCCGGAATGATTTTAGGCACGGAAGGCCACATGGCAGAAGGTACCAAAGAAAATCCGATACCTAAAATGATAACCATGGCGGCGGCAATCCACCACGCTTTGAGGAACGGAAGCATCAAAACACCGTGTACCAAAATAAGAATCAATGAGCCCCAAATCATAATGGTAGCACCTTTACCCTTCTTATCGTATATGCCGCCAAATACCGGTGTAAGCACAATGGTACCGAAAGGTAACAAACTCGGAATAAGTCCTGCAAGGTAAGGATTAACATGATACTTGTTGATCATCAAATCGGTTGCATAGAACAAAAAGGGAAATACCGCCGAATAGAACAATACGCACAAAATGGCAATGTACCAGAATCCCCTGTTTGTAATGATATATACAATGTCTTTGATTTTGAAATCGTCTTCACCGGAAGGTACATCCAAATCTTTTTCCGATTTGTCCAAGCGAATGTCCAAAATAGAATATGCTACAAAAGAAAGCACTCCCAACAGCATCAGAATAAGTGCAAACAGTATAGGTGCGGTTACCGTAAAATTTTTGGCCAGCGGCAAGCTAATAGCCAAAGCCAACAAGGTGCCTAATCTGGCAATAGCCATCTGCATCCCCATAGCCAAAGCCATTTCTTTT
>CAYMVE010000023.1:0-21299 GCA_964393715.1 uncultured Bacteroidales bacterium | reverse complement strand
AATAAAATTCTTTTCATGGTTTTATGTTTTTTCGTTTGGGTTTGATTAATACTTTACCGAGTTTGGCTATGTCGATACCGGAAAAATTACCGGAACTCATCATGAGCAGTACGGTGTTATCAAAATTGTAATTCATTTTTAAGTGTTTTATCAGCCCGTTTCTGTCGGTCATCACCACAAGGTCGGTTCTACCGAAACCTTTTTTTACATCTGCCGGGGTAATTTCCGGAAGCCGTTTCAGTTCCAAAGTATGTTTGTTGTAATATACTATGGCATAATCGGCCGTATCAAGCGTATGCTCATATTGGGATAAAAATTTTTTGTTAAGGCTGCTGTAAGTGTGAAGTTCAAAAACCGCGATGAGCCTTTTATCCGGATATTTTTCCTTTACGGCTTTCACCGTTGAAGCCACTTTGGAAGGTGCGTGTGCAAAATCGCTAAATACCACCAGTCCGTTTTTGTCAAATACTTTTTCGAGCCTCTTGGCACTCCCTTCGAAGCGAGCAATGGCTTCGTAAAATGTTTCTTCGTCTATCCCCAATGCCGAAGCAACCATTTTGGCAGCAGAAACATTTTGCATATTGTGTTTGCCGAAAATTTTCAGTTCCACTTCATGGTTATCCGGCGTTATCAAAAAAGTTTTTCCTTCTCTTTCAATATACTTGTGAGTGAAATACGGGATTTTTTTCACATCGGGTCTTACTTTCGAAACCGTTTCTTTTATTTCCGGATTTTCGCCGAAATAAAAAAGTGTTCCGTTTTCGTTGAAAGTTTCTACAAACTTCCTGAATTGTTCTTTGTATTTGTCATAAGTTTCGAAAACATTAATGTGGTCCCATGCAATCCCCGTTATTACTCCAAAGTCCGCTTTGTATTTATGGAATTTCGGTACAGGGTCCAAAGCCGAAGTAAGGTATTCGTCCCCTTCAATTACGATAATCGATGCTTCTTCGGAAAGCTTTACGGTATTTTCAAAACCTTTTACCGCAGATCCTACCACATAATCAAAATCTTTTCCCGCATACCTCAATACATGCATTACCATTCCCGTGGTGGTGGTTTTGCCATGGCTTCCGCCTATTACCACTCTTGTTTTGTTTTTACTTTGTTCATAAACAAATTCCGGATACGAATATATTTTTATGCCCAATTGTTTGGCCTTTTGCAATTCGGGATTATCGGCATGAGCATGCATTCCCAGTATGATTGCATCGATGTTCCGGGTTATTTTTTCGGGGAACCAACCTTCTTTTTCCGGCAGTAGTCCGTATTTTTCAAGATTTGAGCGTGCCGGATCAAAAATTTCATCATCCGAACCGGTTACCTTATATCCTTTTTTATGCAAGGCTATCGCCAAATTGTGCATTGCCGCACCTCCGATAGCTATAAAGTGAAAATGTCGTTTCATACCGTTAAAAATCTATTTCATTATCTTTTTCCGTTTTTTTCAGTTTTTCATACTGCTTACAGTCGGTTATAACATGTATTTTGGCTGGTCTCTCAAATCTGTCTTTTTCGCTGTACGGGAGGGTGCTGTCTGCATATACCTGTTTCATGTACAAAGCCCATATCGGCAATGCCATGTTGGCACCTTGTCCCAGTCGGATACCGCGAAAGTGTATGGAACGGTCTTCGCCGCCTACCCATACGCCTGTGGTAAGTTTAGGCACCAATCCGATAAACCATCCGTCCGATTGATTTTGTGTGGTTCCGGTTTTGGCTGCTATTTCACCTTTGAAACCGTACCGGTAACGGAGCCTTATGCTGGTGCCCTGATTTACCACGGCTTTAAGTAGTTCAAGCATCAGATAGGCGGTTTCTTCGCTCATGGCTTCGTGTCGTGGTGCTCTGAATGTAGCAAGTATGTTTCCGTTGCGGTCTTCTATGCGAGTTACAAAAATAGGCTTCACATATATACCTTTGTTTCCGAAAGTATTGAACGCTCCAACCATTTCATACAAAGAAATATCCGGCGTTCCCAAACAAATGGACGGGTAAGGGTCGATATGGCTTACCACTCCCATATTGCGTGCAATTTTTATGACGGCTTCGGGACTATATTGTTTCATAAGCCAAGCGGAGATATTATTTACCGAATTGGCAAGTCCCCATTTTAGCGTCACCATTTCGCCGTCATGTTTTGTCCTTTCCGCATTTTTGGGGGTCCAAACTTTTCCTTCGGGCAATTCGAATGATACAGGCACATTAGGCACTTTGTAACATGGTGAATATCCCGATTGCATGGCAAGCGTGTACAAAAACGGTTTGAATGTGGAGCCTACTTGCCGTTTACCTTGTGTTACATGGTCGAATTGAAAATAATTATAGTCTATACCTCCTACATAAGCTTTTACATATCCGCTGAACGATTCCATGCTCATCAATCCTGCACGCAAAAAGAATTTGTGGTAGCGTATGGAATCCCACGGGGTCATCACCGTATCTACCGGGCCGTCCCATGTGAATATTTTCATTTTTACGGGGGTGTGGAATATTTTTTCTATGCTGTCCTTGGGAACACCGGCTTTTTTCAACCGTCTGTATCTGTCGGAACGATGCATGGAGGCCACCATAATACGCTCAATTTGCTTGTAGCTCACATTCCAAGCAAACGGGGCTTTTTTTCGTCCTTTTTGTTCCCGGAAGAACGCCTTTTGCAAATCCTCTTTAAGGTGTTTCTTAACCGCATTTTCGGCATATACTTGCATTCGGTAATCTATGGTAGTATAAATTTTCAGCCCGTCTTTGTATATATTGTAAGGGGTGCCGTCGGGTTTTGTATTTTTATTGCACCAGCCATAAAGCGGATCGGTTGCCCATGCCAAAGAATCTTCGTAGTATTTTTGCTTATCGATATAATATTTGGAGTTGGGTTTCTGGGCAGTAAGTATTTGCCTTAAATATTCTCTGAAATAAGTTGCTATTCCCCTTCTGTGGTTTTGTATTTGATAGTGGAGGGTTATAGGAAGTTTACTCAAAGAATCGTATTGTGCCTCGGTAATAAAACGGTATTTTTTCATCTGGGACAACACCACATTTCTTCGTCGCAAAGCATTGTCTGGATGTAGAACAGGGCTGTAATAGGTAGGTGCTTTAAGCATTCCGACAAGCAATGCAGCCTGTTCTATGGTGAGTGAATCGGGCGTCGTATTGAAATAGGTTCTTGCCGCAGACTTAATCCCATAGGCACCGCTACCGAAAAATACGGTGTTCAAGTACATGGCCAAGATTTCTTCCTTTGTATAGTTTCTTTCCAGTTTTACGGCGGTTACCCATTCTTTGAATTTGGCCAAAGCCAGATTGGCATATTTCATCATTTTGGAATCGTAGTGCGTTGTATCACGGGGAAACAGGTTTTTGGCCAACTGTTGTGTGATTGTACTACCGCCCCCTTTATGATGCCCCGTTGCAATACCGTAGGCCACCCGGAACAAACTTTTGAGGTCGATGCCGGAATGTTCGTTAAATCTGTAATCTTCCGTAGCAAGTAATGCTTTGACCAAATTGGGAGATAATTGCTCATAAGTAGTAAAACTACGATTTTGATAATAAAACTTACCAAGCAGTTTTCCGTCGGACGAATAGATTTCGGAAGCCAAATTGCTTTTAGGATTTTCCAATTCTTCAAAAGAGGGCATAAACCCGAAAAAGCCGGTGGCTATTCCATAAAAGAACAGGGCTACCAATATTACAGGCAGTATGACTAATGACCAAAAAATGAAGATTTTCTTTTTGTTTCCTTTGGTTTTGACGGATTTATTTGTGTCTTTATTCATTGTTTGCTGTTTTTTCATCATTTTTCAATGCTTTGTTGTATTTTTCAAACCAACCGGCATACATTCCGTAATTAGTAGCAATTCTTTTAATGTATTCGGTCGCCATTTTATCATTCAAACTTTTTATCCTTTTGGCAGGTACACCGGCATATACACTGTTTGACTCAAGGCGTTGCCCTTCTTTTACTACTGCGCCTGCCGCTATTATTACATTTTCTTCCACATAAGCATTGTCAAGCACTATGGCGCCTATGCCGACCAACACATTGTTTTCTATGGTACAGCCATGCACTACGGCCTTGTGTCCTATGGATACATTGTCTCCAATTATAAGTTTAGTCTTCCGATAAGTACAGTGCAAAACCGCATTATCCTGTACATTTACATGATTGCCCAGCCGTATGGAATTTACATCTCCCCGTACTACGCTTCCAAACCAGAAACTGCAATTCTCGCCAGTTGTCACATCTCCTATTATTACGGCCGAAGGTGCAACAAAATTGTTTTTTCCCAGCAGCGGCTTTCGACCTCTTACTTCTATTAGGTTGTTCATTTTTCGTGTTATTTGTTATCCACAAGGTCTGTATTTAGTCCGCATTCGGTCTTTTTCATTCCAAACCACCTTGCGCTTCTTTCGTCCAATATGCTTAAATCCACTTTTCGGGTACATGGTTCGCAACCTATTGAGGTATAACCTTTTTCTTCCAACGGGTGTTTCGGAAGGTTGTGTTCTTTGATGTAACGGTATATGTCCCGTTTGGTCCAATCTAACATTGGATGAAACCTTATTACGCCATATTTAGCCGGTTGTTCTACCTTGAAATTTTTTCGCACCTCCGTTTGGTCTGCCCTCACTCCATTAATCCAAATATCGTGCTGCATCAATACAGGCTCTAACGGTTGTACTTTGTTCAGATAACAGCAATAATCCGGGTCGGTGGTAAACAGTAGATTCCCCAAAGCATCTTTTTGCTGGCTTTTGGGTATTAGTGGGTAAGTGTCTATTACATTGATATTGAATAGTTTTGCAATACGGTCTTTGTATGCTATGGTTTCCGGAAACAGATAGCCGGTGTTTATAAAATAGACAGGAATAGTATTGTCTATTTTGCTTAACAAATGGAGCATTACTATGCTGTGGGTTTGGAATGATGAGGTTGCAAAAAGTTTAAGTCCACGCGATTGATATTCTTTTATTTTAGCTTTGAAGGCTTCTTGTTGCATGATTCTTTTTTATTTAACGGCTGTTTTACGAAACATCAGGTAAAAACCGGCTATTATGAACGGGATACTTAACAATTGTCCCAAATCCAAAGGTAAACTTTGCTCGAAAGCCACTTGTACATCTTTGAAAAATTCGATAAAAAATCTGAATCCGAACAATAGCACGAGAAACAAACCGAATAAATATCCTTCTCGTTTGGGTAATGAAGTTTTACGGTACAAATAATACAAGATGGCAAAAATCAATAAATAGCCGAGGGCTTCGTATATTTGCGAAGGGTGGCGTGTAAAATTTTCGGGTAATCCCCGTTGAAAGTTGTCTCTAACAAAGGCAAAAGCCCAAGGTACATTGGACGGCGCACCTACTATTTCGCTGTTCATAAGATTACCCGTACGAATAAATGAGCCGCTTAATGCTACTACGATTCCGATTCTATCCAGCAACCACCATATGCTTTTTTCAAATTTGCGTGTGTACAGCCATATCGCAATCAATATCCCTATGGCAGCACCGTGACTTGCCAGTCCGCCATGCCAAATCTTAATAATTTCCGACGGATTGGAGCAATAATAACCGGGTTCGTAAAAGCATACATGTCCCAAACGGGCTCCTATTATTGTTCCTATGGCTACATAAAAAGTCAATTTATCAAGTTGTTCAACGGGAATATTCGCTTCTTTATAGAATTTGGCGAAAATATAATAGCTTACAAGGAATGCAGAGGCAAACAAAAGGCCGTACCATCTGATGGAAAGGTTGCCTATATGAAAAATTTCGGGGTCAACATTCCATACTACATAATCCAAAATCATGGTTTGCTTATTTTTTTGCAAAGTTAATCAATATTCAAAGAGAAAATACATAAATATTGAAAATACGGTTATACAATGGAGTTGTATTCAAGTATGGCATCGGTTATTTCTTCTGCCTCCACTTTGACATCTATGAGGTAACGGCCTATTTCTTCGAGTAGAGTAATTCTGAAACTTCCGAAAGCGTTTTTTTTGTCATTACGCAAATAATATACAACTTTTTCCGGTGACGCCATTTTTCGAGGTGAATAATGTGTAAAAATAAAGGATACTATTTGGTCAAATGTTTTTTGCGACATAATATGTTTGCGCAATGCTATTATGGATTCTGCTACCACTCCGTACATTACCGCTTCCCCGTGCAATAGAGTTTGGCCTTCTTCCAAGGCTGCCGCCTCAAAAGCGTGTCCTATGCTGTGCCCCAAATTAAGAGCATGCCTTATATTTTTGTCGTACAGGTCTTTTGAAACGAAATCGCATTTTACGGCAATATTTTCGGGTATCAAGGCTTTGACGCGTACCAAGTCAAATGTTTTTATACTTTGGGTTTTTTCCCATAATCCCCCCCCTGTGAGCAAGGCATGTTTTATCATTTCTCCAAATCCTGATTTTACATCCCTCAAATCTTGTGTCAGGATAAAATCGGGATAAATAAATATGGCATCAGGTTCCATTATGGTGCCGATTACATTTTTTACCCCCTCGAAATTCACACCGTTTTTGCCTCCTATAGAGGCGTCGATTTGTGACATGAGAGTGGTAGGAATATTGATAAAACTTATTCCTCTCTTATAGGTTGTTGCCACAAAACCTCCAATATCGGTAACGGTTCCGCCTCCTAAGTTAATGAGTAGTGCATTTCTATCTATTTTATTTGATATCAATGATTTCCAGATGTATGAGACTGTTTGGAGGGTTTTGTGTTTTTCTCCGGCTTTGATGTTTATAACAAGTGCGTTTTCTATCCGGTCGGCTTTTATCAGTGGTAAACAATAGTTGGCCGTATTTTCATCTACAAGAAATACAATTTGGGAAAAATATGTTTCTTTTAGGAAAGCTAACAAATCGCTTGTTATATTTCCGGATATTTTGTAAAAACATCTATTCATATTGGCAAATATACAAAAAAATCAACAATTATTTATAAAATTCTGTATTTCTGTTTACTTTTGCACAGAAAACATTTGCTATGAAAATGGTTCGATTGATTATTGTAATGTTGTTATTTACCCAATGGATGTCCGGATTTTCCCAAACCCGGAAAGATACGCTGAAAAATGAAGTTTTATTTTCTTCTTCGTTAGGCCGTAACGGTATGTACTATTCCCGTAAAATATCCGGTAAATTATGGTTAAGAACGGGAATCGGTTTAATGTATGGTTATAGTTATACTTGGCCAACCAATTCTATGTATTATCCCAATTCAAAGGAAGAATGGGGTGTTTATCTTTTGTTAGGAATAATAACGAATAAAGCCATCAATAAATATGTGGAATTTTCTTATGGAAGCGAATTGTATTACGGATATCGCCAAAGTTTATACAAGAATTATAACCCGGCAGTAGTGAGGCCGGATAAGTATGTAACCCAATTATATGGAATTGGCTTGGTGGCTGCTTTTTATTACAAGATTTCCGATTACTTTATGTTAGGTACGAGATTTAGGCCGGCGCTATCTTATTATTCCTCAACGACATATTATCGTATTTCTATGGACCCCGATTGGGACTATTTAGTCGTAAAATTCAGGTTCTAATGATATCTTAATAGCCTTGCCATTTTTTATGCGTATTCTCCATGGCCAATACTAAAAGTGGTTAACTTTACAGTCTCGAGAGAAATATACGGTTATGAAAAAAAGTCTGTTTTTATTGGTTGTGCTATTTTTTGTTTTTTCTTTTAATGATTATGCTCAAGTTCAAAACGATACATTAAGAGAAAAGGCTATTAAAGTGTATTTTGACTGTTATTTTTGTGATATGGATTTCATCCGTCGCGAAATAACTTATGTCAATTATGTCCGGGACAGAAAGGAAGCGGATGTGGTGATTTTAGGGACATCTATGAGTACAGGAAGCGGTGGAACGGAATATACCTTGACTTTCATAGGCTACAATAAATTTAATGGTATCAACGATACTTTGACTTATGATGCCAAACCGGATGCTACTAAGGATGAAAAAAGAAAAGGTTTGCTTAAAATATTGCAAATGGGACTTCTCCGGTACATTATCCACAGCCCTTATGCCGACAAATTGGAGTTAAGTATGAAAGACGAAAATGTTGAGAATAACGCGGAAGATAAAGAAGTGATAGACAAATGGAAAAATTGGGTGTTTAGAATAGGTGCTTCCGGATGGTTTAACGGCGAAGCAACCAGCCGTAATATAAGCGGTAACGGATATATCAATGCCGACAAAGTAACCAAATCGATTAAAATAAATACCAAATTGGAGGTTTCTTATAATGAAAACAAATACTCGTATGGAGACTTTAATTACTTAACCATAATTAGAAATATGGGGTACCGGTCATTGGTGGTTTTTAGCTTGGGAGAGCATTGGTCGGCGGGAGGAAGTGTATCTGCCGGTACCAATACCTACAACAACAAAGAAATGTATGCAAGCATATCACCGGGGATAGAATACGATGTGTTCAAATATTCGGAAGCCACTCATCATCAGCTAAGATTGTTATACAAGATAGGATACGACTATAACAAATACATCGATACTACCATTTATAACAAAATAGAAGAAGGATACCCTACCCACCAATTGAATGTGGCTTTTGAAGTGGTCAAACCGTGGGGTTCTATTTCAACTACCATGTGGGCCGTTCAGTATTTACATGACATGAATTTTTACAATATTGGTGTATGGGGGTACATGAGATTCAGAATTTTCAAAGGGTTTTCCACCTATATGAATTTCTCCTCCTCCATAATTCATAACCAAATATATTTGGCAAAAGACGATTACAGTATCGAAGATTTATTGACAAATAGCAAAAGTATGCCTACCAACTATTCATATTACATGAGTATAGGGGTGTCTTACACATTTGGGTCCGTGTATAATAATGTGGTAAATCCCAGATTCGATTAAAATCACATGCAGCGAAAATAATAGGTAAAGGCTTATCGTAGTGTATTTGCGGTAAGCCTTTTTTGGTAAATAAATGTTACATTTGCCTTCGGAAAATTTAGATACATGAAAAATCAAGTAGCATCGAGAACCAAAATTATTGCCACATTAGGTCCGGCGTCCAGAGACCGGGAAGTATTAAAACAAATGATTTTAGCCGGATTGGATATTGTAAGAATAAATTGCTCCCATACTTCTCACGAGCAAATGGCTAAGGATATTACACTGGTAAGGGAACTAAGCAGGGAATTGGATAGAAATGTAGCTGTGATAACCGATTTACAAGGTCCCAAAATCAGATTGGGACAAGTGGCCGAACAAGGGGTGGAAGTTAAGCGTGGCGAAACGGTAGAATTGACCACGGACGAAAACGATGTGGCGGAAAAGCGGTTTTTTATAGATTATCCGGACTTTGCTTTTGATGTGGAACCGGGCGAAGAACTCTTGATAGACGATGGAAAAATCAAACTTGAAATAGTAAGTACGGATAAGATAAAAAGGGTGAAAGCCAAAGTCATCTTCGGTGGAAAAATATTTTCACGCAAGGGCGTAAACTTACCCAATACCGACCTGAGTTTACCCAGTATGACCGACAAGGATGTGGACGATGCCATAGCGGCATTGGAATATGGAACGGACTGGATAGCGTTATCCTTTGTAAGACGCCCAAGTGATGTTATAGAACTGAAACAACTTATTAAGCGAAAAAAGAAACATGCTTCCGTTATTGCCAAAATAGAAAAAGCACAGGCCGTAGCCAATTTTGAGGAAATCGTAAAAGAAGCGGATGCCATAATGGTAGCCCGTGGCGACCTTGGGGTAGAAATGGATTATGCCGCAGTGCCCTTGATACAAAAAGAAATTGTGGAAAAATGTATCAATTACCAAAAACCGGTGATTATTGCTACCCAGATGATGGAAAGCATGGTGGAAAACTTCCGGCCTACCAGAGCCGAAGCCACCGATGTCTCTAATGCCGTATTGGACGGTGCCGATACTTTGATGCTAAGTGCCGAAACCGCTATGGGTAAATATCCGATAAAAGTCATAGAAAGCATGCATCGCATCATTCAAGAAACCGAAAAGAAAAAATATCAATACAATCGTGGCAATCCGCCGGATAAAGAAAGCCAACGATTTGTAAGAGATTCGGTGTGTTTTAGTGCGGCGAGGTTGGCCGAAGTGATTGGAGCCAAAGCAATAATTACTTTCACGGAACATGGACGAACGGCATACACCATTTCGGGATACCGTCCCAAAGCGGATATTTATGCTTTTACACGACACAGGCACCTACTGAGCACATTATCTCTTTTGTGGGGAGTACGGTCTTTTTATTTTACGGAAATGAGCGACATCAATACGGCTATTGAAAAATCCGTTGAACTTTTAAAAAAGAAAGGATTGGTCAAGAGTGGTGATTATGTAATACATGTCGGCAGTATTCCGATGAGTATAACGCACAAGACAAACATGCTGAAAGTTACGAGAATAGAATAAGTATTTACTCATTTTAACAAGATAAGTTTTGATAAACATAAAAAATAAACCGTCAATTTTTTATATTTGCGTCATCATAAAGACAATGTCATGAAAAAAACAGCATTATACGAAATTCACAAAAAACTGGGAGCCAAAATAGTTCCGTTTGCCGGATATGAAATGCCACTAAAATATTCCGGAGATATAGACGAGCATGTTACCGTAAGAACCAAATTAGGTGTTTTTGATGTTTCCCACATGGGCGAATTTTGGGTGGAAGGAGACAAGGCACTTGATTTGTTACAATGGGTTACTACCAATGATGTTTCAAAATTAACCAACGGCAAAGCACAATATAGTTGTTTGCCTAACGGAAAAGGCGGGATAGTTGACGATTTGCTGGTGTATAAATTCAATGACAAGAAATATTTGCTGGTGGTAAACGCTGCTAATATCGGTAAAGACTGGAATTGGATAAACGACAATAATAAATTCGGTGCCAAATTGAGAAATGCTTCCGACGAAATATCCCAATTAGCCGTTCAAGGACCTTTGGCTTTGAAAGCCATGCAAAAACTCACCAAGCACCCCGTTACCGAAATGAAATTTTATACATTCGACAACATTGAATTTGCAGGTGTGGAAAATGTTATCTTTTCCATAACAGGCTATACGGGAGCAGGTGGCTGTGAAATATATTTTCCCAATCAATATGCCGAAAAGATTTGGAACGCTGTAATGGAAGCCGGAGAAGAATTCGGAATAAAACCGGCAGGATTGGCAGCCAGAGATACACTTCGTTTGGAAATGGGGTATTGCCTTTACGGAAATGATATAGATGATACTACTTCTCCGATAGAAGCAGGATTGGGATGGATTGTCAAATTCAATAAAGACTTCATTGACAAAGACTTGCTGCTAAAACAAAAAGAAGAAGGAGTAAGTAGAAAACTCGTAGGATTTGTTATGGAAGAGAGAGGCATACCGAGACACGGCTATGAAATAGTTGATGTCGGGGGCACTGTTATCGGCCATGTTACTTCCGGCACGATGTCTCCCATGATGAGAGTAGGTATCGGTATGGGATATGTGAAAACGGAGTTTTCAAAACCGGATACGGAAATATACATCAAAATCCGCAACAAAAACTTGAAAGCCAAAGTTGTAAAATTGCCTATTTATAAAGGATAAAACATTGAGATATAAGCGGGAAAAAACACAACCGATAGGTATATTCGATTCTGGAGTGGGAGGGGTGTCAGTCCTGAGGGCATTGGCATCCCTCTTGCCTTATGAAGACTATTTGTATTTCGGAGACAGAAAAAATGTTCCTTACGGCACCAAAAAGCCGGAAGAAGTAAGGGAATTGGTAGCCTCCGTAGTAGATTTTTTGCTTGCGAAAAAAGTTAAAATTATTGTAGTGGCTTGTAATACCGCTACGGCTTATGCGATAGACTATCTGAGAGCCCGATATCCGTTTATGGATTTTGTAGGTATGGAGCCGGCCGTAAAGCCTGCCGCATTGAGTACCCAAACCGGAAAAATAGGAGTGTTGGCTACTTCACTGACATTGAAAGGGAGTCATTTTACCCGGACCAAATCAAAATATGCCAAAGGCGTAGAAGTGCTTGAACAAGAAGGTACTGGGCTGGTACAAATTGTGGAAAGCAACAGAATCGGAACCCAAGCCTCTATCAATTTGTTACGCCATTACCTGCAACCTATGATAGATGAAGGAATAGACAAGTTGGTGTTGGGTTGTACTCATTATCCTTTTTTAATAAACGATATCAAAACGGTTATAGGAAGCCACAAGGTAGATATACTCGACCCTGCGGGAGCCGTAGCAAGACGTACTCGAGAATTGTTGGAAGCTTCGTCTTTGCTGAAAGAAAAGGCTGGAGAAAAAGGTACGGTGAAAATATTTTCCAATCATTCCGACTTCGAGATTTTTCATTATTTATGTAAATTGTCCGGTAAACAACTTGACTACTCGACGGAATACATAGATGTATAAAAAAAGCCGGACATTGCCGGCCTTTTTTATGATAATTGAGATTCTAGAATATTACATTTTGTCCTGATACTTTAATATCGAGGCAATCTGATCGGCAGAAACCACATTGGCATCAATGATTACCGATGCTTGATTGTAACATTCTTTTTCCCTTTCCGCTATTTGCTTTCTCACAAACGATTCGAGTTCGCCATTTTCGATGTCGCTGATTTGCGGACGGTTTTTCTTGGCATTTTTTAGCCTTTCAACCAGAATATTCGTATCTATTTTCAGGTAAATAACGGTTCCTTTTTCTTTCATCAGGTTCAGTGCGTCAAAAACACATGGTGTAAGGTCGCTGGTTGCCAACACAAAGTTATCTTTGGTTTCTACCAATTCTTTCAGGCTTTCGTATTCCACTTCTTTGTATTTATCTTCGCCCGCATTCTTGTAAAAGTGATAGATAGTTTGATTAATTTTGCTTTCGATGTACTCTTCCAAGTCTATAAAATCCAACTTAAGAATATGTGCCAATTTCCTTCCGATGTTGGATTTCCCGCTCGCCATGTAACCAACTAAAAAAAACTTCATACTGCGTTAATTCATAATTGATTCAACAATTTTTTTCACCAAACCCGGCTCATAGCCTTTTGACACGGCAAAGTTACTAATTTTTTGTTTAAGTATGTTTCGATTGCCAATTTTTAATGTTTTTTTCTTCTTTTCCATTATGTTTTTAAGAGTGTCGATATATTCGTTCGGGTCAATCGTTTCTGCCATACATTTCTCTATTTTTTCTTCTCCGAATCCTTTGGCTAAAAGAGCCAATTTTATTTTATATTTTCCCCATTTGTTCAGTTTAAATTTATCATGGATAAATGCTTTTATGTATCTTTCTTCGTTCAGAAAATTGTTGGCTTTTAATCGGTTGATAATTTCGGTTATGATTGCTTCGGATTTTACATCTCTTTTCTGCAAAAATAATTTTACATCGTAAGGAGAACGTTCGGCTTTGGCACAATATCGTTCGGCTTTTTGCAGGATTTCTTTGTCAATTTTCATTTTTCGTTGCAATTACAAAGCGTTTTTTTTCAAAAATGTCCTTAACAACTTCCGCTTGGTAACCTCCGTCAAACAATTGCACTATATCCTGAGCATACTCGGGATATATTTCCAAATAAACCTTTCCGCCGGGTTTTAGGCTTATATCTGTCAATTTCTTTAAGTATTCGTAAAAAATAATGGGGGATTCGTCAGGAACAAACAAAGCGGAAACGGGCTCATGTCCCAAAACATTGCGACCGGTTTTATATTTGTCTTTGTATGGAATATAGGGGGGATTGCTTATTATGAGATCAAAAAAATCGGGGGAATAAGTATGATAGGATTCAAACAGGTCTTTTTTTTCCCATTTTACTTTAGCGTTATGTTTTACCGCGTTTTTTTGGGCTACCTCCAATGCTCCGGAACTAATGTCCGTTGCCACTACTTCCGCAACATCCAGTTCCAAACTTAAAGTAATGGCTATACAGCCGCTACCGGTTCCAATATCCAATATCTTCAATCCGGATTCTTGCGAATGGTTTTTTAGGA
Organism: uncultured Bacteroidales bacterium; assembly: GCA_964393715.1. GTDB lineage: Bacteria > Bacteroidota > Bacteroidia > Bacteroidales > JALTDM01 > JALTDM01. Next base: position 7,269 of record CAYMVE010000023.1, on the reverse strand, counting down.
TTATCGATGTTAATTCTTCTGTTTCGGGACGAGGTATTAGTGTAGTGTGATTGACGGAGAATTTTCTTCCGTAGAATTCCGTATTACCGGTTATGTATTGTACCGGAACAAAATTTTTTAGTTTGTCGATTATAGACATCAGTTCGTTTAAATCAATGTCGTATTCTTTGTCGTGGTACAGTACATATTTGGTTTTCGGTATGTGAAAAATCTCGGCCAGTATTATATGAAACATTGCTTCGGATTCTCGAATGTCGTAAAAGTGAGATAATGATAATATGAAAAACTCTTTTAGCTCTTTAAGGGTCATGGAATAATTATTTTGTATGATTGGTTGAATTGTCCGGTGGTAGTATAAAAATGTGCAATGTATATTCCCTCGGATGTCACTGTAATTCTTTGTGTTGTGGCAGGATGCAATTGTGCCGTTTTTATTTTTGAGCCCGTTATGTTGTAAATATCTATTTTTAATGCTTGGGTGCTGTAATTGTGGATTATAATGGTTTTACCTTGTACCGTATATAAAAAATGCGGATTTCGTGTAAAGTTATGGTTACTTACAAGGGTTTCTTTGCAACTTAAAATGTAGCTTTCTATTTGTTCTTTATAAATTTTTTTTGCGGAATGATTCGGACAAGTAATGTAATATTGAGGAGTATAGGTAATGTCGTACAAACCTAATACTGTTGTATCGTCTTTGGTCGAAAAACAAGGAAATGTAGCACCGTATTGTTGCCGAAAATCTTCTATTTGTTGGCTGTCGGCATAATAACTCTCGATACCCCAAACCCACAAACTGTCTCCGTTATAGCCATATTGTTGCCACAATGAATCCAAGTAAGGAGTATTTTCCTGGCAGGTTGGGCATCCTACGGAAAAGAAATCAAGAATTACGATTTTGTTGCTATCCAATTGTTCAAATAATGTGTAAGTTATTCCGTCGGTACTGGTAAGAGTAAAGTTTTCGGCAGTCTGTGATACGGCATTGAAAGCGATCAAACCATATAATAGAAATATTGTTTTTTTCATTTTTGTAACGAATACGATTCTTGTGCGAATATAAATAAAATTATCAAAAGAACAGAGGGGGTTTCCGGAACTTTCGGTTTTTTCGAGTAAGTGTTGAGAGTACTAAATGGATTTCCCTACAAAAAAAGCCGCCTTTGCAAGCGGCTTTTTCATAGTAAATACAAAGTTCTTTACTTTTTCAATAATTTCGTTATTTGAGTGTTGTTGTCTTTGCTCAACTTTACAAAATAAACACCTGATGGCAGGTGGGCTATATCAATTGTTTGCAGATTTGACGACTGTACCGTACCGGATTGTTCCGTTTTCCCAACAATGTTTACTATTTCGTAATGGTATCCTCTGGCATTCTTTATTACGAACTTATCGTTTGCCGGATTCGGATAAATTCTGAATTTCGGGGCGGTACGATAATCGACTGCTGTTACTACCGGCAGAGGAAATGTGATGGTTTGCATGACTTCTTTGGAATTGTCATCTTGCAAAAATACGACCACATCGCAGTTGTTCAAATTCCAGGCTGCCGTATCCACGGTAAAGTCAAAAGTATATTCCGCCGAATCCACTGCATTGGCAAAAGATACGGAATTGCCGGTATTGCCCGGAATCATTTTGCGGAGGGTAAAATTCACTTTGCTTAGACCTTGCCAACTTCGGTTGATGTCTGTTTCGGTTATGGCTACAAACAACGACTTGTTGCCGGGAAAATAATCCGAATACTGATTTACTTTGATAGTGGCCGTGTAGTTTACTGCGTCATTGGGAGTAACGGTGGCGTGTAATTTATACACGGCTTTATGTGCAATTCTATCTTCATATATCGGCTGATACACCGAATACAGACTTTGAGTGTGGTTGCCTCCTACTTTTTGGTCGTAACTTCCGTCCGTTTGTACGGTAGGAGTGCCGGTTACCCCATAATAACTTACTCTAGTATCTGTGGTAGAGGTGTAAAACTCGTCGCTACCTTGCCATTGTGTATGATAAGCAATCGGTGCTATGTTGTCTCCGTTACTTACCATTTCGTCAATACCGATAGCGGCGCCGGGGCAATAATAACAATTGACTTCGGTAAATTCTTCGATAAGTACAAAGTCTCTGTCCACACCACCAGGAACGGTTACATCGGCATTGTTTGTGGCACCAGAATAGCCTTCTCCGTCATAAAAAGCCCTTACTTGGTAAGTGTAATCTCCGGGGTACACATTCGGATCCACATAAAAAGTGTCGGTAATGTTGTTGGCAATCATTTCACCGTTGCGGAATACGGAATAATAAGTTGGCGTGGTTGCAGATGCCGTCCAATTCAGGTCAATATTGCCGTTGTTGAGGGTGGCCGTTAAGCTTTGTGGTGCATCCAGTGTGGTGGTGAGTGATGCAAATGATAAATCGTCCATGTACAATCCGGATGTTTCGTTGTTATTATCTCCTGTCCAACCGTAAAAGTTAAAAGCGTCTAACTTCAACAAATCGTTTTCTCCGAAAGCTCCTTTGTTCCAAGGCCAAGTATATACTTCGGTACCGTTTATGACGAGGGTGGCCAAATTTTGATCCAAATCCACATACAAATCTACCGGTATCCACTCGTCATAATTGAAAGAAAATTGTCCGGTTGAGGCTCCGTTAGCATCCAAAACTCCGTTCCCTCCGGATTTGAAATATACCTGCATACCCCATTTGCTATTACTTCCGGCAAAATCTTGCAAGGCATTGAAATAACCAATTTTACCGGATTCTATCAGGGCATAAAAAGAGAGCGCATATCTTCCTGTAGTTAAATCGTTTACCACCAAAACTAAATCGTTGTTGTTAGCTATTACCACGCTATTGGGAGCAGAACGGGCATGAGCATTGGATACATAAGGATCTTCCGATCCACCGGGAGCATTGCTCCAAGTAGTCCATGGACTTCCTGCCTGTTGCACAAAATGATTGCCTGCCGTGTACGAATCAAAGTTATCGTTTACTTGTGCTTTTAGGTTATAAAAACCTACTAAGGCTACTGCTAATAAAATAAATTTTTTCATTGTTTTTTGTTTTTGTTAATAATGCTTGTTAATGATTCTAGTAAATTTTTAATGTCTGCTTTGCTAAATGCAGATAGGCTTATAGGTGCATGTTCTTTGATGCCGTCTTTGATTTTTTCGAACAGTATCAATTCTTTTCTAAGTCCAGTGTTACGGATTTCAAACTTTTCCAGATTTTCATGCAAAAACGATATTTTGGTTTTTTTGCCGGAATATTCTATTTCAATTTTGCCGTTTTCGTCGGAATAATTTAACAAATAATATTTTCTTAGGTAAAGGATGTATTCCGCCACCAAATAAAATGCTAAAACACCGATTATGGTTTCTCTATTGTTAGCTTGTACTATTTCCGAAGCGGTAAAATACCAAATTAAGATTCCCAATACCAATATTATCAGGAATAATTGGAACATTTTGTATTGAAACAAAAACTTTTGGTTGGTAATTTTCATAGTGCAAATTTTTCGAGATTACAATTGCAAATTTACAAAAAAAATGAAAGGGAAACAGTTCTCGTCTTTATTTTTGTCTTATCAGTTGTCAAAATAAATGCCATTTTTAGAAAAAGTATTTTTAGGGTATGATAATTTTCCGGATAAAAACATGGTGCTTCGAATCGGTAATTTTCAACAAGTAAACACCTTTTTCCAGACCGTGGGTGTTGATGGTGGTGTTTTCGATAGTTCCGTATTGGCAGCGTTTTCCGTCCATAGAAACAATTTCAAAGGACCTGAGGTTTTTACCTTTTACATACAATAGGTTGTTTTGCACCGGAATAGGATATATTTCCGGCACATCGGTTATGCTTACCTGTTTGACAGAAGCAGGCGTCTGTCCCAACACAAATTTGGATAGCCAGATGTTCATTTTCCCGTTACGGGTATCTCCCCACACTATGTATGCTGTATCATGGAGGAGGCCAACAGACAAAAAGTCATTTCCGGCATAGTTAAGGATAGTGTCAAAAGGAATAAGCGTATCGGAAACGCTGAAGTTGGGCACAAAAGAATCGGAATCATGCATGCGATAAGTAGCGTATATTTCATAAGAAGAGGCATAAGTTGTGTCGTTTCCGTTTCGTCGATCCCGCCAAACCACAACCAGATCGCCATCTGTATCAAAATCTGCCCATACCATATCCTGAATTTTTTTATTTCCCGGCGGGTCGTCATTGATGCGTTGGACAGGCTCCCATGTTTGTCCGTAGTCATAACTTTCGGTCATGGCTACATCAATATCTCCGAACTGAGTGGTGAGAAAGAAAAAAGCAAGATGTGCCGGATTGGAAGGATCGCTTCGTATTAAATATCCTTTTTTTACCAAAGTATCACTAATTCCGGTGGTTGAGGTCAAAAGGGTCCGGTAAGAAACGGTTTGCCATTGATCGGTGGAAGTGACCAAAATAAATTGTCCGTAAATGTTTTGGGAGGGAACATAACTCGGATATACGGCATAAAAAGTACCGTCTTCCGATACGCAATTGGTTGCCATAGGTTGCATAATGTATGATCCGGCCCACCAATCGGTAGTGTCGAGATGCTGCCAAGAAAAAGTTTGTCCGCCGTCATACGATACAGACAAATAAGGGTGATTGGGAGCAGCAGCCCCTTTGGCATTGGTAGAGGTAATAAAAACGACACCGGTAGTATCGGCAGCTACCCATGGTCTGTCTATTGGCAGTTTGTTGCTATCGGCGTTTATGTCTAACGCTTTCCCTAATGCATCCCAAGATACACCGCCGTCTTCAGACCGGAATACATAAATTCCTCCGGCATGCGGATTGGCGTATTTTCCGTTGTAATCTATAAATGCCAAATAAAGCAAACTGTCTTTGTAATAAGCCATGGAAGGATCTGCGGAAGTAAAACCACTGTCGGCATGCGCAAATCGATATTCATCGGTCCAAGTATCGCCACCGTCAAAACTCGTTTTTACCTTGATAACCACTTTTTCGGTTAGTGTCCAGCCCAACCACGCAACGGTTATATGCCGGGCATCGGAAGGGTCTATTGTTAAATACGGTTCTCCATCAAAAATATGACCGTTGGATAAATTGATATTTTGGGCAAAAGCCACATAATTCGCCCATAGCATTACATAGGCAGTAGCCAAAAATTTAATTGTTTTCATATTTTTTTGAGGCAAGTTACGAATTTATTTGTAAAAATCGGTAAAAATTTCTCCCGCACTTCCGCTCGGATACATAATTTCAAGAATGTACGAAAGCGTCGGAGCAATTTCGCTAATGTCGATAGGTCTGTCAATTTTACGGATTTTGGTTTTCCAGCCGTAAAACATCAACGGAACTTTGGTATCGTAAGAATAGGGAGAACCCGAAGCGGAAACATCGCTGACATCCTCCATGTAGTAAGGTTGCAGCACCAACATAACATCGCCGGAACGTTTGGGGTTATAACTGTTCTGAATTTTGCTCAAAACACCTTCCGTATAATTGTTGTTTTTCAACGAAGTGGCTGTAACACTAAGCGAAATGCCGTTGAATTGCATCAGGAAATCGGCAGTTTTTTGTTGTATTTCGGCCAGATTTAATTTTTTATCTTCTATCAGAGTTCGGTTAAGAAATATTTGCCGGTTGTCGAATTTGGATACCCAATTGCCGTCTCCGTAAAGTGCTCCGAGATAAGTTTTTAGTAGGGAATACGCAAACATTTGTTTGTAACGTCCGGCGGTGATTTTTTTACTTTTCAGGTATTCCGGCGGGTCCATTACGCCCGATGTGCCGGTCACAACAACCAATACATTTCCTTTGCCCACGGTTTCGTTTAGGAATTCTAACAAGTGGGCTATTTCTTTGTCCAGTCTTAAAAATGCATCTTCGAATTCTACCGATTCCGTTCCGTAATATTTGGCAATATAACGCAAAGAGTTGAATCCGATACCGATATAATCGGTGTATTTGTCTTTTCCAAGGTTTTCGTATGCAATAGCCGCTATGGCAAAATCATGAACATAGGTATTGCCGAAAGGTGTGTATTTCAGTATGGAGTAGTCCGGATGTTTTTTGTCCAGTTTGGCTATGGCGGTAAGGTTGTACGGGAATGTGGTACCGGCTCCGAATCCTTTTTCATACCGGGCACTGTCGTTATCGCATTCGGTATATTTTTCCATATCGTAAAGAGTTTCCCATGTGCGGTTCAGATAGGTAAAAGCCAGTTGTTTTTTGTTAAAATTACCAACCCAGTCTGGCAGGCTATCGGTATAATACGAGTTGGTTACAAAATTACCGGTCCGGTTATCATAATAATATGCTCCGTCCGCTATGTGTCCGGCTAACATTACTGCGGCACACGGGTCCATGGCTACGGCAAATACTTTGGAGCGGCTCCCCAATGCCAATTTCAGTTCGTCTGTAAAAGTCGAGGCAAAAAGATGCTTGGGAGAGGCTTGTAAAGAAGGTTCGTTTTCTCCTCCGGTTATGGTTACTTTGGGGTCGAAACAGGCATCTACTATTGTTTTTTTCAACGGGTTGTACCAATTATTGCTAATGATACCGTGTACGGCAGGTTGTGTGCCTGTAGCTATGGAAGCGTATCCCGGAACGGTTTGGGTGAGTCCGTATCCTATCGAAGCGTTTTTGCAAAAAGTCCCTTCGGACATCAGTTTTTTGAATCCTTTTTCCTCCAATTTGGCTTGGTATTTATACAACATGTCTATCCGGAAATAGTCAATAGCTATTTGCACAATCAGTTTAGGCTTCTTGGATGGAAAACGATTGATTTGCCCTGTAACCAATGTGGTTTGTACCAATAGTATCATAAAGGTGAAAAATGCAATGTTTTTTTTCATAACTCGGTCTTTTGGAGCCTTAAAGGTAGTAAAAATCGCAGTATGCTTTATTTTTTCCACCAAATTTCCACATACGTTTTTTTCGTATGTTTGTAATTTGAAAAACCGTCAGAATTTTTAGAAAAATAGGTAACCCAGCAGATTTGCGTGTACTATCTCACTCCCAATAGCAGAAAGTTCACAAAAATCGAATAAAAAAATAAAGAAAAAGGTAAGTGATTGCAAACAAAAAGTTCTTTACGCCAATTTTATACGCTTAATTTTGGCACCTATTTTATTCAGGCGTTCATCTATTTTTTCGTATCCTCTATCTATTTGTTCTATGTTGTGTATGGTGCTTGTGCCGTTGGCGCTCATTGCCGCAATAAGCAGGGCTACACCTGCTCTGATATCGGGACTGCTCATATTG
>CAYMVE010000022.1:0-21573 GCA_964393715.1 uncultured Bacteroidales bacterium | reverse complement strand
GTAGGAAAGTCGTTAAAAGAAGCCAATGCGCTTAATCCCGATTTTGAATACAGGGCTTTGTTGATTGTCAGAGACAATAAGACTTTTATTCCTTCGCCGAAAGATGTGTTTCAGGAAAACGATTTGGTTTATGCGGTTTCCCGTAAACACGGGCTTAAAAGACTCATGGAAATTTCTGGACAAACTCCGGTACATATCAAGGAGATTATGATTTTGGGGGGCGGTAAGGTGGGCAAACTTACTGCTATGGAATTGGAGAAAAAATATAATGTGAAACTGATTGAAAAAGACCGGACCAAATGTGAAGAATTGGCGGAAATATTGGATAGAACTTTGGTGATAAACGCCGATGGTAGGGATATCGATGTGCTGCAACAAGAACATGTTGATAAAATGGATGCTTTTATAGCGGTAACGGATAGTTCGGAAACCAATATTTTTACCTCTCTTATTGTCAAGCAATATAATGTGAAAAGAACTATAACGGAAGTGGAAAATGTCGATTTCATAAAAATTTCAAAAGATTTGAAAATAGAAGGTATCATCAACAAAAAGCTCATTACGGCAAGTTATATCACACGATACACAATAAGAGCAGATGTGTTGTCGGTCAAATTGCTGAATACTGCCAAAGCTGATATCATCGAACTGGTGGCCAGAAAAGATTCCAAAGTTACCAAGCACAAAATCAGAGACTTGGGGATTCCTAAAGATATAATAATCGGAGGCATTATAAGGGGGAATGAAAGTTTTATAGCCACAGCGGATACACAAATACAAGCGGGTGATATTGTGGTGCTGTTGGTTTTGCCGTCGGCTTTGCATAAGATAGAAAAATTTTTCAGTTAAAAGAAAAGTCTTGCCGCAATGAATTATAAAAACATCCTGTTTGTTTTGGCGCGATTGATTAGCATCGAAGGCATATTTTTGGTGCTTTCTTCCCTTGTGGCTTTGTATTACCGGCAAGACGATTTTTTACCGCTTTTGTTAACGGGAACAGGAGCCTTGTTAGGAGGAATGGTGGTAGCCTATCCGTTTAGAAAAGAAAAAGGCAAACTGGGACGGCGTGAGGGGTACTTTATTGTAACCGTTGTTTGGATTGTATTTTCACTGGTAGGTGCATTACCGTTTTATGTATCGGGATACATCCCTTCGTTTGCCGATGCTTTTTTCGAGACTATGTCGGGATTTACCACCACAGGGGCTTCCATTCTCAATGATATTGAAGCTTTGCCTTACGGTTTGCTTTTTTGGCGTAGCCTTATTCAGTGGCTCGGTGGTATGGGAATTATTGTGCTGTCGTTAGCCGTTTTGCCGGTATTGGGCATCGGCGGCATGCAACTGTTTATAGCGGAAGTTCCCGGTCCTACAAAGGATAAATTGCATCCCCGCATACATGAAACCGCCAAAAGGTTGTGGCATTTGTATTTGGGTTATACCGTAGTGGAAACAGCTTTGTTGTATTACGGTGGCATGTCGTTGTATGATGCTGTGTGTCATTCTTTTACGACCATGGCTACCGGAGGGTATTCTACAAAGCAAGCCAGTATTGCTTATTTCAACTCTCCTTTTATAGAATATGTGATTATCGTGTTTATGTTTATTGCCGGTGTCAATTTTTCTCTCGGGTTTCATTTGTTCAATCTCAAATTGAACAAGATCAGGCGAAATGAAGAGTTCAAACTTTATACTTTGATTATCATTGTTGTAACGGCTATTATTACGGTTGTGCTGTATGCGGAAAACAATTTTGGCGATTGGGAAGCATATTTCAGGCAGTCGTTGTTTCAAGTGGTTTCTCTTATGACGACTACGGGATTTGCTACACAGGATTATTTGCAGTGGCCGTCTTATGTTACGCTATTGTTGGTGCTGCTTATGTTCATAGGAGGTTCTGCCGGTTCTACGGGGGGCGGTATTAAAGTTATAAGAGTGCTGATTGTGATTAAAAACAGTTTTTTGGAACTCAAACGTTTGATTCATCCGAATGCTGTAATTCCGATAAAGTATAACGGTCATTCTTTGCCTGACAGCATTGTAAAAAACATTCTTGCTTTTATTGTGTTTTATATCATGATATTTGTCCTTTCAACCATTATGGTTTCCGCTATGGGGTATGATTTGGAAACTTCCATTGGTGCTGTTGCCGCCACGCTGGGAAATATCGGTCCGGGCATAGGTGAAGTGGGGCCTGTTGAAAATTTTGCTCATTTTCCCATTTACGGAAAATGGTTTTTATCGTTCTTAATGCTTGTCGGACGCTTGGAGTTGTTTACGGTACTCATATTGTTTACGAAGGCTTATTGGAAAAGTTAAGGTGTCTTTATAGGTTGTGCGAAGGCATAAAAATAAAAAAGGCTGCCGTGTGATAAGCGACAGCCCTTTCGGAAGCATTGTACGGTTGTTTTTATTTTTTGGCTCTTGCTCTGGATGAGCGTCTTGCCGGTTTCTTTTGTTTTTCCAATTCTTTTTCTTCTTCCATTTCTTTGTTTTTGATTTCTACAAACTTGCCGCCCAATTCGTCGTACACTTCGTATGCCAAAACTTTGTCTATCAATATTCTTCCGCAGTGTTCGCATACGATGATTTTTTTTCTGGAACGGATATCTACTTGTCTTTGCGGGGGCACTTTGTTGAAACAACCTCCACAAGCATCCCGTTGTACTCTAACCACGGCCAGTTTGTTCCGTACATTCAGTCTGATTCTTTTGTATGCCGATAGCAGACGCGGTTCTATTTGTTCGCTTATCTTTTTAGATTGGGCTTCGAGTTCTTTTATTTCCTTTTCGGTTTCTTTTTGTATTTCTTCGAGTTCTTTTTTCTTTTCTTCCAATTCTTTTTTCTTGTCTTCTAATCTATTTTGGGTTTCTTCCACCAGTTTTGTGTTTTCTTCTATTCTGGCTTTGGCTTCTCTGATTTTCTTTTCGGCCAATTCTATTTCAAGGGTTTGAAATTCTATTTCTTTTTGTAAAGAATCGTATTCCCGGTTGTTTCGTACTTGGTCCAATTGTTTGGTGTACCTATCAATAAGGGATTTCGATTCTTCCTTTTTTAGGTTTTGAGCTTTTATTGCTTCGTGGTCGTTTTCTATTTGTTCGGTATATTTTTCAATTCTTGTTTCCAATCCTTGTATTTCGTCGCTAAGGTCTTCTACTTCGAGAGGAAGTTCGCCCAGTAGAATATTTATTTTATCTATTTCGCTATCGATGAGCTGCAGTTTGTACAGCATTTTCAATTTTTCTTCTACACTGAAATCTTGTTGTGCTTTCATAACTTAAAAATAATTTATGGGATTTGTATTTACCGCACTTAAACGGACTGCAAAGTTAGAAAAATTTTTCCGAATAATTTTCAAAAATATTTCTTTTACAAATTGTTCCATTTCGTAGTGTCCGATGTCGGCAATGGTTATTTGGTTGTCGGCTTCAAAATATTCGTGGTATTTTACATCGGAAGTTACGAATAGGTCTGCTTTTTCGGCTATGGCAAACGGTAGGGCAAAAAAGCAGGTGCCTCCGCATAGTGCTATTCTTTTTACTTCTTTTTTGACGGGTTGTGTAAATTTTATACATCGGGTTTCGGTAAGTGTTTTTAATGTCTCCAACAGGTCGTAAAAGTTTTTTTCGGCAGGCAAATTACCTACAATGCCGTTTCCGGCATAGGGATTCTTATTGTCGAGCGAATAAATGTCGAAGGCCGGTTCTTCGTAAGGATGTGCTTTTAGTAGAGCATTGACTATGGCATGTTCCAGATAAGCCGGAAAAATGGTTTCTATTCTTTTTTCCGGTTCGTGGTGCAGTGTGCCCGGTGTTCCCACAAAGGGGCGGGTGTTTTCATTGCCCCTGAAACTTCCGAGCCCGTCGGTTGAAAAACTGGTGTTGTCGTAATTTCCGATAACACCTGCTCCGGCTTCAAAAAGTGCTTGTTTCACTTGGTGGTCGTAAGTTACGGGGACGAAGGTGACTATTTTTTTTAGCATAGAAGGTTTGGGTACCAGCACTTTTTGTTCTGTCAGTTCCAGTTTGTCGGCCAGTATCTTATTGGTGCCGTACGGGCTGTTGTCGGTATTGGTGTGGGAGGCAATTATGGCAATGTTGTTTTTTATGGCTTTTATTACGGTTCGTTCCACATGGTTTTTCCCTGTGAGGCTTTTAATGCCTTTGAATATTACGGGGTGATGAGCCACTATTACATTGCAACGCTGGGCTATGGCTTCTTCCACTACTTCTTCGGTTACATCCAGTGTAATCAAAACTCCTTGGATCTCATCGGAAGGGTTTCCGGTGATGAGCCCTGCGTTATCGTAGTTTTCCTGCAATCCGAAAGGGAATGCTTGGTTTATTACGGACAATAAGGCTTTTATATCAGGCATTTTCTTCTATGATTTTTTTCAACCACAGCAATTTTTTCTTTATGGCTTGTAGTTCTTCGTAAAGATAATAGTTTTTCAAAATGTTGCTATGGCGTCTTTTCATTTCCGCTTTGGCACCTTTGATTGTGAGTTTTTTTACTTTTAGCAAGTAATGTATTTTTCTGACTGTTTCTATGTCTTGTTGGGTATATTTTCGTTCTCCGGAATATTTTTGGGGTTTAAGTTGTGTAAATTCTTTTTCCCAGTACCGTAAGGTGGATTCCTTGAGGTTGAACATGGATGCTACTTCGCCAATGGAGTATAAGAATTTCTTATTTTCGGTTTTGTCCGGTTTTTTCATTTTAGTCCAATGATTGTCCGCCGGGTTGTGCACTTTGTTCTATCATACGGTCGTATTCTTCGGGCGACATATCTTGGAAGAAAAAGTTAATTGGATTTATCGGCACATTGTTCTTTCTTACTTCATAGTGCAGGTGTGGTCCTACCGATTTCCCGGTATTGCCTACCAATCCGATAACTTGCCCTCTTTTTACATGTTCTCCTTCTTTTACCAGAATCTTGCTCAGGTGTGCATATTTAGTCTTATACGAATATCCGTGTGATATTTCAATTTGATTTCCGTATCCTCTGTTCCCATGTTTTACCAGTGTTACTATTCCGTCTCCGGTAGCATGAACGGGAGTACCTATCGGAGCGGTGAAGTCTATGCCGTCGTGGTGTTTCCTTACTTTGTAAACGGGGTCGATTCGGTATCCGAAATAAGACGAAATTCTTCTCAATTGTTTATTTAGGATGGGTTGTATTGCCGGGATGTGTCTTAAAATGTCTTCTTTCTTTTTGGCCATTGATACGATTTCGTCGTAAGATTTGCTTTGTACATATACTTCCTTTTCAATCTTGTCAAGTTTTTTGGCTATGTCGATGACCAGTCCGGAATATTTGTAGCCTTCCAGTTTTTCGTATTTGTTAGCACCGCCGGTGCCGGATTCTCTTATGGTTGACGGAATCGGTTCGGCTTCAAAAATGGTACGGTAAATGTTGTTGTCGCGATATTCCAGATCTTTGAGTAGTTTGTCTATTTTTTCCAGCTTGTTGTTGAATAAAGCCAATTGTTCTTTGTACAGTTCGTTTTCGCGTTTCAAAATAATTTCTTCCGGAGAATCGTAAAAATAATAAAAGACAAAAACAAATACCCCGGCTAACAATAGAGCGATAGTGGTTAATGGTATGAATTTTAAGAAAAATTTAGACCACGAAAATTTAGGCTTTTGTAATGATAGCGATTTACTATCGAACTCTAATCTTTTCTTTCCGAACATCAATCTTCTTATTTTTCGCCCGCAAATATACAAATATTTTTTTCAACAATGTTTTTTTTGTGAATATTAATGTTGATTTCGGCTCTGTTTACAGTTTTTTATTGTATAGGTCATAAAGGGGCATAATTTCCCTTCTCCCATTGTTATTCCACAAGTACCATTTCGTCAATCAGTCGTTTGTCGCCGGCAAATTTATCCACAATCAACAGAAAATAGCGGATATCCAAAATGATATTACGGCACAACGAGGGGTCATAATACAAGTCGCTCATGGTGCCTTCCCAATTCCTGTCAAAATTTACGCCTATTAAGCGTCCTTCTTTGTCAAAAACCGGACTTCCCGAATTGCCGCCCGTAGTATGGTTGGTAGCAATAAAACACACATGCATACTTCCGTCTTTGTCGGCATATTTCCCGTAGTCCTTCCGGTTGTAAATTTCTTTTAGTTTTTGCGGTACTTGATAATCGTAAATTTCGGGATCTTCTTTTTCTATTATTCCCTTCAAAGTAGTATAGTATTTATATTCCACGCCGTCGGCAGGTTCATATCCTTTGACTGTGCCGAAAGCCACACGCATGGTAAAGTTGGCATCGGGATAAAAGTGTTTGTCTTTTTCAAAATCCATTTGTGCCCGAATGTAAATTCGGTTGAGTGAATCCAATTTATACCTGTACTGATGATAATAATCGTACATTTCTGTCATGTAAGCGGATAGATCGTTATATAAGCGGCAAATCGGATCGGTTTCTTGCTTGAATTTGCCTTTTTTTATGCTACTGAATAATTTTGCAGTATCGGTCAATAAACTGTGAGAATAGATATAATCCACATATTTTCCGAAATCACCTTTGTATTTTTTCTTAATCTCCTTAATAGTAATTAATTGTAAAGAATCCGGAATATTTTGGTCGGCTTCATACAGCATTTTTGTAAGCACTTCTTTATCAATGGGTAAGTGTAGATCCTTGTAAACACCTCTGAATTTTCTTATCCACTTATTCCGGTCGGCATACCGGAATACATAACAAGCACTGAGCAAATCGGGTCTTAGCAATCCCTCTCCCAGATAAGTAATTACTATCAAATACGGTTGCAGGGCGTTGTAGTATTTTTCAAAACTGTCGAATATTGTCAACAATTGGGCTCTGTGGTTGTTTTTTGCCCACTTCAAGAATCTTTTTTCGTAAGCTTCTTTCCGGGCTATCGCATGAGTTACTCGCAATCCCCGGTTTTCCCCTATCCATTTTTTCCAGTAATTGGCTATCCGGGCATATTTGGCGGCATATTGCAATTTTATTTTATGGGATGCCTTCATGTATTGTTCGTAAATATCCAATATTTCCCTGCGTAACTTTATTCCGTGTTTGTTTTGTTCCACTTTGTTTTTCAGGGCTACCGAAGGCAGGTATTCGCTGGTACGGCCGGGATAGCCCATTACCATGGTAAAGTCGCCTTCTTTGTAGCCTTTAAGTGAGATTTCAAAAAATTTCTTGGGTTTCAACGGAACATTATCGGGTGCATATTCCCGCGGTTCGTTTTGTGTGCCGGCATATACGCGAAATATTGAAAAGTCACCTGTGTGACGCGGCCACATCCAATTGTCCGTATCTCCGCCAAACTTACCTATTGACGAAGGCGGTGCTCCTACCAGCCGTATATCTCGGTAAACCGTATATACAAACAAAAAATACTGATTGCCGTTAAAAAACGGCTTTATCTCCAACTTTTTGTGTTTGAAATCCTTTGCATAAGTTTTCAACAAAACATCTATGTTTTCATTGATTCGGGTTTGTCTGTCTTTTTCGTTCATGGTAGGCGATACGCCGTGCATAACATCCTCCGTAACTTCCGTTATCATATCCAGAAAGGTAACGGTCAAACCTTTTATCGGAATTTCTTCTTGGTCGCTCATTGCCCAAAATCCGTCTGTCAGATAATCGTGATCGACCGTGCTTACCGACTGAATAGCACTATAACCGCAGTGGTGGTTGGTAAGAATGAGTCCGCGAGACGAAATTATTTCGCCTGTACATCCGCGACCGAAAATCACTACGGCGTCTTTCATACTGGAATGGTTGATATTGTATATGTCTTTTGCTGAGAGCATAAAACCTTTTTTCTGCATTTGTTCCATGGTGTATCCCGACAACATGCTGACGAGCCACATACCTTCGTCTGCCAGTACGCTGAAAGAAAAGGAAACCAGCCATATAAGAATTAACCATGCTTTTTTCATAACATTGAATTTTATAGGTTTGTTTGTATTATTTTTTTCACTGTCCGGTATAACAAATGGGTAGGCAATCCCATTACCGTATAAAAAGAGCCTTCTATGCTTTCTATACCGATATAGCCTATCCATTCCTGTATGCCGTAACCACCGGCTTTGTCAAACGGCTGATGCCGATTGATGTAAAACAGGAGGTCTTCTGGGGCTAACGACATAAATTTGACCCTTGTCGTATCTTGATGACAAGCCGTATGAGCTCCGCAACTCACACAAAAAGCACTGGTTACGGTATGCCATGTGCCGGAAAGTTGCAAGAGGAATTCCAGTGCTTCCTCTTTGCCGGAAGGCTTGCCCAAAATTTTGTTGTCGGCTATTACAAGGGTATCGGCTGTGATTAGGATAGTTTCGTTGTCAAAAACAAAGCGTTTTTTTACGGCTTCCATTTTCATCCGTGCCAATACCAAAGCGGCTTTCTCAATCGGTGTTTGGCCGGGAAGTGTTTCCGGGGTGTCCGGATTGATAAACTCCACCGTAAACTGCTCCTCAAAAATTTCCTTAACGAGTTGTCTCCTTCGTGGCGAACCTGATGCCAAAACTATTTTTTTCCCTGATGAAATGCCCATAACCTACAATTGCAAACAAATGATAAAAGCGTATCCCATGCCTCCGGTCATCGTCCATTTTAATACGGAAGCCACATGGCCAAAGTCTTTTTCTCTATTGGCTGTCAGCGATTTGTACAAAGCATACAACAACGGAAATGCTACCGCCAGAGTCAAATAATACAACGAATAATCGTCTCTTAAAAAGCGGTAATACACCCCATACAATACCACTACTTCGATGACAAGTAGCACGGATACGAGTACTTTTGCCTTAACAAATCCTGCCCATACGGGAAAGGTTTTTTTGCCGGCTTTTCGGTCCCCTTTTATATCTTGAATGTCTTTGGCTATTTCCCGGATAA
This sequence comes from uncultured Bacteroidales bacterium, assembly GCA_964393715.1. Classification (GTDB taxonomy): domain Bacteria; phylum Bacteroidota; class Bacteroidia; order Bacteroidales; family JALTDM01; genus JALTDM01. The sequence goes on along the minus strand of CAYMVE010000022.1, from coordinate 12,684 downwards.
GGTTGGTCAGAAAGGCAAAAGCGGAAAAAGCAAAAACAAAATAAAAAATAGGCATGTAGTTTATTTCTCCGTTTTCAATGAGGTGCGGAAAATTTTCTTTGAATTTAAGCATTTCGAAAACAATCACTAATAACGGAACCAATGCAATAAGAACACTTACCAGCAAATTGCCCACCAATATCATGGCTTTGTAGGTAGTGGAATAAAACCACAAAAGTCCTCCGATCAGCAAGAACAAAGTAAAGAAATTCCAATCTCCCATGCTCAAAGAAAACCAAAGTCCCGTAGCAAAACCGGAAAAAGTCAAAGCTATATAGTATCTCATGGCTTCTTTTAGAGTCATGCCGGTACCGACAATTATTGATCCGCAGTCTTTATTGACCATGTCGGCTTTTATGTCGTAATAATCATTGATCACATAACCTCCAGCTGCAATCAACAGAGTCGTAACCACTAACAATACAAAGTCGGGAAGTGGAACTTGCAAATGCAAATGATTATACTCTAAAAACGGTCTGATGACACAATATCGCATCAAAAACATAGTGGCTGCCATTATGAGCAAATTAAGCGGCCTTACGATTTTTAAATATGATTTCATTACCGGTTTATTATCAATATTACCAAATATGATCTTCGTGTTGTAACCACTCGCCTTTGGCTCTCAGCACTTGTTCCACCACATCACGCACACATCCTTCTCCTCCTTTTTTGTCCGAAATATATAACGATACCGCTTTTATTTCTTCGGCTGCATCGGACGGACAAACAGGAATGCCGACATATTCCATCGGGGCCAAATCTGGTATATCATCTCCCATGTACAAAACATGTTCGGGACCGAGATTATATTTTGCCATGAAACTTTTTAATACTTTAATTTTGTCCGATGCCGATAAATAAATGTCTTTTACCCCCAGTTTTTCAAATCTTTTTTCTACTCCGGCAAAGTTCCCTCCTGTAATGATGGCTATCGGATATCCTTTTTTGGCAAGAAGTTGTATGATATAACCGTCTTTGATATTGGCTGTTCTAAACATTTCTCCGTTAGAATCCAATAAGGTAACAGCAGAAGAAAATACGCCGTCCACATCAAAAGCAAAAGCTTTTACTTCGGTAAGCAATTCCTTAAAATTTTTCGTTGTCTTCATGCTTTTTTACGGTATTTCTGATACTTTGGGTGACAAATCTATAAATATTTTGCCAATCCTTGTGCGATTCCAATAATCTAATGTGTTTTTCAATAGTGGAAGTATCATCTCTTGCAGCAGGTCCTGTTTGTAAATCTTCGGGGTGGCTACCTGAGAACAGGTTGTCAAAATAAGGTTTGAGCAGGTCGAGAATTACACTGAAAGGAACCGATGCTTCCGCCGAAATTTTTTTGGCTATAAAAATCATGTGATTGGTAAAATTGTGGGCAAAAACCGCAGCAATATGAAGTTGTAAACGCTGAGTATCCGTCAATTCAAGCACATGGGCTCCGCTTTTTACAGCCAAATCTTTGAGTTGCTGTAAGGTATCCGGGTGATTGGCAGTCACAAAGATATGAGCATCTTGCAAGGTTTCTTCTTCTGTTCCGGTAAACGACCGCGACGGATAAAACACACCGTACCGGTCGGTAAATTTGTTGAAAATATCCGAAGGCAAAGTCCCGGCACAATGTATTACGGCGGTGCGAGAAAGGACTTTTCCTTTCAAATCAATCGTTTGCAACACATTGTCCGGTAAAGCCAATAAGAGCATATCTGATTCTACATGTGTGTTTGCCGACAATAATTCGCGAGTAGATATTAATGCCACCTCAAATCCGGCCTGCCTGAATGAACGGAACAAAGCCTTGCCAACCTTACCCCTTCCGGCTATGGTGATTTTCATAATGTTTTTTTATGGGATAAAGTTAAGGGCAATTTTTTTATGCAAAAAATCTTTCCTAAAAGAGAACAAAAATTCTCATATTTTGGCTTGTTCAAAAGGTAACAAAAGGTCAAAAAGTATGTGCAGCACGATTTTCTTTGGAATGAATGGCTGGCATAAGAAAGGATATCCCGGATATTATTGCCTCCTATTGCCAAAACTTATAGGAACAGGATGGTTTGATATTTCATAAAATACTATCTTTGCAAAAACTTGAAAAGCATGAAAACCAAAGAAGACATTGTAAAAGATTGGCTACCTCGTTATACCGGACGGGAACTGGAAGATTTTACGGAATATATTTTATTGACCAATTTCAACAATTATCTGGATATTTTTTCCGAAGAATATGGAGGTGAAGTAATAGGTAAAAACAAACCGATGCCCAGTGTAAAACACGGTAGAATTACCATGATTAACTTCGGTATGGGGAGTGCCAATGCGGCTACCATGATGGATTTGCTAAGTGCCATTATGCCCAAAGCCGTATTGTTTTTGGGAAAATGTGGTGGTCTGAAAGCCAAAAACAAGGTGGGCGACTTCATTTTGCCTATTGCCGCAATCAGGGGTGAAGGAACATCAAATGATTATTTTCCGTCCGAAGTGCCGGCACTACCGGCTTTTAGTTTGCAACGGGCCGTGTCGTCAAACATTCGTGATTATGGTAAGGATTATTGGACGGGAACGGTTTATACTACTAACCGTCGTGTGTGGGAATATGACGAATCTTTCAAAGAATATCTGCGAAAAATCAGAGCTATGGCCATCGATATGGAAACCGCTACTTTGTTTATGGTAGGGTTTGCCAACAAAATTCCTACGGGAGCTTTACTGTTGGTAAGTGATCAACCTATGATAAGTTCGGGTATCAAAACTCGCGAAAGTGACAAATTGGTTACCCAAAACTTTGTGCACGACCATATAAAAATAGGCGTAAAAGCGCTTGAAGAAATTGCCGACGAAGGCCGTTCCGTAAAACATCTTCGTTTTGATTAAATTTAATAACCGATTAAAAAACAAATGATTATGGATGCGTTGAATTTAAAAATGATCCGAGAATACATTGAGGCCAACAAAAACCGTTTTTTAGACGAACTGTTCGGACTCATCCGGATACCTTCCATAAGTCCGTTACCCGAACACAAAGACGACATGTATAAAGCCGCCGAATATTGGAAACAAATATTGCTCAATGCTGGAGCCGACAGGGCAGATGTGTACGAAACGGACGGAAATCCCGTTACTTATGGCGAAAAAATAATAGATCCTTCTTTGCCTACCGTGCTGGTGTACGGACACATGGATGTAATGCCGGTCGATCCCATCGATTTGTGGGACACCGATCCTTTTGAGCCGGTAATCAAAGACGGGAAAATATATGCCCGTGGTGCCGACGACGACAAGGGGCAGTCGTTTATGCATGCCAAGGCTTTTGAGCTTATGGTGAAAACTCGTACCCTACCTTGCAATGTCAAATTTATGATAGAAGGCGAAGAAGAAATCGGTTCTCCGAATTTGGGCAAATGGTGCGAAGAACACAAAGACATGCTCAAAGCCGATGTGATTTTGGTATCTGATACCAGCCTGCTTGCTCCCGATACGCCTTCCATTACTACGGGCCTGAGAGGTTTGAGTTATATTGAGGTGGAAGTGACCGGTCCCAACAGGGATTTGCATTCCGGTTTGTATGGCGGGGCGGTGGATAATCCGGCCAATGTTTTGGCTGCGATGATAGCCCGGCTCAAAGACGAAAACGGCATGATTCGGATACCGGGATTTTACGACGATGTATTGGAGGTTTCCGAAGCGGAAAGGGCTTTGCTCAACAAGGCACCTTTTGACTTGGAAAAGTTTAAGTCCGACATTGGAATTCGTGAAGTGGGCGGCGAAAAAGATTTTACGGTGATAGAACGCCTTGGCATAAGACCTACTTTGGATGTGAATGGTATCTGGGGCGGCTATACCGGTGAAGGTGCCAAGACAATTATACCTTCCAAAGCTACGGCCAAGATATCCATGCGTTTGGTGCCGAATCAAGACCACAAAAAAATAAGCCAACTGGCAGCCGATTATCTGAAAAGCATTGCACCTCCTACCGTAACGGTTGAGGTAAAACAACTGCACGGCGGATATGCTTATGTGTGTCCGATTGACTTACCAGCCTATCGTGCGGCACACAAAGCCATGACCGAAACTTTCGGAAAAGAACCGGTGCCTTATCGAAGCGGAGGGAGTATTCCTATTATTTCCACATTCGAAAAAGTATTGGGTATCAAATCGGTATTGATGGGATTCGGATTGGATACGGATGCCATTCATTCGCCCAACGAAAATTTCCCGCTGGCCAATTTCTATAAGGGGATAGAAACATTACCCTTGTTTTACAAATATTTTTCGGAGCAATTCCGCTAATAATTCCGGATAATTAAACAGGGGCAGTTTTTCCGCCCTTTCGTTTCTATGATAGGCAGCAAATTATACGATGCTTTCAAAGCGGCGGCAAAACTGGATTGGACAACAAGTCAGGAACAGGCATTTGGTGCTTTGTCCGATTTTATTTTGGATAGAGGTGAACGGATTTTTTTGCTCAAAGGATATGCCGGCACCGGAAAAACAACGGTGATAAGTATAGTGTCCTCTGTATTGGAACATTATGGTATCCGTACCGTGCTGCTTGCCCCAACGGGACGGGCTGCCAAAGTTTTGTCGGTTACGGCAGGTAAAACGGCTTATACCATTCACAAATACATTTACCGGAAAAATACGGCCAAGGGGTTCGACGGAAAATTTTCCCTTAATTTTAACAGACAAAAAAATACTTTGTTTATCGTGGATGAAGCATCGATGATAAATGCCGGCAGCAGGGAAGAACAAACCCTATTCGGTTCGGGTTCGTTGTTAGACGATTTGTTGGATTTTGTGTTCAATGGAGCGAATAATAAATTGCTTTTGGTGGGTGATGATGCCCAGTTACCACCCGTTAGAGAAGAGACCAGCCCGGCATTGTCCGAAGGCTATATAAGGCCCTATGGTTATCCTGTAAATACGGCTGTTTTGGAAGAAGTTACCCGGCAATCCGAAAACTCCGGCATCATCCGGAATGCCACGCTGATAAGAAATATATTGACCGGAAAACAAGATAAAAAAGCGTTGAAACTCCAACTCTCGGAAGATGTTGAGTTGCCCGAATCTTCGGAAATATGGGAAAGGATAGAATCGTCTTATGCCAGTGCGGGCAAAGAAGGTACTGCAATTATTACCGTTTCCAACAAAATGGCTAATGCTTACAATCAGACCGTAAGGAGAAAAATCTTTGATTATGACGAAGAAATAACCGAAGGAGATATTTTGATGATTGTGCGGAATAATTATTTGTGGACACCGCCCAAAGCGTCTTTTTCTTTCTTGGCCAATGGAGATTTTATTCGTATCAACGAAATATACGGTTTTGAAGAAAAATACGGTATCCGATTTGCCGATGTCAATATGGCTTTGCTGTATTATCCCGAATTTTCGTTGGATGCAAAACTGCTGCTCGATACCATTTATACCCATCATCCGGCACTTGATTTTGACGAACGAAAAAAACTGTACGAACAAGTGGCTTTGTCTTACAACCTGAAAAACAAACGAAAAACTTACGAAAAAGTAATGGAAGATGAATATTTTAATGCATTGGAGGTGAAATTTGCTTATGCCATAACTTGTCATAAAGCCCAGGGTGGTCAGTGGGAGCAGGTTTTTATAGATCAAGGCCATTTTAATTTTGTTGAACCGGACAAAAATTACCTCCGATGGCTTTATACGGCGGTGACCAGAGCCAAAGAGAAATTGTATCTCGTAAACTTTTCCGACAAATTCTTACAAAACGATGAATGATCTAAAACATGCAATAGCCCGGCGACTGGTATATGTACATAATGATTGGCAGCCGGTACTTATCGATGCCTTGTCAGAATTGGAGGACACCTACTTGCATTTTCTGGAAACTGCGGATAATTACATTCCTGACAAACACGGTTTTCTCAATGCTTTTCAGCGTTTGCCTATGAGCAAGACTCGTTATATCTTGTTCGGACAAGATCCGTATCCTCGTCGTGAAAGTGCTATTGGAGAGGCTTTTATCGATGGATCGGTACATTCGCTTTGGGCACCTACGGGATTGAGCAAAGAGGTAAACCGGGCCACCAGTCTGAGAAATATCATGAAAATGTTGCTTTTGGCTCACGAATTGGTGAATCCGGACAAAATTTCACAGGCCACTATTGCCCGGATAGATAAATCCGGCTTGATTCAGACAATTTTTGATCTTCGGGATAATTTTGTGGCCAACGGCGTATTGCTTTTGAATACGGCTTTGGTGTATTCCGGTAAGAAAGATACAGCCTATCATACTTCTCAATGGAAACCTTTTGTGAGAAGTATTTTGAGAGTGCTTTCTCCACAGACGGAACTTATTCTGTTGGGAAATTTTGCTGTCCGGTATGTAGGTTCGCTTCCGGAAGCCCGGTATTTTGAAAAAGCCATATTTGAACATCCGTTCAATATTTCATTTGTGTATTCCTCCAAAGTGCAAAACTTTTTCAAACCTATGAATTTGATTTATAAGCGTTAGTTGGATTACTCAAAATTGCATTTTGGGAAAAGGTAAAGGCTGACAACAAAGTGGTGAAAAATCCGTTTAGTGCGATTTACCACTACAAAAAATGAACGGAATAGAGCTCCCAAGGTCGTTATAATAAAAACTTTTAGGACACTATTGTAAAATAATTTTCAATGTTTTGTAAAACGCCCGTGTCTTTCAAAAAAAAATCTAATTTTGCATAATCTAATCAAAAACTAAAACTTAAATTTGCAACAAAAACTATATAGATGTAGAATAAACTAAAATTATAACACTATGGAAATCACGCAAGAAAAATTGATAGAAGTATTGCAAACTATCAAATATCCACCAAAAGATGGAGATATTGTGTCTTTGGGCATGGTCAAAGACCTAAAAGTAGAAGACCGGAAAATTACCTTTTCGGTTGTCTTCGATAGTTTCAACAATCCGCATGAAAAGCCTATAAAAGAAGAAGCGGCTCAAAAAATCAAAGCCACTTTCGGTGATGATGTGGAAGTAAAAGTAAGAGCCATCGGCAAAGTGAATGTGGATAAGGTAAAAACGCTGAAAACCGGACAACAGGTCATTAACCAGTCGTTGTTGAAAGGAGTAAAACATATTATTACCGTATCGTCCGGAAAAGGAGGAGTAGGCAAGTCCACCGTAAGTGTAAATTTGGCCATAGCATTGGCTAAAACCGGCGCCAAAGTAGGTCTGTTGGATGCCGACATGTACGGGCCGTCCGTACCCCGGATGCTCGACTTGGAAGGAGCAAGGCCTTTGGCCAGAAAAGTGGGTGGCAAAGATATGATTGCCCCGATAGAACGATTTGGAGTGCAAGTAATATCCATAGGATTCTTTGTGAAAAAAGAAGACGCCATTATTTGGCGAGGTTCTATGGTGACCAATGCCCTCAAACAGTTGATAACGGATGTGGATTGGGGCGAACTGGATTATTTGGTGATTGATGCGCCTCCGGGTACCGGCGATGTACAGCTTACTATCGCCCAATATCTGAAAGGCAGCAAAGGAATTGTGGTAACTACTCCGCAAGAAGTGGCTCTAAATGATGTGCGACGGGCGGTAAATATGTTCAAAGCCAAAGGTGTGGACATCCCCGTACTGGGTATTGTGGAAAACATGTCGTGGTTTGAATGTGCCGAGGCGCCGGGCAAAAAATATTACATTTTCGGTAGAGGCGGCGGCAAAAAACTCTCCGAAGAAACCGGATTGCCATTGTTGGGCGAGATTCCTATTTTGGAAGAAATTAGAGAAGACGGGGACAAAGGCTTGCCTACGGCACTTGATGACGATACACCGCAAGGTAAGGCTTTCAATCAATTGGCCAACAATGTTATGGAAGAATTGAAAAAATACGAATCCTAAACGCAGGCTTCGCAGCATTTACTCTAAGCCCCCACATACAAAAAAGGGGGCTTTTTTATTTTATGAAATTCTCAATACCACTAAAAAAGGGATACCCATCCATAAACGGACCAGTATCCCTTTTTTCCGGATGATGCGTTTGAAGGTTAGAATCGTACTCCTACTGTTGCAGTGAAGTAATTCATCGTTTGATTAGCATTAATGGCATCAACCGGTTGGTCTGGTAATTTGTACATATAGTAACTGTATTTTTTGTTCATGAGCGAATAATTGAGATCTACATACAGATAGTCTCCCCGAATTCGTATACCGGAATTGTATGAAATTGCATATTTGTTTTTGTCATTCTTGTAGGGGCTGGAATAGTAACTCACTCCGCCTCTGAAAGCAAATATTCCAAAGTTATATTCTACTCCGGTTTTCAAATTAATACCCCAAGTATAAGTGTCTGTAATGTTATGGTTTTCATTTATGAAATTGTAGTCGGAGCTTTTGAGTTTGGCAGAAGCATAATTTACGGCTTCGGCATCGAGAGAGATAGCAGCTTGTTGGGCTATTACAAATCCCAGTGATCCGATAAAACGTGCCGGTGTTATCAAATAATAATTGTAAGTGTTTTCGGGCGAAGTGCTTTGATATCTTGCCGTATCAAAAGTAGTGGTAATCTGTGTATAATAATCATCGGTCAATTTATAAAATGTTGGTGTATGAACCGCAATTCCCGTTCGGAACCAATCGTTTACTTTAAAAATCATTCCCAATTTCAGATTGATTCCGCTACCTTCCGTATTGAGTTTTTCAAAAAATTCAAAGGAATTAAAATTGGGAATAGAATCATAAATATCCGACTCATAAACGGTTTTCTTATGAGAATAATCGGCAAATTGGATATTAAAAGAACCGCCTACATATACTTTATGTTCGTAGTTTCCGGAAAAAGAAAAATTCAGTTCACTTATACTACCGCGGGAATTGAGCATGAAATCCTGTTGCTCGCCGTATTTTCCGTCATACACATTGTGATAGGCATAGTTAGAACCAGGAACGGTATCTATCAAATAAGTCTGAAAAGCTACTCCTTCTTCAAAAGCATAAAGATAAGACGGTGCCGTACCGTTAGCCATATTTACAAAATAATCGGCTAATGAATTTTGGGTGTTGATGTGCGTGTAATACACATCATTTCGCAAATCGGCCAACCGATTGTAAGTAATTCCAAAGTTGGTGTTGACCCATCCTTCTTTTTTGTCTCCGGACGAAAAAGTAAGCACTACACCGGCATTGTTTATTTGCATATTGTAGGAAAAGTTGTTACATCCGGAACAGTTATTCACTCCGGTATTGCTGTAAACAAATGAAGGAGTAAGGGTAACCTCCGAACTGCGTGTATAAAGTGCTAATCCTGCCGGATTCTGGGAGGTTAAGCTCAGATCGGCTCCCAAGGCTCCGAATCCACCTCCCATGGCACTGAACCGGGATGTTCCCATTGGAGTTAGGAAAGAGTATCTCAGGGCGTCTTCTTCATTTTGCGCGTTTATTGTTACCGAACTTAGTAAGCTTAATATAATTGCTAAGATTTGTTTTTTCATGATTTTGAAATTTTTCGGGTTAAACAAAATTTATCTTCTGTGTCCGCTACTGCTACCACTACTACTGGAACTTCCGGATCGTCCTCCTCCGAACCCACTACCGGAACTACCACTATTGTAACTTCGAGATGGCGACGAATAGCTACTTCGGCTTCTGGTTGGAGTACTGTAAATGCTTCTATTGCTTCGAGATGCCGGAGCACTTCGGTAAGAAGGACTTGAGTACTGCTTATAATTGGGAGTTCTTTGCGGTCTCTGATACCTTATAGTACGGTTCGGACGGGTCGGTTTACTATAATTGTTTCTGTATGGCCTGGCATTGTTGTACCTTCTTTGAGGTTTTGTTTGTCGGTTTATTCGTTGGTTTGACGGTCTTTCCCTCCGTATCTTTTGAGGTCTTGTTTGCCTTTCGTTACGGTATATTTTGCTTCCGGACGGCTTGCTTTGAATCCTTTGTCCTCGGGACGGATTTTGCCTATAAGACGGTTTTTGCTGCGGGGATACCGGTTTTATTCTTTCCGTTCTTTGAGGTTTTTGGCCTGACTGTGTTCTTGCAGGTTTTTGAGTTTTGACAGGTCTGAGCTGTCCGGTACTTATTGTGCGAGGTTTTTGTGACATCCTCGATGCCGGTTTATCCGTAACAATCCTTTGAGGCTTTTGTTGTGCAGATGCAGGTCTTGCTTCTGTTGCCTCCGGCGTTCTCACGGAAACGGAACCTTGCGGTTTTTCCAGCTTGGAAGGTCTTCGACTTATTTGGGTTCCGGTCGTAGCCGGTTTATCCAGCAAAGTAGGCTTTTCGTCTATAGGTTTCGATACGGTGGGCGTATTGTTATCCAAAGGTTTGCTTACCGTCATTCTTTGATAAGTATCTACAAAGGATTGATAAGTACCCGATTGCGGTCTGGTTGACGACTGTGAACCGACACCACCTCTTCTGTGTGTACTGCTATGTGCAATGGTTTGGTCATAACTGTTGTAGTAATAAGGTTGATAATAATCATAATAAGTGCCGGCATAATATCCGTCCCAGTATCCATCCCAATAACCGTCATGATAGCCATCCCAATAGCCCCATCCGTAGCTACCCCAGTAGTAAGGACGGTAGTATGGTCTATACCAATAATAGCTATGGTAATAAGGTCTCCACCAAGGATACCCCAAATAAATGCTTACACCCCAATCCCACGGGTCGTAAGTGTACCAGTAACTACCGGTATAATAGGAAGAATAATACGGGAAATCCCAATCTTCATCAAATCTTCTGATACGGGAGGAATAGGAAAAATCGTAATAATCGTCATAATAGTAGTTGTTGGTAATATAAGTGTTTCCGTCTTTATCTTGATACTCGTTACTATCGTAATATTTGGGGGCAACGGAGCTGGTGTCGTAATAGTCATCTTCATATTGCCGGTCGGTATCGTAACCGGTTTTATCGGATTGAGTGTCTTCATTGTAGGAATAGTCCTGATCATTTGTTGGTTGTTGGTTTTGGCTAGAAAGATTGGTTGAGGTGGTTGCAGATGTGGAAGTAGAAGCAGGATCATAATATACATCATCCCGATACACATGGGTTTGTATGGAGCAGGATGTTAATAACATGGCTGCAATTATTGCAGCGGGTAATAACTTATTTAATTGTGTTTTCATAACTTTGTCCTCCCGTTTGTTTTTTTTTATTTATTTTGCAAAAACTTTATTACTAACAACCAGCAAATATCATACCAAAATGGCAAAAGGAATTACTAAACGAAGTGAAAATTATTCGCAATGGTACAATGATATTGTAAAAGTTGCGGATTTGGCCGAATATTCGCAAGTAAGAGGTTGCATGGTTATCAAGCCTTATGGTTATGCAATTTGGGAAAAGATAAAAGATCAATTGGATCGGATGTTTAAGGAGACAGGGCATGTCAATGCTTATTTCCCACTCTTTATTCCCAAATCGTTTTTCAACCGTGAGGCACAACATGTGGAAGGCTTCGCCAAGGAATGTGCCGTAGTTACACACTACCGTTTGAAAGTGGACGACGAAACGAAAAAGATTGTGGTGGACGATACGGCTAAACTTGAAGAAGAATTAATTGTTCGCCCCACTTCGGAAACTATTATTTGGGATTCGTACAAAAACTGGATTCAATCATATCGTGATTTGCCCATACTCGTTAATCAGTGGGCCAATGTGGTACGCTGGGAAATGCGGACCAGACTGTTTTTGCGTACGGCGGAATTTCTGTGGCAAGAAGGTCATACGGCACATGCTACCCGTGAAGAAGCTATGGAAGAAGCCCTGAAAATGATAAATGTTTACAAGGATTTTGCAGAAAAATGGATGGCGCTTCCGGTATATGTGGGACACAAAACCGAGAATGAAAGATTTGCCGGTGCTGTGAATACTTATTCGATAGAAGCGATGATGCAAGATGGGAAAGCCTTGCAAGCCGGTACTTCCCACTTTTTGGGACAAAATTTTTCCAAAGCCTTTGATGTGAAATTTTTGAATAAAGAGGGAAAATTGGAATATGTATGGGCTACCTCGTGGGGTGTATCTACCAGACTAATCGGGGCACTGATAATGGCTCACTCCGATGACAACGGGTTGGTATTGCCGCCCAAACTGGCCCCGCTGCATGTGGTAATAGTTCCCGTGTACCGGAAGGCGGAACAGTTAGACACCATCTCAAAAGTGGTAAATGAAAGAATACTTCCCCAATTACAAGCCAAGGGAATAACCGTCAAATACGATGACGATGACAAATACAAACCCGGCTATAAGTTTAACGAATACGAAGTAAAAGGCGTTCCGGTACGACTTACCATCGGAATGCGCGACATTGAAAACGGCCAAATAGAAGTGGTAAGACGCGATACTTTGGAAAAATCATTCTATCCGCTGGAAAACATTGCCGATACTGTGGAAAAATTATTGGACGATATTCAAAACGGAATTTACGAAAAAGCCAAATCTTTCAGGGATTCTCACACAAAAGAAGTAGCGGATTTTGACGAATTCAAAGAAGTGATAGAAAGCGGTAATTTTGCTCTGGCTTATTGGGACGGTACTACCGAAACGGAGTTGAAAATCAAAGAAGAAACCAAAGCTACTATTCGTGTGATACCTTTTGATGTAGATCAAAAAGAAGCCGAGGGCAAAAAAGATGTTTACAGCGGGAAACCTGCCCGTTATAA